>DASXIR010000022.1:0-2663 GCA_036497895.1 Vicinamibacterales bacterium | reverse complement strand
CGGCTGCGCGCCTGCTCGATTTCCTGCGGCCGCGGACCGACCCGGACGCGACGCAGCGTCTGCTCCTGCACCTGGATTTGCGCGGCCGCCTGGTCGGCCTGCAGCGCGAGCGTGCGCGTGTCGAGGCGGGCCAGCACGGTTCCAGCCTTGACGACGTCTCCTTCTTCTGCGTGCATTTCGGCGATGCGTCCACTGCCGTCGAACGCCAATGACACCTGCCGGATGTCGACGTTGCCGTGAAGGATCAGCTGCGAAGACACGACCGGCTTCTGCCGCGTCCACAAGAAGCCGCCAACGGCGAGCGCGGCGACGAGAACGACGAGAACGAGAAGTTTTTTCATCGATCGATATACCTCACCGCCGAAGGGCTCTCTTCAGAAACACCGGGAGTTCCTTGCGTCGCCGTTGGATGAAGTCCTTGAATTGTTTCGGGCTGTGGCCGAGAACCTCAGAAAGCATCGGCCGCGCCGCAAACGGGAACAGGCAACTGCCCGCCAACGTGACGACGAACTGTTCGGCCGACAGCGGCGCCATCTTTTTCGCGGCGACCTGTTCGTCAATCTGCTTGCGCAGCTTGCCGACCATGCGGCGCGCCGCGCGCCGTCGCTCCGGCGAGTAGAAGTCCTCGACGACATCCGGCCGCCTCGCCGATTCGCTGATGACATAGGCCAGCAGATACGGGTGCTGCGTGAGCCTCGTGTGGTACGCCTCGACGAACTGGTCGATCTTGTCGCTGAGAGAAAGGTCGGACGCCAGCATCGACATGATTCCCGGCACGAATGACGATGCGATGCGGAGCCAGACCGCTCGGGCGAGATCCGCCTTGGTCCGGAAGTGGTAGTGCAGCAGGGCCTTGTTGATGCCGGCGTGGTCGGCGATGTCCTGCATGCGCGCGCCGTCGATGCCGCGCCGGACGAAGATCGCGTCGGCGGCGTCGAGGATGCGGGCCTTGGTCTCTCTCCGCGGCTGTCCGGACGGTTTAACCACCTGGTCAGGGTAAGCCATTCGGCGGTTGCGGATGAGTGGGTTTTCTTACAGGGCCCCGTCAGCGGGAACAGACCCACCGCGAACACCCACGGATGGCCCGGCTAACTCACACTGCGGCTGTCGCCGATCAACGCGCCAGAGGATTTTCTTCACAGTGAAGGATGGCCAGGCACCACTGTCTGCAGCAGGGCCGCGACTCCATTCCACGTGATCTGCACACCGATCGCGAACAGCACGAACGCAATCACCCGCAGGATGCCGTGCGTCGTCCCGGGCCGGACGCGGGCGGTGATGGCTGGCGCGTGACCGTAGCAGAAGTAGACGGCCACACACAGCAGCAGCACCGCGGCCACGATGCCGCCGTGTGCCGCGAGTGTCGGCAGAACACCGACGACTGAGGGGCCGCCGGCGACCGAGGCATGCGCACTGAGCGTGACCATGACGACGACAGCCCCGGGGCCGGCGGTGATGGGAAACGTGAACGGATAGAACAACTGCCGCTCGAGCCACGCGATATCCGGACCGTCGGTGGTCACGGTCCCCGGCGTTGGTGCCGGATCGCTCTGATTCAGCAGGTGCCACCCCATCGACGCGAGGACCAGGCCGCCCGAGACCTGCATCACGGGCAGCGAGATGCCGAAGAACTTGAAGATCGTCGTCCCGACCACCTGAATCACCATCATGAACAGCGCGGTGTTGATGGCAATCCGTTTCGACAACGCGAGGTAGACGTCGGCAGGCGCGGCACCGACAATCCCCATGAACACCAGCGCGTCGCCCAGGGGATTGATGAGCGGCAGCAGCGCGCTGAACGCGAGCCCGAAGAACGTGATGAACTGCTTTGCGAGTTCCATGTCTGTAAGTGATGTCCATCATGGGACATCTCCGGCCGGCCGCGCAACGTCCAGCGATGGCCCGGAGCCGACGGCACGTCTCAGGGATTGCGCAGTCGATACGCCTCAACCGCGTCGTGAATGGCTTCAAACATCTGGTCACGGTCGATCTGCGCCGTGATGCCAATGTGTTCGAGTTCTTCCGCAACGTCGTCCGCAGCGACGAGCCCCACTGAGATCGTCTGCCGACGGAGTTGCTCCACCGTCCTCGCGAGTGTGAGACCGCCGGTGTAATCAAGGTCATTCATGCTGGCCAGGTCCAGGACGAACCATCGGACGGGATGCGGCGCGCTCGCAACGATCTGTTGCACGCGCATGGCAAAGTAGTCGGCGTTCGCAAAGAACAGCGGCGCTTCGAACCGATAGACGATGAGCCCCGGGCCGGTTTCGCAGCCAGGCGTCGCCGCCCGCCACTTGCCGCCTGGCGCGGTCAGCACGACATCTTTCGTGTGATATTCCTGCCTGAGGTGATCGAGCACGGACAAGACGATCGCGACGAAGATGCCGCGTTCGACGCCCAATGCGACGACCGAGAAAAGTGTCGACAGCGCGACGAGGAACGTACGTATGCGGAAGCGGTAGATCTGCTGCAGCGAACGGATGTCGATCAGCTTGAGCCCGACGACAAAGACGAGCGCGGCGAGCGCCGCGACTGGAAGCCGTTCGATGAGCGATGTCGCGAAGAGCAGGACGCCCATCACGACCACGGCAGTCGCAAGCTGCGCGACCTGCGTGCGCGAGCCGGCGGCGTCCACGATCGCCGTCTTGGTTGGACTGCCGTTG
>DASXIR010000021.1:0-12010 GCA_036497895.1 Vicinamibacterales bacterium | reverse complement strand
TCCTCAGTCGGCCCACCACGGCGAATACGCCGGGACGTATTCGTATGGGTAGAGGTAGTAGTCGTACGGAGAGTCGCCGAACCACTTGTCGTCGACCACGTCGCCGTAGTTGCGACGATGGACGGTTCCGCTGAGGATGCGCATCCGATCGTCTATCGCGAGTGTCGTGTCTTCACTCACGTCGGCGATGACGGCGGACTCGCCGATGCCAAGGACCCAGCCGGTCTCGTAGCGCGTTTCGTCGCGAGTGTCTGCGCGACTCAGATCCGCGACGGCGCCGACGGCGCCGCCCGATGCCGCACCAATCGCCGCGCCTCTCGCGGCGCCAATCGCGGCGCCTGCGGGACCCGCGAGTGCGCCAATCAAGGCTCCGACGCCGACGCCGACCGCGGTGGCCAGCGCAGGGTGCGTGTCCTTGGAGTCGACCTGGTAATCGCCCCAGTCGTTGCGATGCACGACCGTCGTGCCGTGCACGGTGATCGCGCCTTCCTCGTCCATCTGCCAGAGCGCGTGGAGACCCTTGTACGCCTTGTTGGTATCGTCGAACACCACTGCGATGTAGTTGCGCATCGTTCTCTCCTACTTTTTCGCGCCGGCCGTCGCGCCGGCAGTCCGTTTGGCCGCCACAGCTTCGCTGGCCTTCTGCGCAGCCGTACGAGCGTCGGCGATCGTCTGTCTGACGGCAGTTTGAAATTCCCTGCCGGACGTCTTGACGCCGTCGGCGGCATGCTTGCCGGCGGCTTCCAAGCTCGTGACGGCTTCCGCGAGACTCTTCTTGGCGGCTTCGTTTTGTGTCGCCATCGATCCCTTAATCGAGTCGGCGGCCGCCTTAGCCATCTGCGGAACGGCCTGGAGATCGGCCTTGACCGCCCCTCCGCGCTTGGCCGCTGCGTCGCTGATCGACTTGTGCAGCTGCTGTGTGGCCGATCGAACCTGGTCGACTGCGTCTTTCACGTGAGTATCCTGCATGACTCGTGTCCTTTCCTTCGTCGCGGCGGCCGTCCGCGACCGCGCGCCGCCAACAGGGTCCGCACGATCGCTGCCACATCTCTGTGCCCGGATCGTGGGCGAATTTCGTTGACGGCGTAATCGTGCCCAAACCTTGGTGACAGCGGGTGCGCAACCGCCAGCCCGTTGACACTCAGATGGATCGCGCCACTCATCCGTTGATCCGGCCAGTGATGAATGAACCGACGGGTAGACGCGCCGCGCTCGCCGCGGCAATGGTTAGCGTCTGCAGTGGCGTGACGGCAGCCTCGACGAGGGAAATCCTGCGGGCCAGTCCGAGCGGCGGGGAACGCGAACGGCAGCGGTGAACCAATGCGGAAAATAGATCCGCGGCGAACCTCGTGCTTTAGCATCGCGCCCAGCGTGCGCTGAATGATCGCCATGCCCCCAAAGTTATCTACCAACGCCACGAGCCTGATGCCCACTCGCCGCTTTGAATTCCTGCTCGGCTTCAACGAAGTCGATCGAGCGCCTCAGGCCATCAATCTCCTCCGCGAGCAGACGCGCGGATGCCCGAGAACCACGCTGGAAAGACTGCCACGCATCCCGCAGAACGCGCTGCAGGTTCCCACACCGTCGGGTTCCTGGCGGTCCGTGATGCGCACCGCTCCTTGGCTGACGTCGACCACGAGCGTGCAGAGTCGATCGTCTGACGGCATTCCCCTGGTGCGATAGCCGAAGGCGGCATCCAGGTGGCGTTCATGTCCTGGAGCATGTTCAGCGCCTCCTACCCGCGACCACATGTCCTTCTTGAAACCAACAACGATCAATTCAGCCATACTCACACTCCTCTCGACCAGGAACCGCAACTGCAGCCAGCGCTCGTACGGTGATATTCGGCGTTGTTTCTGGCTGCGCGCCGACGCGAAGTGCCAGCGCGTTGGCAAGTGCGAACCGACTGACACCCGGCCTGCGGCGCATCATTTGCAGCCCGGTCCACCATCAGAAATGAGGGGATGACGCGATGGCTTCAACGACAACGAAGAGTGATCAGGCGACGGCGACGGACAATCGATGGCGGGTCGTGGCGGCGGCGAGCGTTGGCGCAGTACTCGGCGGTCTGTGGGGTTGGCTGTACCTCACGTCAAACGGTGTCCAAGTTCGCAATCGCATTGAACCCGTCTTCGATGACGTCGCCGACGCACTCGACAAGGCGCAGTCGTTCCGCGCGGTCAGCGAGCGTGTGACGGCGCTCCTGGTACTTCTCGTTGCCGTCGTGCTCGTGCCGCAGACCGCCTACGCGGACGCGTTCGTGGGCCCTGGATCGGTGGCAGTGCTGGTGCTCCGACCGGTCCGAGCTCCGTCGATGTCAGCGCCAGCGTCGGTATGGCAGCAGCCAAGCTCATCGACGTCGACGTCGGATGCTCCGCTGGATGTCTCGGTGGCGGCGTCAGATGTTCTCTTGTCGCCGCCACGGGCGAAGTCACGCTCGGCCTGCCGCTTGGGAAGCGCGGCGTGCCTCGGTCTCGTCATATCTGACCGGCGGTCTCGGCTTGATTCGATCGCATCTCGATAGCCCGCCTACCGCTCATCGCGCCAGGCGAGAAGTGTTCGCCGGCGATCACCGTGACCGTAGCAGCCCGACCCGTTTGCTGCAGCGCGACCGGAAACGGGGAAGCGGCTGGCGCGCGCGCCGGCGCCAAGCGATGCTCGTCCGTGTCAGGCGTGACACGGCGTGCCCTCTCCGTCAGGGTGCGCAAGAGACGGACGATGTAACGTCTGCGCAACGAATCGCCAGGCCCGTGCGCGACGCCGAGGGCTTGCGGCCGCAGGTAAGCCCAGGCACCGGCGATCGTCGCGCCGTCCTGATCCGTTCTTCGTGTCTCGTCAGCCTCCCGTGTCGATAGTTGAAATGAACGAACCTGCCCGCAAGGACAGCCCGCTCAGAATCGGAATCCGACCGAGATGCCGGCCGTACGCGGCGTCTGATACGCCAGACGCGTCAGGGGCTTTCCGAAGTTCGGCCCGTAATCCCAATTGGTGCCTCGGAGCGGGACCATCGTGAACGGATCGAAGCGCTGGAGCGTGGACGTGTTGTTCGCGGTGAGGATCGACTGGTCGACGGCACCGCCGTTGGAGATTCCAGCCTGGTTGAAGACGTTGACTACCGTGCCGCGAACGAAGAGCTCGACCTTGTTCACCGTGTGCGTGTAGACGAGCGCCAGATCGGTGTGGCTGGTGGTCGCGGTTCGGAACGCATCGCGCGCCGTGAAATAGTACGCTTCGGTGGCGGGTGGATTGACGTAGCCTGGATTTTGGACGTACGGACGAGGGTCGACGGCACCGACCGCGCCGTACGGCGTCCCCGAGTCGACCGACTCGATCACACCGATGTTCACATCGCCGGCGCGCGACCCGAGCGGCACCCGCACAGTCGTCCACGCCCGAACGCGGTGTCGCTGATCGATCGACAGATCGCCGGTCGGCCGATTCCAGGAGAGCTGCGTGTACTCCGGATAGGTCTCGCTGGTGGCGCTTGCCTGACCACCGGTCGGAAATGTCTCGCCGTCGAAGTTGCCTGACGTCTTGGACAGCGTGTAGTTCGTTGCCACTGTGATGACGTTTGTCGGCCTCAGGCTTAGCTGCGCTCTCAGCGCGCGATACGTCCGTGTGAGATCGTTCGTGTTGTCGACGATCGCCAGGTCGAACACCTGCCCGACGCTATTGGTCACGCGGCCCGTCGTTGGATCGATCCGGTTGCTGTAGAAATTCCCGTAGTCGCGGTAGAGGCCATCGACCCGGGCCACGCCGTGCGCGCCGAGCTTCCGAGCCACACCCGCCGTATACTCGAGCGCCCTTGGCGAGCCGAGGGTGCCCCCGATCACGGTCGTTAGTCCGGGAACGCTCGGGGCGCCTCGCGTTGTCCGGTTCGTGCCCCCGTTCTGGGTGAACCAGTTGAGCACGGTCTGAATCGCGGTGTTCTGGTCCAGCCGCAAGCCGGAGGCGTCTGTGTTGATCGGCGGTCCACCGTACGCGTAGTCGAACGTGGCGGCACGGCCGCCGGGGGAGCTGCTGTCGGCGACCGTGACGAGTATGCCGGCAACGTACTGGGCCACGCCACCGCTGAGCGTCCACACGCCTCGGCCGTCAGGATTCCACGAGAGGCCCAGTCGCGGACTCCACGCCTGATCCTTGACGACCGGGTTTCCCACGCTGTCAGTGCCGCCATTCTTGTCGAAGCGCAGGCCGAGATTGACGCTGAGACGATCGGTCGGATGCCACGCGTCGTTGGCATAGCCCGAATAGGTGCGGAACGCCGTCCCCTGCGTCGCGACGAAGATCGGTGACCAGCGGATGAACGTGGTGCCGTCGTTGGCGAACACCGGATAGATCGTGTTCCCCACTGTCAGGATCGACGTGCCAAAGATGCCGTAGGTGCTCGCCGTCGGAAATTCGTTGTCGTACCGACGGTCGTTGAACACGTCGGTGCCGACGACGATGTTGTGGGAGCCGGTGCGTGAACTCGTCAGGAAGTGCGTCGCCTTCACCAGCACGTCCCAGTTGTCTCGTTGCTCCGACGTGCAGACGCCGCACGATGTCGGCGCGTGGTATCGCGCGTTGTTCAACTGGCGATCGTACAAGACGGTGCCTCCCAGGAGGTCCGTCGTCTTCGCACCGGATCCGTCGAGTGAATAGGTCCGCTGCGACCATTGCCCCTCGAGAATCGTGTTCCGGCTGATGACGCCGCCGTAGTTAGCTGAGATGAGGCGCTGAGGGTTCGTGCGATCACTGAGGCTGGCTAGGTCGAGGAACGTACCCGAGGACCGATTGTACTGGGCCAGATCGATCTTCGTCAGCGAGGCTTTCAACGTATGCCGAGGCGTGATCGCATACGTCAGCTTGCCCTCGTAACGCGTCTCGTCGTTCTCGAACTGGTATGGGAGGTTCGTCAGCGACGTGGTGGCCGAGTTCTTGGTGTCCGAATGCCGCGCCGCGCCAAAAAACCAGAGCTTGTCGGTCAAGATGCGGCCGCCCAGCGTTGCCTCGTAGATCGGCACCGTCGTATTGACACGGGAGTCATGGGGAAACGGCGTCAATGCCGTCCACGCGTCGTTTGTGAAGGTTGTTCGAAATGATCCGCCGAAGTCGTTGCCGCCGGATTTTGTTACCACGTTGACGACGCCGCCGGTGAAGCGGCCGAACTCCGCAGAAATCCCGGCAGTCGTGACGGCGGTTTCCTGGATCGCGTCCTCGATGAACAGCGGATCGGGCTGCCCGCTCTGATTGTCGTTGACGACGACACCGTTCACTAGATACAGGCTCTCGTACGAAACGGCGCCCGAGATGACGAGATTGCCGCTGGGGCCGGTCGCCTGCACGTCGGGCGCCAGACGGACGGTGCCGCTTGGCGTCCGATCGAGTGGCAGCTTCTCCACGAAACCGCGCTGGCTGAACGTCGACACGGTCGGCTGATCGACACCGAACTCGGAAAGATTTCTGGCGTCTACCTGAACAGACTGTGCGATGGGCGCGACGTTGAGCGTCACGCCGAGCGTAATGTTCTGTCCCAGCCCGATGCGGACCTGCTCCTTTGCGGTTTGAAACCCCGCCAGCTCGAACGACACGATGTAGTCACCCGGGGCCAACAAGGGAACGACGTAGTGGCCATCGGAAGAGGTCATCGCGACGCGACGGCCCTGAAGGTCGGCCGACTCCGCGCTGACGGTGGCCCCATGCACGCTGGCCCCGTCCGTCGACTTCACGATCCCTGAAAGACTTCCCGTGACGACGACCTGCGCGAGGGCAGGCGTGTGCTGCAGTGCACATACACAGATCAGTGCCGATATCAAACGCAAGCGCATCGATGTCAGCCCCTCGAGGTGATCCGAGCCCGCAGAACGGAAACGAGTTGCAAGGGTCGAACGCAGCGGCGAGTGGCGCGGACGCCGACGCTTGGCGGTGGGCGCTGACGTCAGCGCCCACCGTTGAGCCGTATTCGTGGTTGTTGAACGCCTTTTCCGATCGACCGAGCCCTCTACAAACCGGCAAGGGCAAGGCGCAGCAGTGTCGCCCCGTCCTGCTTGGTCGGACGCCCGTAGTTGTACGGCGTATCGAATCCCTTCACGGAATGCCAGATCGCGCGGTTCAAGAGGTCGGCCGGCGCCGAGTCCGGCGCCGATTTGTCCATCGCCAGCGAGAACTCGGCGAGCTCGCGCTGCAGCCCATTCAAGGCGGAGAGCCCCGGGTTCATTTCGTTGAGCGGAATGTTGTTGGGCAACGCGGTGTACGGCGTCAGATCCCGCTTGGCCGTGAACGTCGTAAACATGGGTTGGGCAGCCCGCGCGTACTGATTCGACGGCGGCAGTCCGAGAATCTGTTCGATTGTCCGAAACATATTGGCGATCGTGTAGAAGTTGCTATCGACGGCGCCGTGCCGTGTGTATGGACTGATCGCCAGCCCGACACTCCGATGGCCGTCTACGTGATCGAGACCGTCTTGCGAATCGTCTTCGGTCACGAAAATCGCCGACTCCTTCCAGTAACGGCTCTTGGAAATGGCCTCCACGATCCGGCCGAGCGCCAGATCGTTGTCGGCCACCTGCGCGCGCGGCGTCGGGAATCCTGGTGCGGTTCCGCTCGTATGATCGTCGTAGAGCAACAGGAGCACGAGTTTGGGCAGGTTGCCGTTCCGTTCGAAGTCCGCGAACTCCTTCAAGAAGACATCCGCGCGCAACCCGTCGGGCACGCCGGCCTCAGCTGCCGCGTAATGGGGATGATAGATGTCGCGCAGGCCGAGAATCACCGCATGGGCGTCGATGGTGACGTTCGTCGTGTGATTCTGCCAGTCATTGTAAACGTCGGTCCATGTCCAGTTCGACGGTGTAATCGTGTTGAGGCCGCGTTCACCGTACGACCTGACCGACAGGCCATGGAGCTTGGCGCTGTCGTAGATCGCATCGGTTGGTCCGAGAAGCATCGGGTTCTGGTCGTTGCGGCCATTGCCGTACTTGTGCACCCACGTGCTCGGGTACGCTTGAAGGACCCACCGATGCCCCAATGCCGACTGGTCGCTTGGCGTGTAGTAGTTGTCGAGCAGCGCGAATTGCTCGGCGAGCGCGTGGTGATTCGGACTGACGTTGCGCCCGAACTGCACGAGCGTCGGATCGCCGTTGCCCTGCGGCATGTCCCCGAACACCTGATCGTAAGTGCGGTTCTCCTTGATGATGTAGAAGACGTGCTTGATCGGCGAGGGGTCCCCCAGGTGTGTTGGAATCGGGTTCCCTTGTGCGTTGGGCGACCATTGTGGGTCGTCGTGCCCCGATCCGCCTCGATTGTCGCTGTTCTCCACCCACTTGGGGTCGACGACCGGAGGCATGCTTTGGTCGTTGTCGCGCACCTGCTTCGTAAACTCATGCAGTTGTTTGTCGTTCGGGACATCGACAACGGAGACGACGCCCACGCGATCCGTATAACTGCGTCCCGTGCCGGCCCGGGTTGTTGGAGCGATCGACCCAAATCCATAGCCGTCGCCAATGAAGAGCTGGTCGCCGGTCGCATTCAACGCCACGGCGGTCGGGTACCAGCCGGCGGGGATCAGGCCACGAACCGCATCGTTCGCCGGTCGGTCCACGTCGACGACGGCGATGGCGTTCTGCGACGCGTTGGCGATATAGAGAGTGCGCCCGTCCGCGCTCACCGCCACCGCATTGGGCGAGGCGCCGAGCAAGGGGGCCGGAGCTCGGCCGCGGTCCCGATCGTGATCCCAATCGCGATCGTCATCGTGATCCGCGCCTGGGCCGCCGACGTACAGAGTCTTCACAACTGCGTCCGTGAGCGTGTCGATCACCGACACCGTGTCGCTGTTGGCGTTTGTGATGTACACGCGATCGCCCCGCGGGCTGAGCGCCATGCCGGTCGGGTGGAGCCCGACGTTGATCGTTTTCAGCACGCTGTTGCTCGCGGTGTCGATCACGGAAACAGTACCGGTGTTGGGGATGCCGGTCCGCGGGTCGACGACGACCGGATTCATGCCGTCGGTGACATCGGACGCGGTCGGGATTCTGCCGCCCCAGTTTGTGACGTAGACCTTCGAGCCGTCCGTCGACACGACCGTAGTGTAGGGATAGGTCCCTACCGCGACGCGGGTGACGATGGCCGACGTGGCGGTATTGATCACTGCCACCTGGTTTGCCAGGTTCAACGCCACGTACACGCGCGTGCCATCCGGGCTCACCGAGAGGCCGCTCGGCGACGGACTACCGGGAGTAATCGGTATCGTTGCCGGGGTCGCGGCGATATAGGTTCCAGCCGTTGGCCCACTGGCCACTAACGAGAACACCTTGACGTCGTTGGTTCCCCCACCCACGTAGATCTTGTCACCGGACGGACTGAAGCCGACCCCGACGAAGCTGTTGTTGATGCCAATGGCTTGCTTCAGCGTCCCGGTGTTCACATCGATGAGATCCAGCGCTCGCGAGGCGAAGTTGCTGCCGGTCACGACGGCGAGGATATGACCATCAGGGCTGAGAGCCATCCCCAGCGGACGGTCGCTGACTTGGATATGCTTGCCCGCCGGAGTCACGATTTGTCCGGTCGGCACGAGAATGCTGCCGTCGGGCTGGACGCCGATCGTCAAGGGGCCAGCGAGGGCAAAACCGGTCGCGACGAGAGATACAACGACGAGCGAGGACCATAGGAGAGGGCGACGAGCAAATTGAATCCGCATCTTTGACCTCCGGCGAATGGACGGCGGTGAGCGAGGGTGATCGCTGGACCGAAACGAAGATACCCGCGGTGTATTACGAAGTGCTGATGATCGGAAGACGCCGCCGTAAAATCCGTGATCTGCCAGCGGACTCCGCTGTTCGATTGTCGATATGCCTCGGCTTGCGGCATTGTCATGATGTTGTCAAGGCGATGATTTATGGTGCGGACAGCACGGTCATCGGGACGTAGGCGGTTTGCAAGGGAGGCATGGAACGATTCGCATTGGAAGCCCTCGGCGTCTCCAAGCGCTACGGTAGGCACGAAGCCCTCAGCAGTGTGGACCTTGTCGCCAGACCGGGTCAGCTGCACGGACTCCTCGGTCCGAACGGCGCCGGTAAGACCACGCTGATGCGCGTCATGCTCGGGCTGGTCCGATGCGATGCGGGCGCCGTGCGCCTCCTCGGCGCTGGTCGGGACTTGAGCATCGGACGGGTACCCGATGGGGTCGCTGGTTTCGTCGAGACGCCGGCCTTCTATCCGTATCTCTCCGGAAGGAAGAATCTCGCCTTGCTCGTGCGTCTCGACGGCGACGGCGGAGCCGGCGGCGACAGAGTCGAGCGGGCTCTCGAGCAAATCGGACTCGGTCCGCAGGCTGAGGTCACCGTCGGCAGCTATTCGGCCGGGATGCGCCAGCGTCTCGGACTGGCCGCCGCGCTGCTGCGGTCCCCGCGGCTGCTCTTCCTCGACGAGCCGACGAGCTCTCTCGATCCGCGCGGCGCTCGCGACGTCCGCGCCATCGCGCGGCGTCTAGCCGATGAAGGCACAGCGGTCATCTGGAGCAGTCACGACATGGCGGAGGTTGAAGAGCTCTGCGACATGCTCACTGTGATCGACCGCGGCCGCGTGGTGTTCTCCGGCGCGACCGGCGAACTGCGACAGCTTGCGCCCGCAGCGGTCTTCCTATTGCGGACGAGCAACAATGACGCTGCCCTCGAACTGGCCTCGTCGCAGCCGGGAGTGCGAGCGACATCTCTGACTGATGGCGCTCTCGAAGTATCGGCGGACATCGAGGCTCTGGACGCGTACGTGGTCGCGCTCGGACGAGCCGGCATCGCCGTGCGGCTTCTCGAGCGGCACCAGCGCTCGCTCGAGTCACTCTTCCTCGATCTCACGGAGCACGGCGCAGCGGAAACGCGTGCGGCATCGCGCGGCGCCATGAACGACTCTGGGCCGTCGCAGGCGGCGTCGTGAGCATTCGCGGCGTCCTGGCGGTTACCGGCGTGGAGTGCACCAAGCTCGCGGCCCAACTCAAGACACGCATTGTGCTCGCGGCATGTGTGGCCGGTCCCTTCGGCTTCGCAGCGGCGATGCGCGTGCAAAGCAGCGTGCCGACCGACACCTTGTTCGGCCGTTCCGTGAAAGAGTCGGGTTTCGCGATACCCCTGGTCGTGCTCGGGTTCGGCGCGTTGTGGGTCTTCCCCGTTTTGGCCAGCGTCGTCGGCGGGGACGTGTTCTCTGCTGAGGACCGCTACGGTACCTGGACGACCATACTCACGCGCTCGCGGAGCCGCAGCGAGGTGTTTGGCGGAAAAGTGCTGACAGCGCTCGGCTTCTCCGCGCTGGCGGTCGCCGCGCTGGCGGTGAGCAGCGTCGCCGCTGGAGTGCTCGTCGTCGGATCTCAACCTCTCATCGGCTTGTCTGGTGAACTGGTGCCGCCGTCGAAGGCGCTGATCAGCGTCGCGCTCGCCTGGGTGACGGTGCTGCCGCCAACCCTCGGCTTCACCGCTCTGGCCGCGGTGCTGTCGGTGGCCACTCGAAACAGCGCGGCGGGCATCGGACTGCCTGTGGTCGCCGGCCTAATGATGCAGCTCTATGCCTTCGTGGACGGCCCCGAGACGTTGCGACAACTGCTCATCACCTCCGCCTTCGGCGCGTGGCACGGGCTTTTGACGGCCACGCCCTACTATGGCCCCTTGCTCGAGGGGACGATGGTAAGCGCGACCTACATCGTGGTGTGCCTGGTGGTCGCGTACCGCATGTTGCGGCGGCGGGACATCGGAGGATAGATCGTGCTCGACCGAGCAATCGGCATGGGTCTGGGCGGGGCGCTCGCAGTCGTGATGATCGTCGCCGTATTCGCCTGCGGGCCCAGTCCCGTCACGTCGGCCCGGATCGAGGGTGCGATCGCGCCGACGTTCGCCAACCTGGTCCAGCTCCAGGTCTCGCAGTTGGGACTGCCGCCTATATCGGCGTCGGACTTCGGCGTGACGGCGAGTTGCCGCAAGCCAGCGGGCGGCGCCAGCGGCGCCGGCGACTGGGTGTGCGCGCTCACCTGGTTCGGCCCCCAACGACAGACGCTGAGCAACACGTACGACCTCCTCGTGACCACCGATGGCTGCTACACTGCCACTGTCGATCGCGAGCAACTCGGCGGGCCTATCCTCCAGGGCATTGACGGCAGCGACATCAGAAATCTCCTCTACGCGTTCGAAGGATGCTTCGATACGACGTGACGAGAAGGGCCTGGTGGCGATCGCGTTTTGGCAGACGGCGGCGCGCCGCACCATCGCCCGGCGCGAGGCCCGATCGCCCTTCTGAAGATCGAAAATAACAGGGCATCAGTTCGATGCCGTGGTGGCGAAACCGTTCGAGATTGTCAGCTTCGGGAAGGCCATCGTCGCGATCATGAAGTTTGGCCGCGCAGCCTTGTCTCATCTTCCAGCCGTCCAAATCACCTAGCCCGCCAACATCCTGCGCAGCACCTCGGGGCCGTCTTCGTGATCGCGGAGGAACGCCGTGCGACTCGTCGATGCTGTCGCCGACACGCTGAGACATGACCTGATCGCGACGAGCATCACCACAGCCGGCGCGGACTAGTCTTCGAGCTTGAAACTTTTCTCGTACCTGCGTGGTCTTAGCGATCAGAACCAACGCGTGCGTCCAGGTGGTGGAAATCATGCAACCGCACAATCCGATCGACCACGTCGTGATCATCGTCAAGGAAAATCACACGTTCGACAACTATTTCGGAGCATTCCCAGGAGCCAACGGCGCGATTCTTCCTCCGGCGCAAGACCAGCCGAAGGGCGGCGATCCCCGCCACGATCACGTGGCATGGCTCGAGCGCGCGACGCACGCGGTGAAACTTCAGTACGGCGAGAAGGATATTCCCTCGTACTTTTCGTACGCGAGACAATTCACGCTGTGTGACAACTACTACACGGAAGTGGCCAGCCAGTCGGAACCCAACCATCTGATGCTGATCGCGGCGGCCTCGCCGATCATCGACAACACCAGCAAGACCCGGACGTACCAGCCGCAGGAGCCGTTCAACATTCCGACGCTGCCGAAAACC
>DASXIR010000020.1:0-6521 GCA_036497895.1 Vicinamibacterales bacterium | reverse complement strand
CGATCGCGTTGGCTTCGAAGATGCCGACCCAGATCGGCAGCACGCGCTCGCCGTCCTTGTCGCGGAGGATGACGATCGGCATGCTGGTGACCGGATCGACCATCAGTCCCTTGATGATCATTTCAATCTGCATAACACCTTTCTTCGCTAGGCGCTGGCGGCGCCGTCGATCTGGCCCCACACACTGTGCGGTCCTGCTCGCTCAATCCGCACCGGCACCGTTCGGCCAATCCACTCCGCCTGGCCGGGGAGGTTGACGACGACGTTGCTGCTCGTGCGGCCTGATAACTCACTGTCGTGGCGACGACTGGCGGCGTCCACGAGGACGGCGGCGGTCGTGCCCACCATCTCCTGGTTCAGCCGTGTCTGGATTTCGCGCTGCAGCGCCTGCAGCGCCACAATTCGCCGTGTCTTCTCGTCCTCGGACACATCGTCCGCCATGCGTTTTTCGGCCAGCGTACTCGGCCGCGGCGAATATTTGAACGAGAACATGCTGTGATAGCGGACGCTGGCAGTCAGGGTCATCGTGTCGTCGAAATCCGCGTCGGTCTCACCCGGGAATCCGACGATCATATCGGTCGACAAAGCCACGTCCGGCAGCGACGCGCGAATCCGACCGATTAAATCGAGGTAACTATCGCGCGAGTAACGCCGGCGCATCGCTTCGAGCACGCGCGTCGAGCCCGACTGTACTGGCAGGTGCAGATGACGGCAGATCTTCGGCAGCCGCATCATCGTGCTGAGAAACCGCGGTGTCACGTGACGAGGATGCGGACTGGCGAAGCGGATCCGCTCGATGCCGTCGATTTCATGAACCGCTTCGAGCAGCCCGCTGAAGTCGCAGCTGGGGTCGTCCGGTGCGGCGTAGTGGTTGACGATTTGTCCCAGCAGTTGCACTTCACGGCGGCCGTTGTCCGCCGCTTCGCGCACTTCAGCCAGGATGTCGCGCTTGGGACGCATCCGCTCGTTGCCGCGCGTGTACGGCACCACGCAGAAGCTGCAGAACTCGTTGCAGCCCTCGATGATGGTGACGTAAGCCTTGACCGGATCCGTCCGGCGCGTGATGCCGAGCGGAAACGTCACGTCGTCGAATGGATCGAGGTTGATGGCGGGCCGTCTTGTCGCCGCCGCCTGCTCGACGAGCATCGGCAGCGTGCGGATCGCCTGCGTGCCGACGATGACATCGGTGACGCCCGGCGCGCGTTTCAGAATCGCCTCGCCTTCCTGCTGCGCGACGCATCCGGCCACCGCGACGATCGGATGGCGTCCGCTTTCGGCGCCGAGCAGCCGCAGTTCGCCGAGTCGGGTATAGAGCTTGTCCTCGGCCCGTTCGCGCACGCTGCAGGTGTTGATGACGACGACATCTGCGTCCGCTGCCTGTTCGGTGGCTTCGTATCCAGCCTGCTCGAGCAGGCCAGCCATCCGTTCGGAGTCGTGAACGTTCATCTGGCAGCCGAACGTCTCGATCAGGTATTTACGCGCCACTGGGCTTCGCCTTCGATTGCTTCGTGTTGATCGCCTTCGCGGTCGGCGCCAGGATCCGTTTCGCTACTGGACTTTCGCTTTCGCCTTTCGCTTTCGCCCGGCCGGCAATCATCTCGAGTGCGGATTGGCGGAGACCCTCAGTCACCGCTTCTCCACCCAGCATCCGGGCCAGCTCCTCGACGCGGCCTCCATCGGTCAGGCGGCGGATCGTGGTACGCGTCCGGCCGCCGTCCACGCGCTTTTCGATCACGAACTGGGTGTCGGCGTAAGCAGCGATCTGCGGCAGGTGTGTGATGCACAACACCTGGAAGGCGGAGCCGAGCATCCGGAGTTTCCGGCCCACCACGTCGGCGACGCGGCCGCCGATGCCGGCGTCGACTTCGTCGAAGATGAGACCGGGAGCGGAGTCGCTCGGCGGGCGATCGATCGCGTCGCTGAAGCCGTGACGGGCGGTGGCGGTCAACGTCTTGAGCGCCAGCATCACCCGCGACAGTTCACCACCGGAGACGATGCGCGCCAGCGGTCGAAGATCCTCGCCAGGATTCGGCGACACGAAGAATTCGGCGGCGTCGACACCGCGCGCGTTCCATGACGATTCAGGCAGCGGCGATTCGCCGAATCGCACTTCAAAACGTGTCTGCTCCATGGCCAGTTCGCCCAGCAGCTCGACCAGCTGGCGCCCGAACAACTTCGCCAGGCGCCGTCGTTCGGTCGAGAGCTTCCCCGCCGCAGCGAGATATTCCGTGCGGGCAGCCGCTAACTCACGTTCGAGTTCGATCGCCTGATCGTCGCCGCGCGCCAGATCGGACAACTCGAGCCGCAACGAGTCGCGCTTGGCGATGACCTCAGCGAGTGTCGGGCC
This sequence comes from Vicinamibacterales bacterium, assembly GCA_036497895.1. Lineage (GTDB taxonomy): Bacteria > Acidobacteriota > Vicinamibacteria > Vicinamibacterales > CAVVIG01 > CAVQFC01. Next base: position 4,174 of record DASXIR010000020.1, on the reverse strand, counting down.
GTGCTTCCGTTTCAGTCGCTCGAGTAGAGCCAGGCGCTCTTCGACCTGCTGAAGACGGACAGGTGATGCGTCGATGCCCGCACCATATTCGCGCAGGAAGTGCGCGAGATCTTCGAGCTGTGACTTGATCAGTTCCCGGCCGTCGAAGTGGGGCTTGAACTGCGGATCAATAGCGGCGAGTTCCCCGACCCTGCGCCAGATTCCGCCCAGCCCGGCCAGAACGGCGTCGTCACTCTCATACAACGCGCTGTAGCTCTCAGCACAGAGCCGCTCGACGCGTTCCGCGTTCGCAAGTACCTGTCGCTGGGCCGCGAGTTCGACATCTTCGCCGGGATCCTCGCCTGCCATCGCCTTCAGACCGGCGCGATCGAGTTCGCCGAGTTGAAAGGTAATGAGATCCTGACGCGTGTCCCGATCCGTGGCGGCCGCTCTCACTCGGGCCAGCCGGTCGTGGATCTGGCGCATCGTTTCGTAAGCGGCTGCGGTGGGAACGAGAAGCCGATCGAGGGCGCCGAACGTGTCGAGCGCGCCCAGGTGAGTCGTCGGATCCAGAAGCGTCTGATGCTCGTGCTGACCGTGAAGCTCGATGAGCCGCGACGAGAGATCCTTGAGCGCCCCCGCCGTCGCCAGCACGCCGTCAACGAACGCCCGGCTCCGTCCCTGCGACGTGATCTCGCGGCGCACGAGCATTTCTTTGCCGCCGCTTTCGAAAATCGCCTCGATCGTCGCAGCATCCTCGCCGGTGCGCACGAGGTCGCCCGACGCACGTCCGCCGAGGAGGAGGCCCACCGCTTCGACCAGTATCGACTTGCCCGCCCCCGTCTCGCCCGTGAGGACATTGAAGCCAGGGTCGAACTCGACCTCGACCGAATCGATGACCGCGAGATGTTTAACGCGAAGAAACCGCAGCATGCGAAAGAATCACGAAAGCATGGAAAAGTGAGAGAACTCCAATCCTAGCATAGGTTTGACAGCCATTTTACGCCATGATACAGTTCTGCACATCGCGCTGTCCCAGCGGCGCACAGCTATGTCTCGGAGGGCCGTTTGCGCACGCTTGGTAGCCCGCTGGTCGCCCTGCTTCTGCAGGCGCCCGCTGGAGTTGCGTCAGAAAGTTCACACACCGGCATTCTCGGTCTCCTAACTGGTTCCTGGCTCACGATCGCGGTCATCGGACTGCTCGGCTTTTTCTCGATCTGGTCCTGGGGCATTTTCCTCTACAAGTGGTGGGCGTTTCGTCGCGCGGCGCGACAAAGCGCGCAGTTTCTCGAGGTCTTCCGCCGCAGCAACAAATTCTCGGAGGTGCAGGCGGTGTGCCGATCGCTCGCCGAGAGCCCGCTCGTCGGTCTCTTTCAGACCGGCTACGCGGAGCTGACGACACAGTTGCGGCAGGCCGCCCCACCCGCGCCACCCGAGGCCGCAAACAATCCCAATCCGCGCACGCCGGCTGGACGTCCTACCCTGAAGAGTCTGCCAGCCGTCGATCGGGCGCTGCTCCGTGCGGCGGCGGTCGAAGTGAACAAACTCGAAAGCTGGGTCTCGTTTCTGGCGACCACGGCGAGTATGACGCCGTTTGTGGGGTTGTTCGGTACCGTCTGGGGCATCATGATCGCATTCCAGAAGATCGGCGAAACCGGTTCGACCAGCCTGCAGGCGGTCGGCCCGGGCATCGCCGAGGCGCTCGTCACCACGGCCGCGGGGCTCGCTGCAGCGATTCCCGCGGTCATGTTCTACAACTATCTCTCGCAGCGCACGAAGCTGTTTGCCTCCGAAATGGACGATTTCGCCATGGAGTTCCTCAACATCGCCGAGAGGAATTTCACATAGATGCCGAAGCTCGGGAACGGCGCCACGTTATCGTCCAGTCGCAGCGGCCGTCACCGCCGGGTCTCGTCGTCGCTCGCCGAGATCAACGTCGTGCCGCTGGTCGACGTCATGCTGGTGCTGCTCATCATCTTCATGGTCACCGCGCCGATGATCCAGAGAGGCATCGACGTCAAGCTGCCGGTCGCCACGCGGGCCGCCACGGTGGTTGGGGAACGCGTCGAAGTGACCGTGCCGGCCGCCTATCGCGACTCGCACTTCGTCTTCGTCGGCACCGATCGCGTCCGGGCGGAGGATTTGCAGGAACGAATCCGACAGAAGATGGAAAACGGCCACGCCAAAGAGGTCTATCTGCGCGGCGATGCGACCGTGCAGTACCAGGAGCTGATGGACGTGTTCGTTCGCCTGAAGAACGCCGGCGTGCAGAACGTGGGGCTGGTCACCAAGATGCCGGGCGAACGCTGATGGACGTCACCGATATCCTGCGTGATCGGATGCAGACGCCGGCGGGACTGCAGCGAATGGTGTCGGCATCGATCGCGGCGCACGTGCTGCTGGCTGTGGCGATCATTTTGGCGCCAGGCAGTCTGCTCACCCATCGCGCCGACGAACCACGTCCCGTGATGACCATTTCCCTCAGTGGCGGCGGTGAGGGGCCCCGGAACGGCGGCATGACGACCATGGGCGGACGTCCGGTGCAGGCGGTGGCCGACGATGCCGCCAAGCGCGCCGCGATTACGCCGCCGGCGGCAAAGACCCCTGAAATGACCGAGCCGCTGCCGAACGCGAAGCAGACGAAGGCGAGCAAGACACCAGCACCGGTGGTCAAAGAAGCGCCCGATCAGGCCCGCGGGCGGACTCCGACCAAGGGCGTCCAGCCATCGCCTGGGTCGACCGTGTCGGACACCGGCGTCCGTGGCCAGGGATTCGGTCTCTCGACCGGTGGCGGTCCCGGCACCGGCTCGACGCTCGACGTCCAGGATTTCTGCTGCCCGGCCTATATCGCCCTGATGGTCGAACGCGTCCGCTCTGCCTGGCAGCGGAATCAGGGAACGCCCGGAGAAACGATCGTCAAATTCACGATTCAACGCGACGGCAGCCTGACCAACACGGCGGTCGAGCGCGGTAGCGGAACGTTTACTTTGGACGCAGCAGCGCAACGCGCAGTCCTGCAGACTCGTACCCTGCCGCCGTTGCCGGCCGAGTTCCCGAATCCCACATTGACCGTCCACCTGAGTTTTCAATACCAATGAGACAGATACTCTGCACGGGCGCAGTGGCGCTGGGACTGCTTGCGGCGTTGCCGCACGCCGAGCAAACGCCTGCGCCGCAAACACCCGCGTCGCAAACGCCGGCGCCGCAGCAGCCCAGTGATATTGGCGCCACGATCAGCGGCGACGCGGGAAACGCTCCACGTCTTGCGGTGCCGGCATTCATTGCGCTCAGCAAGGACGCTGAGACCATCGCGGTCGCGAGAACCATCGCCGACGTCCTGTGGGACGACCTGAATTACGAGCGTGAGTTCACGTTTATTCCGCGCGACGTCTACTCGTCTGTCCCCGCAGCAACATCGTTTTCCGACGTTCCGTTCGATCGCTGGCGCGAGCTCAACGCCGACGGCGTCATCGTCGGCACCGTGGAAAAGGTCAGCTCGGGCTTCAAGGTCGAGATGAAGATGTTCAACGTCCGGACGCACCAGGCGGTGTATCCGCGTGTCTACAACGGTTCGAATGCACGCCTGTTCGCGCACACGATGTCGGACGAAATCCACAAATCGCAGCGGGCGCTGAACGGCGTCGCCATGTCGAAGCTGGTATTCGATTCGGATCGTGACAACGAGCGGATGACCGGGACCGTGCAGAACCGCAACAACAAGGAAATCTACATCGCCGACTATGACGGCGAGAATCAGCGCCGGGTCACCGTCGGCAAGACGCTCAATATCTCGCCGCGCTGGTCGCCCAACGGCCGCTCGATCGCGTACACCTCGTATCGCCGTGGCGGCGGACAGATTTTCATTTCGAACATCTTCCAGGGCACGATCGAGGAAGTAACCAAAGGCGAGCGGATCGGCGAGAACTGGCTGCCGGCGTGGTCGCCCGACGGCACCCGCGTCGCGTTCACCTCGACGCGCGACGGCAACCCCGAAATCTATGTCGCCAACCGCGACGGATCGAACGTCCGGCGCATCACCAACAACCCGGCGATCGACATCACGCCAACCTGGTCACCCTCGGGTACCCAGATCGCCTTTACCTCCGACCGCAGTGGCTCGCCGCAAATCTACGTCGTCGGCGCGGACGGCCTGAACCTCTCGAAGAAGACGTCGGAGTCGTTCTGCGATCGCCCG
>DASXIR010000019.1:0-13608 GCA_036497895.1 Vicinamibacterales bacterium | reverse complement strand
CCCGAAGATGACGGTGAAGGACGTGCTGGCGGCGGCCAACAAGGCGCTCGGGGCCACGGTGTCAATCACGCGCTTCGCTCGCGTGAAGGTTGGCGAAGCGCCGAGCGCGTAATCAAATGGCTGATGGCTGATGGCTGATGGTCATGGCTCGTGGCAACCATCAACCATAGCCATAAGCCATTAGCCCTCAGCCATGGCGATGAGTCATGGCTGTATAATCTGTGTTCGTGACTCCCACGCCTCGACCAGTCTACAAACGCATCCTCCTGAAACTTTCCGGCGAAGCCCTGATGGGCGAGCAGACCTACGGCATCGATCCGGCTGTGGCGACTCAGATCGCCAAGGACGTCGCCGAGATCCAGGGCATGGGCATCGAAACCGCCATCGTGATCGGAGGCGGCAACATCTTTCGGGGCGTCGCCGCCAGCGCCCGGGGAATGGACCGGGCCACCGCCGATTACATGGGCATGCTGGCGACGGTGATCAACGCGCTGGCGCTTCAGGACGCGCTCGAACAACAAAACGTCGTCACCCGCGTGGTGACGGCGATCGAAATGCGATCGGTCGCAGAGCCGTTCATCCGCCGGCGCGCCATCCGTCACCTCGAAAAGGGCCGTGTGGTGGTGTTCGGCGCCGGGACGGGCAACCCCTACTTCTCCACCGACACGGCCGCGGCGCTCCGCGCGATGGAAATCAAGGCCGACGTCATCATGAAGGGAACCAAGGTCGACGGCATCTACGATGCGGACCCGATGGTGAAGACCGACGCGACCCGGTTCGACACGATTTCCTATCTCCAGGTGCTGGAGCAGGGCTTGAAGGTCATGGACTCGACGGCGATTTCGCTGTGTATGGACAACCGGCTGCCGATCGTCGTCTTCAACCTCCGCACGCCGGGAAACATCAAGCGCGCGGTCAGTGGCGAACCGATCGGTTCGCTCGTCACGGTTTGACGATCTGAGGATCTGAAAAGAGGAGCCATGGACGTATCCGATCTCAAAGGTCTCTACACAGAGGCGACCAAACGAATGACCGCCTCCATTGAACACGTGCAGCACGAATTCGCCGGCGTCCGGACCGGCCGTGCGTCCGTCACGATTCTTGACGGCGTGCACGTCGAGGCCTATGGGTCGAAGCTGCCGCTCAATCAAGTCGCGGGCCTGTCCATTCCGGAGCCGACGCTCATCGTCGCCCAGCCGTTCGACCCGTCGCAACTGGCGGCAATCGAGAAGGCTGTGCGCAGCGCCGGACTTGGGCTGAATCCGGCCAACGACGGCAAGGTGATCCGCATTCCGCTGCCGACCTTGACTGAGGAACGTCGCAAGGAACTCTCCAAGCTGGTGCACAAACTGAGCGAAGAAGGCCGAAACGCCGTCCGGCAAGTCCGGCGCGACGCCAACGATCGGCTCAAGAAGATGTTGAAGGATTCCAAGATTTCGGAAGACGACGAAAAGAAGGGGCTGGACGAGGTTCAGAAGCTGACCGACGGCCATATCAAGAAGATCGACGATCTGCAGGGCCGGAAAGACTCCGAGCTGCTCGGCAGATAACCGCGGCGATCGTCGATTCCGATGTCCCTGTTCACTCATCTCGAATGTTCGGTGCCGTGCGGAGCTCCGCCGCTCGATCCACGCGGCCGGCATCACCTCTGTGGGTGCGGCGCGCCCCTCCTCGCTCGCTACGACCTCGAGAAGGCCCGGGGATGGTCGCGCGACAGCCTGACGGGCCGCGAGCCGAACATGTGGCGGTACCGAGAGCTGCTGCCGCTGTTCGACGGCGAACAGCCGGTCACGCTCGGTGAAGGCTTCACGCCGTTGTTTCACGCGCAGTCGCTCGGCGCGACCATCGGCCTCGATCGGCTGTTCATCAAGGACGAATCGCTCAACCCGACCAACTCGTTCAAGGCGCGCGGCCAGTCCGCGGCAATCACACGCGCAAAGTATCTCGGCGAAAAGACCATCGCGTTGCCCACTGCTGGCAACGCCGGCAACGCCGCCGCGGCGTATTCGGCCGCCGCGGGGCTGGCCTGCGAAGTCTTCATGCCGAAGGATGCCAAGCGAGCCTTCGTCGACGAGTGTCGCCTCTACGGCGCCAACGTCACGCTGGTGGACGGCCTGATCACGGATGCAGGACGGATGGCCGCCGAGAAAGGCGCTCCGCTCGGCTGGTATGACGTCTCGACTCTGAAAGAGCCGTACCGGATCGAAGGCAAGAAGACCATGGCCTACGAACTGGCCGAGCAAATGGACTGGCAGTGGCCGGACTGGATCGTCTATCCGACCGGCGGCGGCACGGGAATGGTCGGCATGTGGAAGGCGTTCGACGAGATCGAACGCATCGGCTGGGTAAAACCGGGCAAACGTCCGCGAATGGTTTCAGTCCAGGCCGAGAACTGTGCGCCGATCGTTCGCGCATTCCGCGAGGGAACCGATCGGGCATCGATGTGGGAAAACGCAGCCACGCTGGCCGACGGTCTGCGCGTCCCGCGCGCGATCGGCGACTTCCTGATCCTTCGTGCCGTTCGCGAGAGCGGCGGCACCGCCGTCGCGGTCACTGATCGATCGATGGTGGACGGCATGCTGGCAATCGGCGCGCATGCCGGCGTCAGCGCCGCACCTGAAGGCGGCGCCGCGTTCGTCGCGATTCGGCAGCTCGCGTCGGCCGGCACAATCAAGCCGCACGAATCGGTCGTCCTGTTCAATACGGGCGGCGCGCTGAAATATCTCGACGTCATCCGGTAGCGGCGGACCGTAGTAGCGGCGGACCGTAGGGGCCGAGCTTGCTCGGCCCAAGCCACCCTGTGCGGGCGGAGCTTGGCCGGCCCAGACGCTAATCTCCGAACGTGACCCCGAGCGCCTTGGCGGTCAACAGCAGATCCGAATCCATCGGCACCGTCTTGATCTTTCCGACCACCTCGTCGATCGGCCGGGCGATGATGTCGGGCGGCGCGAACGCCACCATCGTACCGAACTCGCCGCGCTTGACGAGTTCCACCGCCTTGCCGCCAAATCGCGTTGCGAGCACGCGGTCGAAGCTGGTCGGCGCACCGCCGCGTTGGAGGTGACCGAGCACCACCGAGCGCGTTTCTTTTCCTGTTTCGTGATGCAGGGCGTCACACACCTGCGCACCGATGCCACCGAGGCGCTCGGCGGTCCGGCCGTGCGCGGCCTCGACCAAGGACATCACGCCGCCTTTCGGATACGCACCCTCCGCCACCACGACGATGCTGAACTTCGCGCCGAAGGTGTCGCGCTCTCGCAGCTTCTGCGCCACGAGACTGATGTCGAACGGGATCTCCGGAATCAGAATCGCGTCCGCGCCGCCCGCCACGCCCGCGTGCAGCGCGATCCAGCCGGCGTATCGCCCCATCACCTCGACCACCAGAATCCGCTTGTGCGCTTCAGCGGTGGTGTGCAAACGGTCGATCGCGTCGGTCGCAAACGCCACCGCCGTGTCGAACCCGAAGCAGTTCGTCGTACCGACGATGTCGTTGTCGATGGTCTTGGGGACGCAGACGATCGGAACGCCAAGCTGACAGAACTCGTACGAGATCGCCAGCGTACCGTCACCGCCGATGGCCACGATCGCCTGCATCTCTTTCCGTCGGAACATTTCGACAACCCGATCCGCGTAACGGTACGGGCCGTCCGTCGTCTCGACCTGCGAGGTAACCGGATTCCCGGTATTGAGCGTTCCAAGGATGGTTCCACCGAAACGCAGGATGCCGGTGACGTGGCGCGGTGTCAGGACGTGCGACCGATCGACTTCGAGCAGGCCGTCGAAGCTGTCTTCGATCCCGACCGTTTCGATGTTGGCGTTGGACGCGGTCTTGACGACCGCGCGAATCACGGCGTTGAGGCCGGGGGCGTCGCCACCACCGGTCAGAACGCCGATCCGATTGATCACTGGCATACGCGAGTGTAACAGCAGCCGGCGCGAGGTCGCGTTGCCACCGCGTAAACTCGCATGGTACAATCGGTGTTCCTCGGGGCGACTAGCTCAGTTGGGAGAGCGCTGCCTTCGCAAGGCAGAGGTCACGAGTTCGAGCCTCGTGTCGTCCACCACCCTTACTTCTCCACTGGCGGCCAGCATTCACGTTGGCCGCCTTTTGCTTTCTGCTCAAGCCATCGACTGACTGCCGGCTTCATTTCGAAGTCAATTCCATCGTCTGGCTCGGGAAGCGCGATCGCGCCGTGATCGACGTAGGGTCGCGGTCTGATTCGCGTCCCGACGGACGCGCGGTAGTCGTCCAGCCCGCGTCGACCGTGGTCGCCGCCATCTTGAGGGCTGCGATCGGCACCGGGAACGGCGCGGTCGAGACCAGGATCTTCTTCAACCGGCTGGTAGCCATCCAGCCGAAGGGAATAGGTTCCGTGTCCTGACGTGAGAGCATCGAGATCCCTCCTGTATCCAATCATCCGTGACAACAGTGCGCGTGCGTTGATTGCGAGAGCCCCTCCACGAAAAACCCTCGAGTTGATGTGCGCGCGCGGCAGAAGGTCGCGGAGCACGGCCTCCGCGCACGCCGACGGTACGACGACCTCGACGCTGACCACCGGGGAGAGCCGAACCAGCGGAGCCTTGTTGAATGCGTCGCGGAGCGCCATCGCTGCCGCAATCCAGAATGCCCCCGACGACGAATCAACCTCGTGCGACGAGCCACCACACAGTTCAAAGCGTATGTCGCCAAACAACTCAACCGGACGCGGCGTCCTCGCAAGTGTGTTTCTAAGCGATTCTTCAATCGGACCGACAAAAACTTTGGGAATGGCCACGTCGAAACTGTTGTCCGCGAAGGTGAGCCCGCTGCCAGCCGGCCCGGGACCGATGCGAATCCTGACGTGTGCGTAGTGGCCCCGTCCCCTGGCCTTCTCCACATATCGCCCTTCTCCGGTGCCCGAGGCGACCAGACCTGACCGAAGCACCACGAACGGCTGGCCGAGCGTAGCCTCGACCTTAAACTCGCGAACAAGCCGGTCGATGACGCCCTCGAGCTGCCGCTCGCCCATCGCCACCAGGGTGATGACACCTGCGCCCGGCTTGGACTGAGCGCGAAACGACGGCTCCTGGGCCTGGAGCACCTCGAGGCCGTGTTCCAGTCTCTCGCGATCACGGTCCGTTCGAGGCCGCACGTCAACGGCGACGAGGCCGACGAAGGGTTCCATCGGCCGCGAATAATATCGGAAGATCAGGGTACCCGCGAGTTTTTCGGCGGTCCGGTGGCGGCCCGATTTCGAAATTTCTGGCGTGGGAGCGGCGCGGCGCCGCTGGTAAGATACGCCGTTCTCATTGCTGGAGGAATCATGATCGCAGCCCTCGACTCCGCGAAGTTCCCAGTCACGTTTTCCGGGCGACTGTTGAAGGCCGAGGACCATGGCTACGACGATGCCCGTCGTGTCCACAACGGGCTGATTGACAAGCGGCCCGCATTGATCGCGCAGTGCCACGGAACAGCGGACATTGCGGACGCCGTGACGCTGGCGCGGACCTTGGACCTTGAGGTCGCCGTCCGAGGCGGGGGCCACAACGTCGCCGGTCGCGGAACGATCGAGGGCGGCCTGCTGATCGACCTGTCTCCCATGAAAGGCATCTACGTCGATCCGGCAGCGCGAACCGCGCGGTGCCAAGGCGGCGTGCTGTGGAAGGAGTTCAATCGCGAAACCCAGGTCCATGCCCTGGCGACGACCGGCGGCGTCGTCGGCAGCACCGGGGTTTCAGGTCTCACGCTTGGCGGCGGCCTCGGCTGGCTGATGCCGAAGTACGGCCTGGCACTCGACAATCTGCTCTCGGTCGAAATGGTGTTGGCCGATGGCAGCGTGAAGCACACAAGTGCGAATGAGAACGCTGACCTCTTCTGGGCCGTCCGGGGCGGCGGCGGCAACTTCGGGGTCGCGGCATCGCTGGAGTTCGCGTTGCACCGGGTCGGTCCGATCATCACCGGAGGACTCGTCGCGCATCCGCTGCAGCGAGGGGTCGACGTACTGAAGTACTTCCGCGAACTGTGCGCCAGCGCACCCGACGAACTGATGCTGGCCGCCGGTCTGCTCTTCGCGCCAGACGGTTCCGGCGCCAAGCTGGTCGGGATCGTCGCAAGTCATTGCGGATCGCTGAGCGACGGCGAAGCGGTGGTTCGTCCGATCAAAGCGTTCGGCCCACCGGTCATGGACGCGATGGGACCGATCCCCTACACCGTGCAGAACACGCTGCTCGATGCATCGTTCCCCAAGGGTGCGTTGAACTACTGGAAAGCGCAGTTCCTGACCGACCTGAGCGACGACGCCATTCGCGTGCTCGTGGAGCAGTTCAATGCGTGTCCGTCACCGATGAGCCAGATTGTCGTCGAACACTTCCACGGCGCGGCGAGCCGCGTTCCCGTTGCCGCGACTGCCTGCGCGATGCGAGTCACGGGTTTCAACGTCGCGATCGTGGCGCAGTGCGACGATGCGAAAGACACCGAAGGCTGCGTCGCCTGGTGCCGCGCCACCCACGCGGCGCTGGCGCCCTTCCACGCACCGATGCGGTACGTGAACTACCTGGAGGACGATGCCAGCGACGGAGCCGCCGAGGTCTACGGAGCGAACTACACGAGGCTTCGCACCTTGAAGACGAAGTACGACCCTGACAATTTCTTCCACACGAATGTGAACATCAAGCCTGCGGGCTGAGCGAAGCCCGAGTGTCAAATTGTCGTGGTCACGCGTTCCATGATGACCGCGGCGCGGCCAAGAAGGGCGAGCTCCCGGGCCGTGAGCGCGTGCAGTGCGGCGGTGAGGCGCTCGACGCGGCGGCGTCTGCCGTCCTGGAGCAATCGCGTGCCGCTGGCCGTCGCTTCCAGCCGGACGGCTCGTGCGTCCTCCGCATCCGCGCGCCGCTTGACCAGGCCCGCCTTCTCCAGGCCCATCGTCACCTTGGTCATCGTCGGCGGTTTCACCTGCTCGATTCGCGCCAAATCGGTCAGCCGCATCGGTCCGGCGAAGACCAGGACGGACAATGCCGACAGGCGGGCCGGACCGACTCCGGTCTGCTCGTCCTCCTGGCGGACGGCGCGCAACAGGTGAATGGCGGCGGAATGCAGGGCATCCGCAACCGCGGCCGTTGGTTTGGGGCTTGTGCGTGACGCCATTCCGGCACTATAACTTAGTTAGCCTTAGCTAATTAAATGGAGGGGCCCAGATGACACCCGCCGGCAGCCTGTCGCGAATTCACCAGATTTCGATGCGTGCGCACAACGTCGAGCGGGCGGTCGCGTTCTATCGCGACACGCTCGGCGTGCCGTTCCTGTTTGCGATGCCCCCGCGCCTGGCCTTCTTCGATTGCGCCGGCGTTCGCCTGATGCTGTCAACGCCCGAGCCGGGATTCGATCACCCCGGCTCGATCCTGTATTTCGCCGTCGAGGACATCCAGAAGACGCGTGACACGCTGGCGTCGAATGGCGTCACCTTTCGGACCGAACCGCACCGGATCGCGACGCTGGCCGACCGCGAAGTGTGGCTGGCTGAATTCGAAGACTCCGAAGGAAATGCGCTCGCGCTGATGTCAGAACAGAAACTGACGGCCAGCGGCTCCTAGGAGTTGGATTTCCAGGGCCGCTCGTAGTTCAACCGGAACAGATCGATCACGTCAGCGACATCGCGCTCATCGCGCATGCGGCGGCTGATCCAGCCGGACTCCGGCAGGATGTGATGTCGTTCGGCTCTGCCGGCCGCGATCAACTCGTCGCGGACGCGGATCGGGAACGGGAGATCGGCGAGTCGATTACCGTGCAGGTGGCCAAGTTCACGGCGGCCGACGCGAAACTCGATGCCGCCGAAGCGATGCGGTTCGACGATGACGCCTGGCCAGCCGGCGACTTCGCGCTCAATTTGTGTTGAGATCGGATCGGCCATGGATTCGTCCCCAGAAGATCGCGTCGGCCTGTGCGCGTCGTGCCGAAATGCGCAGGTTATAACCTCGTCAAAGGGCGCGACGTTTTATCTTTGCACGCTGTCGGCGACCGATCCATCCTTTCGACGCTACCCGCCCCTGCCGGTGCGATCGTGCTCCGGCTACCAGACGGGATCGTCCAGCGATGAGCCTGGCCGACAGTGAGCACGCGGCACGTGATTTGATTGCAAATCGAATCGGACCACCATGAGTGTTGCTTCGCATCTCGGCATTGACATTCGCGAATACGACGCGCGGATTCGCACGTTCATCCCCAACTACGAGGAGATGCTGGCTGAGGCGGCTGCCGCGCTGCCGGCTCGGACCCGCACCATCGTCGATCTGGGAACCGGCACGGGTGCGCTCGCGGCGCGATGTCTGGCCGTCGTCCCGCAGGCTCGGATCGTCGGCATCGATGGCGATCCGGACATGCTCGAGGTAGCGGCGCGCCGGCTCCGCGGCAGGGGCAGGTTCGTCTGCGACACCTTTGTCAGCGCCTCACTGCCGCCCTGCGATGCCGTGGTCGCGTCGTTTTCGCTCCACCACATCCGCACACGCGCGGCCAAAGCGAAGATGTACCGCCGGATCTTCCGCGCGCTGCGGCGTCGCGGCCTCTTCATCGCGGTGGACTGCTATCCGTCGGCGTCCGTGGGTGTCGCTCGCGACCAACTCATGAAATGGAATCAGCACCTGCGGCGCAGCTACAGCCCGGCGCGCTCCGCCGCACTGCTCGACGCATGGTCGCACGAGGACGTGTACGTGCCGCTCGAGTCCGAAATACTGCTGATGGAGCGCAGCGGCTTCCAGGTGGACGTGCTCTGGCGAAAAGGATCCTTCGCCGTGTTGATGGGAATGCGTCCGCGCGCCTAGTACGCCTGCAGCAACCGGCGCAGCTTCCGCTCCGCCGCATCGTCAGCTTGGCTGCGGGTTTCGCCGGTGGCATCGATACCGATGCTGTCTTGCGAGCCGTCTGCTTTGTTTTCGAGCACTGTGGCCTTCCAACCGTCGCCTTCGGGCTCGGAGAGGATCCAGTACATTCGTCCGTGCAGTGCCAATTCTCTCGCCATGGATTGCAGTCGATTATTACAGAAGAGTCCCGATACTCGAACAACGCGACCGTGGGAGGAACCTGGCGACCGACGGTAGCCTCGTGGGCCAGACTGCACCGGACCCGGGCAAGTTGACAGGCCGCGCAGGGCGCGATCACAATACAACACCGTGCCGGTGCCCAGAATCACGAAAGAGGATCTGAAACTGCGTCTCGAGGGCGCCGAACCGCCGCTCGTCGTCGACGCCAGGCTCAAATATCCCTACGAACACAGCACGGTGAAGCTGCCGGGCGCGCTGCGCTACCTGGCGGGCGGGACCCCACCGTCCATTCCACGCGACCGCGACGTCGTCGTCTACGATTCGGACCCGAACGAGCTCGCCAGCTCGCATGTCGCGGCGGAGCTCATTCGTCAGGGATACAAAGTGTCCGCGCTCAAGGGCGGTATCAACGAGTGGCTCGCGGCGAGCCTGCCGACCGAAACGAAAGAAGCGCCGAAGCAGGCGCCGCCAGAACCTGGCGCTCTGAAAGGCTAGCCGGCATTCCCGGCGACTCCCCTACGACGACGGCCGAGCCCCTGCGCCGCACCCTCGATCAGCTCGCCACGCTGGCGATGATCCAGGGAGATGCGGCCGAACAGTCGCTGTTCACCCACGCCGCCGCTTTCGTTCAGGCCCGCAACATTCGATCTGACCTTGATGTCGGCTCGCTGATCGAATCGCCGCCGGCTGACTGTGATCCCGAGATTCTGAGGCGGCTCCGTCAGATGTACGAAGCCGGTGGCTGGGTCCTCGTCGAGTCGGCGATCGCAGATCTGCCGGCCGACCTGCGTTGGTTGTACGAATCCGGTGCCGTCACCATTGAGCAGCTCGGCGCGTTGCATAAGGGGCTCGGCGCCACCTCTGGCACCGACCTTGCGGCCGCTGTCTCCGAGCACCGCATCAAAAGCCTTCCCGGGCTCGACGCGGCGGCGGAAGAAGCCATCGGTGCGGCACTGCCCGGTCTTCGTGCCCATATCCCTCGAATCGCGCTCGGGCGCGCGGTCGCAATTGTCGAACCCCTTCTGGAGCACCTGCGTGAAGTGACCGGCGTCGCCTGGGCCCTGCCGGCCGGGTCGCTGCGTCGCGGGCAGGACATGGTGGGCGACATCGAAATCGTCGCAGCGGCTTCTGATCCGTCGCGGGCGATCCTCGAACTGCTGCACATGGCGGAGCAGGGACGCTGCCTGCACCAGAGCGCCCGGCGCGTGTACCTGCTGGTCGATCGCGTCCAGGTCGGCGTACGACTCGAGCCCCCCGACAACGCTGGCGCGGCGTTGTTGTACCTGACCGGGGCGCCCGCGCACTTCGAAGCGCTGCGCCGGCAGGCCACGATCGCCGGCTGGACGCTCGCGGCGTCAGGACTTTCCGCCGCCGACGGCACGCCGCGACCCTCCGCTACAGAAGAAGAGATCTACTCGGCGATTGGATTGCCCGTCATTCCCGCGGAAATCCGAAATGGGGACGAGGAGGTTTCGCGAGCGCTGGCCGGCACGTTGCCGACGCTGGTCGCGCGGGAGCACATCCGCGGCGATCTGCACATGCACTCGACGTGGAGCGACGGCCGCGATTCAATCGCCGCGATGGCTGACACCTGCCATGGCCTCGGCTACGAGTACATCGCCATCACCGACCATTCCCCGCATTCCGCGGCTTCCCGTAATCTGACGGCAGACGGCGTGCGACAGCAGGCTGACGAAATCGGTGCGCTGCGCGAGCAGTACCCCGGCATGACCATTCTCCACGGTTGCGAGGTGGACATCCTCCCCGATGGCCGTCTCGACTTCCCCGACAAAATTCTGGAGAACTTCGATATCGTGCTGGCCTCGCTGCACGAGCGCGCCGGTCACCGGCCCGACCAGCTGCTCAAACGTTACATTGACGCGATGCGGCATCCGCTGGTGACGATGATTACCCATCCGACCAACCGGATGGTGCCGCACCGTGCCGGCTACGATCTGGATTGGGATCGAGTGTTCGAGACCGCCGTCACCACCGCCACAGCGGTGGAGATCGATGGCTCGCCGTCGCACCTCGATCTGGACGGCGCGCTCGCGAGGCGAGCGATTGCAGCCGGATGTGTCATCGTGATCAACAGCGACTGCCACCGCGTGGAGATGCTCGACCGGCAGATGCGGCTCGGCCTCACGACCGCTCGCCGTGGCTGGGTCGAGCCACGTCACGTGCTGAACACGCGCTCGCTCGCGGAAGTTCGGGCGGTCATCGCCGCCAAGCGCGCGGCACGCTGACTGGCAGCCGCATGGCTCGCCGCGACACCGTTGCCGCTCTGATCGTCGCGCTGATCGCGTTCGCCTTGTATCACGCGACGCTGCTTCCCGGCTTCGATTTCGGGGACACTGGATCGTTCCAGGCGACCGTCGGATCATCGGTGATCACCACCCGCGACGCGTATCCCGCCTACTTTGCCATCGGTAATGCGTTTCTCTGGCTGACCGGCGGCGATCCGGCGCATGCCCTGAACCTGGCGTCTGCGATCGAAGGCGCGGCCGCCTGCGGCCTGCTGGTCGTGGTGGCGGCGGAACTATCGGGATCGGTGGCGGCGGGCACCGCCGCGGCCCTGCTTTTCGCGGTGTCCTACACGTTCTGGAGCCAGGCCATCATCGCAGAGGTCTATTCGCTCCACATCATGTTCATGCTGGCGACGTTGTGGTTGCTGCTGCGCTGGTCCGGCACGCCGACGTTGACTCGACTCACGATCTTTTTCGCAGTCTACGCGCTTGGCTTCGGCAACCACTTGTCGATGGTCCTCCTGCTGCCCGGCTATACCGCGTTCCTCCTGCTCACAGCACCGGACGGGTGGCGCTCGATGTTCGCGCCGAAAGTGGTGGCGATCGCGATCGTGTGCGCGTGCGTTGGAGCGCTGCAATATGGATGGAACCTCCGCTCCTTGTGGCTGCTGCCGCAGCCGCCCGACGGCCTTGCCGACGCCTTGTCGCGATTCTGGTTCGACGTCACGAAATCCGACTGGCGCGACACGATGGTGATGAACGTGCCACGTTCGATGCTGGCGGACCACGTCGCCATGTATTGGTTCGACCTGACGCAGCAGTTCGGCCGCGTCATACCGGCGGTCGCGGCCGTCGGCTGGGTCGGGCTCGCATGGGACAACTGGCGGCGCGCCGCTCTGCTCCTGCTGCTGTTTGCCGCCAATGTCGTCTTCGCATTCAGCTACAACGTCGGCGACTCGCATGTCTTCTACCTTCCGTCGCACCTCCTCATCGCCCTGCTGGTGGCGCCAGCGATCGCGCTGATCGGCCAGTCCGGCAGGCGTGCCGGGCCGGTGGCCGCGGCCGCACTCGTCGCATACGCCGCGTTGCGCGGCTATCGCGACTTCCCCGCCCTCGATCGCAGTCACGACCGGCGTCCGACCGAAGTGCTCGCCGCTCTTACCGCCGGTCTCGACGGGCACAACGCTTTGTTGCTCACGGACCTGAACTGGCAGATCGACAACGGCCTGTCGTATTTCGCGAGCGTGGTGAAGCCCGATCTCGCCTATCTGCGCACGCCGGATGTGCTATTACGCGCGCCGGCGTTGATTGCGGAGAATCGCGCTCAGGGACGACAGGTCGCACTGACTGAGCGATCGCGCACGACCCTCGCGTCGACTTACGGCCCGCTGCTCGCCATCACCAGAGATCCGCGTGCGATTACTGAGCGCGTGTCTGAAGTGGCTCGCAGCCTGACGCCTGGCACGCGCTACGTGTTGTGCGTGCTGCGACCATCGCGCGATTTACAGCTCGACGCCGTCGGGCTGTCGGGCACGCTCGAACGTCTGACCGGAGGGCACGTCAGCGTCCATCCGCCGGGCGACTACGCGGCGGTGGCCGGCACAGTCGGCGCCGCTCCGCTCCTGATCATGGGAGCGTCACAGCCTTTTCACACGTCCGTGAGCATCGATGGCGTTGCCGCGATGATCCGGATGGAGTCGTGGCTCGCGTCAGACACCATCCGCCGCATGGGCTTCGGCCACGTCATCGTCAATCATCAGCACACGCTGATCGTCGAGCGCGGCGTAAGCCTGGTGACGTTCGGCGCGGACGGGCAGGCGACTCGCACCGCATACGAGTCGAACATCTTTGCCAGGCAGGCGCGGTATCTCGTCGACTACAGCCAACCGTAGTAAGGTTGGTTCATGGTGCTGAGGAGTTGGACCAGCTGGGCCCTGGCTGGTGCGATCGCGGTCGTGACGTACTCGGCGCCGCGAGCTGCCGAGCCGTCTGCGCCTGAGCTGGCAGAGGCGCTTCAGCACAAGGTGGACGGCATCAGGGATTTTTCGGCCGACTTCACGCATGCCTACGAAGGCGGCGTGTTGCACAAGACCATCACCGAGACCGGACACCTGTTCGTCAAGAAGCCCGGCAAGATGCGCTGGGACTATTCCGCTCCCGACCAGAAACAGTTCGTCTCCGACGGCGTGAAGATGTATTCCTACATCCCCGAGGACAAGCAGGTCATTGTCGCGTCGGTGCCTGCAGGCGACGAAGCCACGACGCCGACCCTGTTCCTGACCGGCAAGGGCAACCTGGCGCGCGACTTCACGCCCTCGATCGTCGAGCTGCCGGCGGGCATGCCTCCAGG
>DASXIR010000018.1:0-11035 GCA_036497895.1 Vicinamibacterales bacterium | reverse complement strand
GTGGTGTAAAGCGGGGAGGCCCAGACGCCTGAGGCTGTCGCGGGGTCAACGCCGGCAATCATGTCCGAGCCGCGATCCTTGAGGAGCCGGTCATTGTAGGCCGACAGCTTCGTGTTCGGGCTGATCTGCCAGACGATCCGCGCCTGGAAGCTGTTGATTTTCTGCGGATCGACGCCGCGTTCCGTACTGGGCGTCGGCGCACGGTTGGGGAGCGCCGTGCCGGGAATTCCGACCAGAGCGTCGGCAGGGAGCGTGTTCAGATGGAATGCGCGCGCGGAGCCGAAGAACCACATCTTGTCCTTCATGATCGGCCCGCCGAAGGAACCTTCGATGTTCCAGAGCTTTTCGATGCCGTCTGGCGTCTTCAGACCGCGGGCCTGGAGGTCCGACGTCAGGTTGTCGGACTGAAAGCTCTGGTTCTGATAGCCGGAGAACACGGCGCCGCTGAACCTGTTGCCGCCGTCGCGCGGGATCATGTTGAGCCGGACGCCGCCGCCCGAGACGTCGGCTGAAGCGCCGCTCGTCGTATAGACCATTTCCTGGCTCATCGAGCTGTTGAAGTAGTTCTGCACCGCGCCGTCGCCGTCGAGCCCGTTGACTTGAAGGCCGTCCACCTGCACCGTGGTCTGCGAGGCGCCGAGCCCATGCGTGGACATGTAGGTCTGCTGCATCGCGCGCGAGCCGCCGACGTCGGGAATGTTCAGCGACACGCCCGTGATCAGCTGGCCCATGCCCTGGATCGTGCGTCCCGTCGGGATCGCGTCGAGCGCGTCGCGGTTGAGCACTTGCGCCTTGGTCGTGCTCTGGACGTCGACAGTGGGCGCCGCACCAGTGACGGTGAGCGTTTCCTCGAGTGCTCCGACCTTCATCTCGCCGGCGATCGTCATCGTGAAGTTCGCCGGCAGCTCGATGCTTTCCCGCTTCACGGTCGAGAATCCGGCCAGCGTAAAGGTGAGCGTGTAAATGCCGGGCCTGAGATCGACGATGCGGTAGCTGCCCGTACTATCGGTGACGGCTGAGCGCATCTTCTCGATCAGCACCGGACTTGCGGCCTCGACCGTGACGCCGGGAAGCACGGCGCCCGAGGTGTCCTTGACGACCCCGGTGAACGTACTCTGGGCGTGAGCGGCGGCTGGTGTGAGGACGAGTAACACGATGGCCAGGCGTGCCCATGCACGCAGGCTCTGCCAGACTTGAGTAGCCATTCCACGCATCCTTTCGAGAGAGGACGACGATTCGCCGCCGAACAGGGGACCCAACGCCGGGGCACCGATCAGTGCGTGGACGACTACGAAATGATGGGTGGAGTATCCAACAGGTCGGCCCTGCTGTCTAGCGGTTTTGACGGCCGGCCGGGGCTTAACGATTTCATGATTCCGCTAACGCCTGGTCATGTCGTTCGCGGTGAATCAGCCGTATCGCTGAGGCGGCGTGGGGCGCTCCGACTGAGGGTCGGACATACCGGCCGCTCGAATTTCACACGACCGCAACCTTCACGTTGTGGATCGGGGGCAATGACTCGAACAGGCAGTCCCATTGCTCTCCGCCTTCCCTCCCAATCCAGAGCTGACCCGTGGTCGTGCCGAAATAGAGCGCTGGGGTCTTGAGCCGGTCGATGTCCATCGCGTCGCGCAAGATGGTGAAGAAGCTTTGCTTCGCGGGGAGCCCGCGCGCGAGCCGGCTCCACGCGTCGCCGCCATTTTCGCTGCGCCATACCGCGGGCGCGCTGCCGGGACAGGTCCGCGTCGCCGGGTCGAGCGGCATCACGTACACGGTGTCCGCGTCGTGCGGGTGGACGACGATTGGAAATCCGAAGTCGGACGGCAGTCCTTTGGCGATCGATCTCCACGTGTGGCCGTGATCGTCGCTGCGCAGCACGCCGATGTCCGGTCGTGGCCCTCCGGGCCCGGTCCAGTCGGCCCATCCGCCGTGGTTCTGCATGTAGAGCCGGCCGGGCGCATCGTCGTGCCGCGCCATCTTGTGCACGCACTGGCCGAATTCCGGATACGGGTCGGGCGCGAAGCCGGCGCCAACGCCCTGATTGGACGCCTTGAATGTCACGCCGCCGTCCTCACTCAAATAGTGGCCTCCGGTCGAGATGCCGAGGTGCACGCGATTCCCGTCGCGGATGATCGTGTGCATGCACATGCCGCCGGCGCCTGGCTGCCACTTCCGCGCGTGCTCGTGGTTGCTGATGCCGGGCACCAGCTCCCATGAATCGCCGCCGTCCTGACTCGTGAACAGCGATGCCGGCTCCACACCACACCACAGCTCTTTCTTGCCGCCGCCGGTCTCCAGTGCCCAGATATTGGCAAGCGCGCGTCCGTCCTCTTTGGGGAACGCCGGCGCCGACTTCGTCTCGCTAAAGCTCTTCCCCATGTCCTTCGAGCGCAGCACTTTCATGCCGAAGAACGGGTTGCAGCTCGAGGCATAGAGGAACGGCGTCCCGCGCGTGTCGATCAGCGTTGAATACACGGGGACGCCAGGACCGAACGGCCCACGGAGTGTGAAGTGCTGCCTGGGCTTCGCAGCGTCGGCGACGAAGACACCTTTCCTGGTGCCGATGGTGAGTATCACTCGTTCCGCCATCTTCAACCTCCCGAGACCGCCGGCAGAATCGTGACCACGTCGCCCGGCGCCAGTGCGGTGTCCATGCCGTCGAGATCGCGCACATTGTCGGTGTTCACGAACACGTTCAGGTGTCGGCGCATGGCGCCGGTTTCATCGCATACGTTGCGATACAACGCCAGCTGGCTTCGCGCAAGATCCTCGAGTGCCGCGCGCACGGTGAGTGCGGAAATCGAGAGTTCCGACGCACCCGCGCAGTACGGGCGCAGGGCGCCCAGGATATGAAGCGTGATCGTTGGCGTTGAGCGCATCGTACCGGACGAAGCGTATCGCCGCTCGGTGGGATGATGCAACCAGGTGTCCTCTGCCTGAGGCCCATCTGTTCACCACGGGTTCCTTTTCGCTGCCAAGAATTGAGCGACCGTAGGCCGCCTGGCGATCCATTTCACGCGTCTCGTTAACAACGGGGAGATGGCCGCGTTCAAGGACAGTCTGCGATAATTGGTGACCTCAAATGACCGACCCGCTCACTCCGCTGATTCTCGATTTGCTCGAATCGATCGCGACGAAGCCGCGACCGTATGCAGAGGTGATGGACGCGTGGCGCACGTCCTGTCCGAGGCTGCCGGTGTGGGAAGAGGCGAACGACCGCGGATTTATCGTGCAATGGCGCGCTGATGGCCAGGAACCGTTCGTTGGCGTGAGTCCGCTCGGGCGCGAGTTTCTGCTCGACAATGGCCGGGTAAAGGCCAGCACCTGAGGGGACAGCCGTTGACAGCGATGTCCGTTCACGTGTCCCCATCGTCGGCTGATTCTGCTGGCCGATGGGCGCATGTAGCAGCACCCTTCGTGACGGCACATCACGACCAGTCGCTGCTCGTGGCGTCTGCGGGGGCAGACCGTGGCGAACCGATCGGCGTCCTGTCGCGCGAACGAGGGTTCATCAGCGCGGTGTCGGGCCGCCGGGACCCATGAGATACGCCGTCGACCCGCGAGTCGATGTGTATATCGATTCACTGCCCGATTGGCAGCAGCGCATCTGTCAGCAGGTCCGCGATCTCGTACATGCCGCCGACCCCGGCATCATCGAGACGATCAAGCGCACGAAGCTGCCGTATTTCGTCCTGCAGGGCAACATCTGCGCGCTCCTCGCCGCCAAGGATCACATCAACATCTTTCTATATGACGGCGGCATCGTGCCGGATCCCCAGCGCATCATCACCGGCGGCCATGGCAATAAGACCGCGCGCACGGTCGCGATCCGCCGGGGCGAATCGCTCAACCGGCGAGCGCTCACGACGATCATCCAACAGATCATCGCGAACAATCGCGCCGGCGGGTGGCGCAAGATGAAGTCGAGAGCGACATAGTCCCCTGGCGGGCCCGCCGTGAGGCGGGGCGCGTCGCGAATTCGTACGCCAGATAACGCCGCCGAACAACAACTGGACCGCCGCTGTTTCGCCATCGAGATCGAACCGCGCGATGTGCAGATCGCGATCGATCGCTGGGAAGTCTTTACCGGCCAGACGGCCGTCCATGTCGGCGAGTCACCGTTTGAACAGGTCGCGCACGACGGCGTGCCAGAACGGCTGACCGAATCCGTAGAGAGCCAGCAGGGCCGCGACGACCGCGGAGGCCTTCACGGACTCAATGCCTTCCGGTGACCAATACACATCAGCGAGCCGCAGCCACATGGCGAACTCGTCGAGCGTGAGGCCGAGCGCGATGCCGAACACGATGGCGATCCGCAGGTGCCACTGGGGCGCACGGGTTGCGAGGGCCGCGAAGCCGGTCGCCATGAGGAGCAGGATGCCCCAGAAAAGGTGATGGATGTGGAGACCGCTCTTGGTCACGACGTAGTGAAAGGGACCATTCGGGAAGATGTCATAGCGGATGATCGCGGTGATGATTCGCATCAGCGCAAAGGTGATCAGAAACGCGATCAGGGTGCGGATCGCCACGCGCCGGCTGAGCGAGAGGCGCGAGAAGTGGTGACGGAGCCGCATGGCTAAGAGTCTACACAAGCGCGGCACAAGCAGTCGCGAGGGTGCGGTGGGGAGTTGATAGGAATCAGACGTCATGCACGAGCGACCACGGCGGAGTCACCGGTGGTGCGTACGATCCAGTGTTGTGACGCGACAACATCGACTCGTGCGCCGGGCTACCAAGCGATTGACGTTGGAGGCCATTTCAGTGCCGTACAGTGAATCGCTCGCCGTTGCTTTGTGGTGCGTTGCGTCAAAAAAAGTTGCTTGTCATCTAATCCCTGATTCCAACCCGGTGCTGGACGTCGAATATGAGCACCTCGACGAGGCGTCGCGCATTCAGACAGAAATCGTCGGCACTGGCCCATTGTCGCTCGAACCCGATCCGCGACCTTCGCCAGATCGCAAAGCCTCAGGGCAGGCGACGCATTTCCTGACGATGCTGCGAGGGCCCAGTCGCAACCGGAGTTTCATCACTACCGCGCACCCTCGGCGGCTGCGGGATCGAAGCCGCAGCGTTCGCGCAGGCGCTGACGGAATCGCTCGCGCTCCTCCGGTGTCATGTGATCCCAGCGATCGGCGACGCGGTCAGCCATGCGATCGGCCATGCGTCCGCGGCCTGAGGAATTCGAGCGGGCGCCGCGGAACCCGTGACTGCCGAAAAGAATGCGGCACAGCGCCAGAAGTCCGAAGGCTTCCCAGAACGTAATCGGGCGCCAGCCGAAGAGCGACGGCACCAGCCAGTTCCACAGATACTTCACGATTTCGCCGCCGACGAAAATCACCAGCGCGATCGCGAACGGCGCAAACACCATCACGCAAATCCATTTCGCCCGTCTGCTCATCCTCATCATCAGTCCCTCATGGTTTCGTCAGTTCGTCGTAGATGCTTTGCAGCCGCTTCCGCAGATGCAGAATGGCGTAGTGTTTTCGCGACAGCAGCGTGTTCACGCTCACCCCGGTCTCGGCGGCGATCTCCTTGAAGCTGCGCCCTTCCAGCTCGTGCGCCACGAACACCGCGCGCTGATCCATCGGCAGCTCGTCGACGGCCAACGTGAGCTCGTCGAGCAGCACATGACGGGCATAGAGCGCGTCCGGTCCCGCGTCCGGCGACGGCAGCAGATCTTCCACCTGCATCAGCTCATCGTCCTCGTCCGCAGAGAAGACATCGCCGAAGCGTTCCGGAGTCTTCCGGCGGAATAGATCGGTGATGCGATTGCGCGCGACGCGAAACAGCCAACCGGTGATGTGATCGATCGGCATCAGCAGGCGGTTCGCTTCCACCAGCCGGAAGTAGACGTCCTGCAGGATGTCTTCAGCGTCGAGCGGGTCGGGCACGCGCCGGCGAATGAAGTTCAGCAGCCGCGATCGCTCTCGCGTGATGACGTCGGCGATGCGCTGGTCCCGGTCGAGTGCCATCGGCTCCAGGCTCGCCGCGTCCTTCATCTACAGGTGTAGACGAATATGGGGGGGTGGATATTGTAAGGAAGGCCAGGAGCGAACCGAGGATTATTCGTAGCGGAGCGCCTCCATCGGATTCACGCGCGAGGCGCGGCGCGCCGGTATGTAGGTGGCCAGCACCGTGACGAGGAGCACGACTGGCGCGACGAGCGCCAGCGACAGAAAGTCGCGCTGATCGTTGCCGCTCGGAAACGCCGCACTCAGCAGGACGCCGGCGCCGATGCTGCCCGCGAGTCCGAGAACAAGCCCGGTTACCGCGAGGGTCACTCCTTGGCGGAGCACCATGCGGAGCACGGTCGGCGCGGTCGCGCCGATGGCCATGCGGATGCCGATCTCGCGCGTCCGCCGGGCCGCGGCATACGCGACGAGCCCGTACAGGCCCACGATCGCCAGCGCGAGTCCCATCAGCCCCATCGCGGCGACGGTCGTCACCAGGACATTGAAGACACTGATCGCGCGCATGTGGTAGAGCCGTTCCATGGTGCGCATGTTGAAAACCGGCATGCTGGCGTCCATGCCACGAACCACGTCGCGCAGCGGTGCGGCCAGCGCGCCAGGGTCGCCAGCGGATTGCGCCACCAGCATCATCGACGAGGAGGGGCTCTGGCGGTACGGCAGATACACGAAATCGGTCGGCGGCTCGGCGATGAAGATGTACTTGCTCGTCTTTGCGACGCCCACGATTTCCACCCACGTGTCCTTCGCGCTCTTCAGCCGGAATCGCTTGCCGAGCGGATCCTGGTTCGGCCAGTAGTGCTGCGCGAAGTGCTGATTCACGATCGCGACGCGCGTCGCGCCCTCGTCGTCCTGGCGCGTGAAGTTGCGTCCCTCGACCAGCGGAATGGCCATCGCGTCGAAAAAGTATTCGTCCACTTTGGACGCCAGCGTCTCCGAGCCTTCCTTGCCAGGCGGATACTGAAATCCCTCCGGCGCAATCGCCTCCCCGTTCAGCGTGTCGTTCAGCATCGGAATCGACGTGGTCAGCGTGACGGCCTTTACGCCGGGCAGTGCGCTCGCCCGATTGGCCACCTCTTGAAAGAAGTGCCGCGACTGGGCGTCGCTGTAGCGAATGAGACTCGTGTCGACACCCATCATGATCAGGTGATCGGTGCGGTAGCCCGGGCCGCCCGCCAACTCCTGGTGGAACCCGCGATACATGAACATGGCGACGACGAGCAGGACCACGGAGACCGCCACTTGCGCGGTCGTCAGCATGGCTCGTCCCCAACGGCGCCGGCGTCCGGGCGCGACCGCGTCGCTGGCTTTCATGATCGCCGCGAGATCCGTGCGGGACGCCTGCACGGCCGGCACCAGACCGAAGATGACGGCGCTGGCCACGGCGACCACGAGACTGAAGACAAGCGCGCGCCGATCCATCTGGAATGCGAGCGCGATCGGCAGCTCGCTGGGAATCTCGATCTGCCTGAACAGCAGCATGCCGGCGTAGCCGATGCCAAGGCCGAGCACGCCGCCGGCGACGGCCACGAGCAGGCTCTCGGTGATCAGCTGGCGAACGATCCGAGTGCGTCCGGCGCCGATGGCGAGGCGGAGCGCCATCTCGCGCGCCCGAACCGGCGCGCGGCTCGTCAGCAGACCGGCGACGTTTCCGCACGCGACGAGCAGCACGGCAATCGCCAGGGTCGAGAGCATCGCAATCAGCATCGCGTCTGGCGGATCTTCTGAAACTCGGGCCTGCAGCTCGGTCCTCACGAAAAACTGCTGGTTCTGGTTCGTCGTGGGATACGCGCGTGCCAGGTCGGTCGCGATGACGGTCAGCTCGCTCTGGGCCTGCGCCTGCGAGATGCCAGGCTTGAGCCGTGCCTTCAGGTGCAGGTTTCTGACATCGCGCGCCTCGAGCGAACCTGTCCGGCTGTCGGTGATCACCCGCGGCGACATCATCAGGGGCACGAAGAAGTCCGTGCGCACAACCGGGCTCAAACCGGTGAACGATGCGGGCGTCACACCGATGACCGTGAAGGGCACGCCGTTGATCCACACGCGTCGGCCAAGAATGCGCCCGTCCGAGGCGAACTGCTGTTCCCACAGGGTCCGGCCGAGCACGACGACGGCGTCGCGACCGGGGACCTGATCTTCGTCATTGCGGAACGTGCGGCCGATCGTCGGCTCCACGCCCATCAATGGGAGCAGGTTGCTGCTCGCCATCATGCCCATCGTCAGCTTCGGTGTCGCGGTGGGATCGCTCGCAAACCCTACCGTGAGGTACGAGAAGGCGGCAAGGCCCTCGAAACTGTTGGTACGATCGCGAATGTCCACGTAGTCGCGGTAGGACGAGACGAGCGAGCTGGCGTCGAGCGCTTCGAGCGAGGAGCGCGACCCCACTGTCAGGACTTCGCCCGGTCGCGCAACCGGAAGCGGGCGCAGCGGGAGTCCGTCCGCGAAGCTGAAGATCGCGCAGTTCGCGCCGATGCCGATGGCCAGCGAGAGCACTGCGACGACGGTGAAGGAGGGGCTGGCCGCCAGCATGCGGAAGCCGTAGCGAACGTCTTGCCACAGCGTCATATCAACTCCCGTCTGATTCTAGACGGCGGCGCTGATGCCGAAGTTCAGATTCGCTAAAACTCTGGCTTCTATTGCAGGGCGCGATACGATGCGAAGTCCTGCCAGACCTGCTGGAGCACCTTCGGATCAACCATCCGGGTGTCCCCCTGCTTCGAATCCTTCTCCGAATAAAGCACGAGCTTGACGACCGGGCATTGCGGCCCAAACGCGTCGGGGTCGAAGACGTAAAGGCCTTCGTAGATCGTGTCGCTCTCGGAGACGTGCTGCTCGAGTCTGAAGGGGTGGATGGGCGTCACCTCGGCGTCGCCGCAGAAGGCGCGCATCCGCGAGAAGCCTGACTTGACGTGCTTCATCGGGGGCAGGGACGCACCTTGCGTGTAAGCCGCGCCGCGGGCAACCGTCGCCCAGAAGCTCTCTACCAACTTCGGCGTGACGCGGACCAGCAGCACCGGCGGAACGCTTGCCACGTACTCGGACCAGTTGCTGAAGTCCATGAGCCGGCTGGCGATTGTCTTACCTTGGGCTCCGAAGATCTGTGCGGGCGTGATGAAGGCGATGTCGAAATCGGACGAGGACGTCTGGTACGGGCTCAGGCTGCCCGTGCGGCGCCTGACGGCGTCCTTGAGCGCGTCCTCCGGAAACGGCCGTACCGGTTCCACCGGCAGATGCGTTCCGTTCGGCGCCACCACACCTTTGACCTTCTTCTCCGCGGACGCAACAACGTCACAGACATCCTCAATGCGAACGACTCGCGAGTTCCCGCGTTGCCGGACGCTGCTCTCAGCATCTCTCTCGGCTGGGACCGACGTAAGCCCGATCACGATGCCGGCAGTCGTGAAGACTGGCCCACCCGCGCTGCCGACAGGCAAATTGAGGTCGGACGCGATCGTGTGCGCCTCGACGCGGCTCACGGTTCCAAATGCCGGGCCTTTCTGCTGACGGGCCGGCGCCCCGATTGTGATGATTTTCTGACCTTCTGTAATGATGCCGGCCGGCTTCGTCGGCTGGGCGCATCCGAGCGACACCGGCCGCACTGAGGCTGCCGCCGTCGGGTCGATCCAGAGAACGGCGACATCCCGCTCCGGATCTGCGAGCAGGAGACGTGCTGCGACCTTGACTGTCGGTGTGAGCTGCGCTTCGATGGACGTGGCCGTGCCGATGGCCCGCTGACTCGTCGCGATCAGTCCGTTCGCGTCAATTACGAACCCGGACGCATGAGCGGTCGGCGTCCAGAGCGCGACAACGCTATCCTGCCACTGAATCAGCAGTGACGAGAGACTGGTTTCGGGGGGCGCGGTCGTGGTCGTGATCGCGGACGCCGCAGGCCCGACCTCCGCGTTGGCTGTTGTCAGTTCGAGCACGGCGTCGCGGCCGGCGACGATGTCCACCATTTCCGTCCACTGGTACGCCTTGCCCTGGAACGCCATCGGCTCGTCCGACTCGACGGTGTAATTCCCCGGGCGCAGGCGCACGTCGACGGTGCCATCGATGGTCGTGACGACCCTGAGCGGCGTCGAGGTTGCCGGGTTGTCGCTGATGAGCAGCGCGTGGTTTGGTACAGGCATCGCCTTCCGCTCCGCGTCGACCAAGGCAACTCTTATATGGAGGACGCTGACCGGCTGGCCCGCGCCCACGCGAGGGATGACGATGAGGAGCGTCGCGAGGACGAGCGCGCGAAGCATCACTCCGATCGTCGTCGGGTGGCCACAGGATGTCAACGGTGCCGAGTTGACCTAGGTTGCACCAGGAACTCGTACTCGTCGATCAGGCCCAGCTCGGCTAACGCCAGAGGGAGCTTCACACCTCCCACGAAGAGTCCCTTGCCCGGCTCCGACGACGTACTTCTTTGCCGCGTCTATCGTCCGGGCGAATGGTTCCATCCAATCAGGCCTCGTTCCCGGCGGCGCCGCCGAACGCCACGCAGTCTCCATCATTTCGTATGTCACGCGACCAAAGAGGAGAGCATCGGCCCGGTCGAAGTTCCCGACCACGTGACGAAACAGTTCCTCGTCAGGGGACACTGCTCGACGATCACAGCACCCGTCCACGGTGACGTTGATGGAATGCCGAAGGGGTCGCATGACAACGAACTCCAGTTGAAAGTAAGTAGAAACCTCATGAGAATATAACGGCCCGGCACAACTGATACACAACGCCTTTTAAGCCGGGCGCTTCGCCGATCCGCTGTGCATCACCGCGTCGCTCGCATGCTACTCACGATCGTGCTTGCCGGGATCGGCGTGGCGCCCATCTGCGCGCAAAGCCTGCGTCCTGTCGGTGTTCTGGTCGACGGTGGCGTTGTCGCCGGCGGAGCCACTTCGGATCCCGCCCCTGACGATCCCTACACAACCTGGTTTGCCGGCGTCACGGCCGAAACAGCCCGAGTAGCGATGCCGCACCACTGGGACTTCAGCGCAGACGCAGCCTTCCGTCGGGAGCCGACGCTGACGATGGTCCGCGTGGCGACGGCGATTCTGCCGGCGTATCTCGACGCGTTCGCG
>DASXIR010000017.1:0-71780 GCA_036497895.1 Vicinamibacterales bacterium | reverse complement strand
GCGGATCGACTCACTTTTCCTCCAGCGCACTACGAGCCGAGTACCCTGGCTCCGATAGAATGGAGGAGCCGAGCGGTCACGCGCAGGCGTGATAAACGGTTCTGGACCGGACCCTTGTCGATTCGGCACCAACCGGATGTTCACGCATCCGGTGGGCTCTTCAACCATTAAATGAGATTGAGTCTCACTTTCAGTTGCTCAGCATCTCTCCGACCTGATTGGTCGGTCAAGTCTCACCGGCCATGCCTGGTTCGAAGCCTTGTTCCGGCAGTCACCCTCGTCTTTCTCCTGCTCGCGCCTTCGCTGAGCGCCGCGCCGCCGCAGAAAACCAAGCGGCCGCCGCCGAAACGTCCGGCCGCGCCTGCGCCGACGCTGTCCGTCGCGCCCGGTACACGCCTCATGGTCATCGCGCCGCACCCCGACGATGAGGTCCTTGGCGCCGGTGGGTTGATGCAGCGCGTTTACGAAGGCGGAGGCGCAATCAGGGTCGTCTACCTCACCGACGGCGACGGCTACCCGGAGGGCGTGCAGGAGGAGGACCACATCGAGTCGCCGACGCCCAACGACTATCGCGGCTACGGGCGGCGGCGGCGGCGCGAAGCGCGCGCGGCACTGACCACGCTCGGCCTCGGCACGTCGGCCTACACCTACACGTTCCTGAGCTTTCCCGACGGCGGTCTGTGTCAGTTGATGAGGACCTACTGGTCGGATCGGCGCCATGCGTATCGCTCGCCTTATACACGGCTCGATCGGCCGCCCGCGTCAGAGGTGTTGGTACCGTCGACCGAGTACCGCGGCGAAGATCTCACCCAGGAGATCGCGCAAATCATCGGCGACTTCAAACCCACGCTGATCGTGGTTCCGCGCAAGGAGGATCAACACCCCGACCACTGCGCCGCGTGGTTCTTCCTCGCCGACGCGCTGACCGCCGTCCGCCGCGTTCACCCTGAGTTTTCGACCGACGTCATCAACTACGTCGTGCACTTCTACGGCTGGCCGTTCGAGGACGAAGGCCCTCGTCTGACGCCACCACCCGGACTGCGCGGTGGCACTTCGGGCTGGATGCGATTTGCGCTGACGCCAGCTGAGGCGCGCGCCAAGCGCCTCGCGCTGCGGCGCTTCGAGACACAGATGCACGTCATGGACTGGTTCCTCGACGGCTTCGCGCGCTCGAACGAAGTGTTTTCACGGCCAGCCTCGACCCGTGTCGTCCTGCCCAGCCGCCGCAGCCCATGTTGTGATCAGTAGCCACACCGCGCCGGCGCTGCGTTCGCGGCTCGATTCGCTGGACGTGTTTCGCGGCATGACGATCGCCGCGATGATCCTGGTCAGCACCCCCGGGACGTGGAACAACGTCTACGCGCCGCTCGACCACGCGGCCTGGAACGGCTGGACGCCGACCGACCTGGTCTTTCCGTTCCTGCTGTTCGCGATGGGGGCGGCGGTGCCATTCGCGCTGGCGCGCCGCCATGCCGCGGCCGTTCGCGCCAGCGTCCACGTCGTTCGCCGCGCCGCGATCCTGTTTGCGCTCGGCCTCGTGCTCAACGCCATCGAGCTTCCGCCACCGCTGCGTTGGGCAACGTTCAGGATTCCCGGCGTCCTGCAGCGCATCGCCGTCGTCTATGTGGTGGTCGCGTGGCTGACCGAGCGGGTCTCGCTGCGCGGCCAGGTGGCGTTTGCGATCGCGGCGCTCGGCGGCTACTGGGCGGCGATGCTGTTGATCCCCGTGCCCGGGATCGGTGCCGGCGTTCTGACCCCGGCGGGCAACCTCGCGTCGTATCTCGATCGTGTGG
Source organism: Vicinamibacterales bacterium (assembly GCA_036497895.1). Taxonomy (GTDB): domain Bacteria; phylum Acidobacteriota; class Vicinamibacteria; order Vicinamibacterales; family CAVVIG01; genus CAVQFC01. The sequence goes on along the minus strand of DASXIR010000017.1, from coordinate 69,987 downwards.
TGTTCGGGCATCACATGCTCAACCCGGTTTGGGATCCAGAAGGCGTGTTGAGCACGATTCCGGCGATCGTGACCGCGCTTGTCGGTGTCTTTGCCGGTGATTGGCTGAGCCAACCGGGCCCACGGCGGGCGCAGTGGCTCTGGCTCGCCGGCCTGACCGCGATGCTGGCCGGTCTGGCGTGGGGCCGCGTCTTCCCGCTCAACAAGAACCTCTGGACCAGTTCGTTCGCGTTGTTCTCCGCGGGATTCGGGGCCCAGCTGCTTGCGCTGCTGCACTGGGTGGTGGACGTGCGACGGTGGCGACGATGGTCGACGCCGTTCAAGGCATTCGGACGGAATCCGCTCGCCGCGTACTTCCTCTCGGTCGGCCTGGACAGCCTGCTCACGCGCTGGACCAACGGCCAGGGCGCGTCGTTCAAGGGCGTCATCTATCGCGCCACATTTGTCGCGTGGTTACGACCGGCGGTCAGCGCCGAGACGGCGTCACTCGCCTATGCCGTCGTCTACGTCGTCCTGTGGGCTGTAGTGCTCAACGAGTTGCACCGGCGGCGGGTGTTCCTGAGCGTCTGAAGGTATTATCGGTTTCAGTGACTCAGGTATCCCTCGATCGGCCGGCGACGGCGTCACGCCCCGGCTGGTACCGCGAAGTCACGAGCACACAGTGGAAAGTCTTTGCCGGCTGCTATCTGGGTTGGGTGCTCGACGGGTTCGACTTCACGATTCTGACCTTCCTGCTGGTCGACATCCAGCGCAGCTTCACAGTGGACAAAGCGCTCGCAGGCGCGCTCGGGACGGTCACCTTGATCTTCCGCGTCGCCGGGGGCATCGGTGCGGGCACGGCCGCGGACCGCTGGGGCCGCAAGGGTCCGCTGATGTTTTCGATCCTCTGGTACTCGCTGTTCTCGTTCCTTGGAGGCTTCTCGACGTCGTACGGGATGCTGTTCGCGATTCGCGCGCTGTTCGGCATCGGCATGGGCGGCGTGTGGGCGGCAGGCATGCCGCTGACGCTCGAGCACTGGCCGCCGCACCTGCGCGGCACTGCATCGGGCCTGATGCAGGGCGGCTACTCGATGGGATTCCTGCTCTCGTCGCTGGTCTTCCAGTTCGGCTATCCGCTGGTGAATCAAGGCAACATGGGCTGGCGGGTGATGCTGTGGATCGGCATCCTGCCGTCGCTGCTGGTGTTCTTCGTGATGAGGAGCGTCGCTGAGAGCCCGGTCTGGCTCGACCGTCAACGTCATCTGAAGGAACATCGCCGGCGCGACTCGCTGTCGCTGACCCGGCTGTTCGCACCGGATCTGATCTGGACGACGGTGCACACGTCGCTGCTGATGGGTGCGTTCCTGTTCATGTATCACTCCATCACCTACTGGTATCCGACGCTGATCGGCCAGATGCACCGGCAGACGCTGCCGTTTCTGGCGGCGCTGAACATCGGCGGCATCACCGGCGCGCTGGCGTTCGGACGGCTGTCCGAGGGGCGCCTCGGACGACGGGGATCGGCCACCTTGTCCACGATGATCGGAGTGCTGTTCATCCCGTTGTTCGTGTTCACGAACAACGGCGTGCTTCTGCTCGTCGGCGCGCTGGCGATGGGATTTTTCGGTGCCGGTAACTTCGGTGTCGTGCCCGGCTACCTCGCGGAGCGCTTCCCCACCGTCGCCCGCGCGGTCGGTGCCGGCTTCGCCTATCACGTCGGTGCCGGGCTCGGATCGTTCACGCCGACGCTGGTCGGCATGCTGCAGGATCGCGGGCTGCCGCTGGCCACGGCAATGGCGGCTTGTATCGCCGGCTCCGGCACGCTCATCAGCCTCCTCATCTGGCTCGGGCCGGAAACGCGCGGCCAGCATTTCAGGGCCGACAGCTAGCCTGGGCGCGAACGAAAGAAGCGGCGCAGCAGCCACGCGTCGATTGCGACCACAATCGCCATCACGCTGAAGGCAGCGTTCCCGTCAACCAGGTGCAACTGCCGCAGCAACACCGATACGCCGAACGAGACAATCCACGCGTCGAAGCTCATCGAAACGCGGCGGAAGGTCTCCGCGTCGAGGTGACGAATCGAGAGCGTGCCCAGCGGCACGCCGATCGCGACACTGGGAACGATCCAGGGCAGCAGCGCGATGCTGTCGCGTATGAACAAGCCGGTAACCAGATACGCCACCGCGGTCATCGTCGATTCGGCGAGCCTGACAAGTCCGAGAGCTGCGCGAAATTCCTGCTTCGAGAAACCCTGGTTATTCAGCGCCACCGCCAGTGGCGGCCCTGAAATCGTGGTCACGGCGTAGAGCACGCCGACGCCGCCGCCAAACAGCAGGCCGGCGGCTCGTTCCGCCCGGATCGGGCGGCGATAGCCGATGGTCTGGATCAGGATCAATGGCAACAGCGCCACATAGGTCCAGAACTTCAGCCAGTCCGGACTCACGGTGGACACGATGAAGGTGCCGACGATGACGCCAGGCGCGAGACCGATCGTCACCGGCAGCACGCGGCGCCGGACCTGTGGCAGCGCCGAACGGTTGACCCACAGCACGTACGCGTTGAGCACGACTTCGAGCAGCACCAGCGCGGGAGTCAGCGTGCGGTTACTGAGAAACAGTAACGCGAGTGGGACGGTGAGCGACGAAAACCCGTAGCCGAGTGCACCGTTGACGAACGCGGCACCAAACGTGATCGCGGCAAGCGCGGCATAGTGCAGCGATGTCATCGCGACCGGGAGCCTTGGCTGAGCGACACGATGTGGATTGGAACGACGCGCTGCCCTATGGCTGGAACCGCACGCTCTTCCACAGTGCAGCGGAATCGTAGACGCGACCCGCGCTGATCGTCCAGCGGACACTGCGGATGTTCTTGATGGTCTCGAGCGGATTCGCGTTGAGGACAACCAGATCCGCTCGTTTGCCGGCCTCGATGGTGCCGAGTTCGCGATCGAGCTTCATCGCGCGCGCCGGCACGATCGTCGCCGCTTGAATCGCTTCGAGCGGCGTGAAGCCCGCTTCGACATACAACTCGATCTCGCGGTGGACGCTGTGACCGGGCACACCTTCGTCGGTCCCGGCCACGACCGGTACGCCGGCGTCGTGTAGCGCCTTCACAATCCTGAGCCCACGCTCGACCCGGGAACGCGCCGTCGCGGCGTCGATACCGGCGGATCCCGCGTTGGAGAAGATGCGGTTGAGCGGTGCCGGGATCCGGACGATTCCGGGCTGAAACGCGGCAACCGGCGCGCCCAGTGCGTGTCCCAGCAGCTCGCCCCAGGATTGCGTGGGGTCCACTACGGTGTGATGGTCCTTCAGGAATGCGATCGTCTTGTTGACATCGTCGGTTCCTGCTTCGCCCCGGATCGGCAGGTGCGCGACGTGATCCATGCCGGCGGCGGCAGCCTCGACAATCGTCATGCCGTTGGGCACGTGGCCGGTGACGGTCATACCGAGCCGGTGGGCTTCGGCGCAGATCGCCTCGACCATCGCCGGTGTGACCAGGCTGTAAATCTTGATCTGCTCGAATCCGGCGTCGTGATACTTCGCGACCAGGCGTTTTCCTTCTTCAGGAGTCGAGGCGTAGTAGACGCCGAACGCGTTCGGTCCGGGACCGTCGATCAACCCGGCCATCAGAATGCGCGGTCCGAGCGATGACCCCGACTCAATCGACTTGCGCAACGCGGTAATGAACTCGAACTCGTTGCCCATGTCGCGCACGGTGGTGACACCGGCGGCGAGATACACCGGCGCCCACTCGACCTGCGTGAAATGGGTATGCATGTCCCACAGGCCGGGCACCAAGGTCTTGCCGGTCAGTGGCACGGTCGTCATGTCGGCCGGGATCATCACCGACGCGCGCGGTCCGACCTCAGCGATCCTGCCGTCGCGGATAATCACGACGCCGTCCGGAATCGGTGGCCGGCCGGTACCGTCGATGATCGTGGCGCCGCTCAAGGCGTAGGTGCCGCTCCTCAGCAGCGGCGTGTGCTCGGTCAGGTTCTGCAGATCGGCGAGCCGATCACGGGTCGCGCGCTCGACGAACGACACCAGCGCGGGCTCGAGATCCTCGCGTACCGCCTCGAAGCTCAGGCCGCCGGCGCGCGTGATCGCCGCGGCGATGGCGCCATGCTCATCCAGCCAGATCGTTTCGCGGCCCCAGACGACGCCGTCGATGACATAGCGATCGAGCATCAGCGCGTTGCCGCCGACCCGAATCGACTCACGTCCGCGGGCTTCGATGGTGACGTCGTTCTGCGGCAACCCGGGCACGGTCTGCAGCAGGTGCGGCTGGCCGTGTTGCTTCCAGTAGCGCAGCATCAACATCTGCGCGGCGAAGGGGGCGTAGCCATCGACCGTGTAGAACTGCGGCGGCAATGTCACCCGCACTTCGGTGCCGTCGGCGCGGACCACGGCATCGCTGCCGTCAACCGTCACCTCCGAGTCGACGTTCACGAAGCGATAGCTCTTGCCCTTCGCGGTGAAATGAATGGGAGTGAAGTCGGACGCGGTCCGAAGTGTCGATGCCAGCTGCACGCGCCCGCCGCGATCGGTGAAATCAAAATCCGACGTCAGCTCCAGCGCATCGCCGTGCCTGGCAACCTCGTAACGTTCGTAGCCGATAGGCTTCTGGACGTAGTGCAACCTGAGCGTACCGCGCTCGACGATGTCGGGCATTGCCGAGTGCACGAATCCGGAGATTGCCGCAAACAGCGCCGCCAGCATCAACCACATGCCGGGAATCATCGCACGTTTGGCTTTTACTTCGGGACCGTTCTCCCTATGATGTGCCGATGGCCTACCCCGTTTCGGTCACTGTGGAACCGCGAATCGCGAATCGGAATCGCCTGACCACCGCGTTCCGCATCATTCTGGCCATTCCTCACTTCATCCTGGTGGGCGGGCTCGGCTTCAGCGTGCTGTCAAGAGGATCCCGGACCTCGTTCGGCGGAGAAACCGGCATCCTGGGCGCCATTGCGATCCTGCTGGCCATCGTCAGCTGGTTCACGATCGTGATCGCGGGCAACCACGTGTCAGGCATCCGCCAGTTCACGCTTTTCTTCCTGCGCTGGCGCGGGCGCGCGCTTGCCTATCTCATGCTGCTCGAGGATCAATATCCGCCGTTCGGAGATCTCGCCTATCCGGTCGCCGTCAGCGTTGTCGATCCGGCCGGGCCACGAAGACGGCTGTCCGTCTTCCTCAGGATTCTGCTCGTCATCCCGAACCTCATCGTGTTCGGCTTCGTGGTGGCGGCCTGGATGGTGACCACAGTCTTCGCGTGGTTCACCATCGTGATCGCCGGCTCGTATCCCGCGGCCCTGTACCATTTCAGCGCCGGCGCACTGAGGTGGTCGATCCGCCTCGAGGCGTACCTCCTGCTGCTTGTTGACGACTACCCGCCATTCTCGTTGGGCTGAGCAAGGCGCCGACAACCCCACGGTTCCGGGTGCCGTCTAACCGCTACCGGAGGGCGGCGTGTTCACATTCCGCAACGATCTGCGGTACGCCATTCGCGCGCTGGCCAAGCAGCCGGGCTTCACGCTGGTCGCGTTGCTGACGCTGGCGCTCGGCATCGGCGCCAACACGGCCATCTTCGGGATCGTCAACGCCGTCCTGCTCCGGCCACTGCCTTACCACGAGCCCGATCGGGTGGTCCTGTTGTGGAGCCACTGGATCAACTGGTCCAAGACCTGGGTATCGCAGGCCGAGCTCGAGGACTACCAACAGGCGCAGTCGCTGGAACACGTGGCGGCGTTCAGCTCGACGTCATTCAACCTGACCGGCGGCGGCGAGGCGATGCGAGTCCTGGCCGCTCAGGTGCAGCCAGAAATCTTCGCCGCCCTCGGCGCCTCGCCGATCGCGGGTCGGGTGTTCACTACTGAAGAAGATCAGCCGGGCCACGAGCGCGTGGCGATGCTCAGCGAAGGCCTGTGGCGCACCCGATTCGCATCCGACCCACAGGTGCTCGGGCGCACGATTCAGCTCGACGCGGCCGGCTATACAATCGTGGGCGTCCTCCCGGGTGCGTTGCTCCTGCCGCTCGACTACGGCAACCGGACGCCGACGCAACTCTGGGTGCCGATCGCGCTCGGGCCGACCGACCCACAGAGCCGCGGGAATCATGGCTTGAACGCACTCGGTCGATTGAAGCCCGGCGTCAGCCTGCCAAAGGCGCAGGCTGAGATCGATACCATCACGCAGGGGTTCCATGCGCGCTTTCCCAACTTTTACGACAACGAGTTCGGCCTGACGCTGGTGCCGGCGCCGACCGAGGTATTCGGCGAGGTGCGGCCCGCGTTGCTGCTGTTGTTGCTGGCAGTGGGGGCAGTCCTGTTGATTGCCTGCGCGAACGTGGCCAACCTGTTGCTGGCGCGATCGGACGCACGTCAGAAGGAACTCGCGATCCGGATCGTCCTTGGCGCCGGACGCGGCCGAATCGTGCGTCAACTGCTGACCGAGGCGCTGGTGCTGTCAGGAATCGGCGGCGCCGCGGGAATCGCCCTGGCCTATGCGCTGACGCGCGGCCTGGTGGGGCTCGATCCGCTGAAAATTCCGCGGCTTCACGACGTCGCGATTGATGGCCGCGTGCTGGCGTTCACGGCAGTCGTCTCGGTTGTGACCGGCATTGTCTTCGGCATCGTTCCGGCGCTGCAGGCCGCACGCGCCGATTTGCAACCGGTGCTCAAAGAAGGCGGTCGCGATTCACACGTCGCCGGCGGATGGTTGCGACGCGCGCTGGTGGTTTGCGAGATGGCGGCTTCCGTCGTCCTGGTGGCGGCGGCGATGCTGCTCGCGCGCAGCTTTGCGCACCTGCTCGACGTGAACGCCGGCTTCAATCCGGCTCACGCGCTGACGCTGAGGACGTCACTGCCGAACGCCACCTATGCGAACTCGACGGCGATGGTGCTCGCCTACACCGACGTCGAACGGCGCTTACGCGAATCGGCAGGTGTGAAAGCCGCGGGCGCTGTCACGGGATTGCCGCTCGCCAGCACCCGCGGCGACTGGGGTGTTCGCATTGAGGGACGGCCAGTCAACGGCACGAACGGTCTGGCGGCCGACTGGCAAGTGGTCACGCCTGGCTACTTCGAGGCAATCGGCACGCCGCTTCGGAGCGGACGCGTGTTCACCGGCGCCGATCGGGCCGACACGTTGCCGGTGATCATCGTCAACGAAACCATGGCCGGGAAGTTCTGGCCCGGCGAAAACGCGGTCGGCCGGCGAATGACGATGGGCGGCAACACGAACTGGATCACTGTGGTCGGCGTAGTCGAGGACGTGCATCATCGAGGGCTCGACGCATTGCCGCGTCCGGAGATGTACCGACCGCATGCGCAGTTCCGCTACGGTGGCGCCGCCGACCCCGCCGTTTCCACGATGACATGGGTCGTCCGCACGGACCACGACCCGCGCGCGGCGGTTGGCGAGGCGCGGGCGGCCATTCACGCGGTAGATCCCGATCTCGGAATCTCCGATGTGACGACGCTCGAGCAGGTCATGGCCGACTCCACTTCGGATCGGCGGCTCAACCTGCTGCTGTTTGCGCTGCTCGGCGGCCTGGCTCTCGCACTGGCGACGATCGGCATTTACGGCGTGGTGGCGTACTCGGTCACGCAGCGCGGACACGAGATCGGCGTACGGATGGCGATCGGCGCTCAGCCCGGGGACGTGATGCGGATGGTGCTCAGCGACGGCGGGCGGCTGGCCGTCACGGGAATCGTGCTCGGCTCGGCGCTGGCGATCGGCTCCGGCCGTCTGATCCGAGGTCTGCTGTTCGAGGTGAGCGCGACCGACCCGATCACGCTCGCCGCAGTCGCGGCCGGACTGCTCGGCGTGGCGCTGCTCGCCAGCTACATTCCGGCGCGGCGGGCGACGCGCGTCGATCCGATGGTCGCGCTCCGCGGCGACTAGCCCGTTACTTCAGCGAGATTCCGGCGCTGAACACGGTCTGGCGCAGCCGCGGGCTGGCGGGAAATCCTTGGTACGGCGTACTCGGATCGATGACGTAGAAGCGAACGTCGAAGCTGAAGGCGAGGTGGTTCTTCATGAACCACCGCGCCCCGACGCCATAGTTGATGGTTTTGAGCGGCTCGGAATCCGGTGGAAATCCTTCCTGACCTTCCGGCGTCAGCGCCCACGTCGATTGACCGATGCCGCCACTGATGTAGCTCCAGCCGTGTCCATTGCCGAAGTTCAAGGAGAACTGCGGCACATACGACCTGAACCGTTCGTCTGACGAACGAACGCCCTCGACCGGCGGATTGGGGGTCTGGCTGGCGTGAGTCGTCACCAGGCTGCCGCCGAACCCGAACGTCACAGCCTTCCATTTGAAGGGATAGATGTTCAACGCGACCTGTGCACCCACGCCAAGACCGGGCAGTTCGGCGACGGCCATGCCGCGGCTGGCCGCCAGATCCTGATCCGCCGATGGAAAATTACTCAGCGAACCCTGGACGTCGACCGCGACGAACGGAATGCGTGGCGGAGGCTCCTGCGCGAAAACGGGATGGACGCCGGCGAGGCAGAGCAACACGAGCGCGAGAACTGAACCACGCATGCGAACGCCCGTCATTGTACTCGTCATCGCGCGGCGCTCGTCACCGCGCGAGCTCTCTCAGCCGCGAGCGAAGACGCTGCTGCAGATCCTCAGTGATGACCAGACGCGAGAACTCGCGTTCCTGGGTCGCAGCGCGATCGGCATCGGCACAGGCCTGAATCGGAATGGGGCTGCGGCCGGCCACCGCGATGCAGACCGATTCAGGACCACGCGACAGGAACAGATGGCTCGCATCCAGCCAGTCACCGTACGGTCGCGGCACCGGCAGATCGTCGGCGGCGCCGAGCAGATTGCGTCCGACGTACGGCAGCGGCGCCGGGTCGATCCCGAGCAAGGCGAGCAGCGTCGGAGCGAGGTCGGTCTGCCCTGCCGGGCGCGGCTCGACGCCGGCCAGTGCCCCGCCCGGGACGCGCACGAACAACGGCACCCGGTCGTTGAGCGACCAGCCGACCTCGCCGGCGCCGATCCCCAGTTGCCGCGACAAGTCCGCGTCGCGCGTGAACCCGGCGTCATGATCGCCGAAGACAACGATCACGCTGTCGTCGAGCAGGCCATCCCGGGCCAGCGACGCCTTGAACTCCTCGAGCGCGGTGTCGAAGAACCGCATGGTGTGGAGATAATTCCCGAATGACGAACCCTCGAGCGACCCGAGCTTGAGCACCTTGTGCCGATCGGGAAAATCCTCGAACGGGTGGTGCAGCGACAAGGTGATCAGCCACGCCGCGAACGGCCGCCGCGACTGCTCGAGACGCGGCACCATCTGCTGCAGGAAATCGCGATCGTTGAGCCCCCAGCCGATTTGTTCGGTCAGCTGAAAGTCCGGTTCGAAGAATGTCTTCTGAAAGCCGTACGACGGATGCATCACGCCGCGATTCCAGAATCCCGACTCGAACGCGACCGCCGAGCTCGTCGAGTATCCGTGTTCGGCGAGGACCGCGGGCAGCCCCACATAACGGTTGGCGGGATATCGAAACGCGACCGCGCCGTGATCAAGCGGCAGCAGCGACGTCAGCGTGGTGAACTCGGCATCTGACGTTCGGCCCTGGTTGGTCTGGTCGGTGAGATTGGTGAAGCGCAGGCTATCGCGCGTCCACGCCTTCAGGTGCGGCATCACGTCCTGATCGGCGATGCGAAAGTCCACCGCGAAGTCCTGCAGCGACTCCACCTGGACGACGATCAGGTTCCTGCCCTGCGCCGCGCCAAAACGGGGAGCGCTCCCGGCCCGCAAAGGCGCTCGCGCCGCAAGCCACGACGCCACACGGTCGAACTGCGCCGCAGTCAGCGGCGCCTTGAGCCATCGCGACTGGCCGTAGTTCCAGACGTCGTAGAGGTGGAACCCAAAAGGTCCGAGCTGTTCGGCGACCGAGCGATCGCGAAACATCTGGTCGAGCGAGGCCGAGGCCAGAACACGCCGCGGCGAGAGCGCGATTCCAATCGTCGCAAGCAGCACCGAAGCTGTCGCCAGGGCCAGGACACGGCGGCCGAACGAAGCCACGGGCCGAGGTGCGAGAGTCATGCGAATCGCGAGGCACAACGCGCATACGCAATCGGCCAGCAACCAGATCAGCCCCGGAGAAAACAGGCTGGCGATCGACTGTCGTACGCGTCCGGTCTGCTGCGCGGCCAGCAGCACCGGTGCGGACAGCAGGTCGCCGAAGAAGCGGTAATACAGGATGTCCGCGAGGATCAGCACCGAGCAGAAGCTGCCGACCACAACCAGAATGATCGGGCGAAGGCGTCGCGGCAACACGACGACGCCGACCAGCGGCACCATCAGCGCGAAGACGCCGATCAACCAGTAGGCGACTGCCGAGGGTTCGAGCAGCGCCTCGTGCGCGAGAATCAACGGCTTGACCGCCAGGGCGGCGGCGCACCAGAGCGCATCGGCGTAACGCGCCCGCCGCGAGAACAGTCCCCAGGTGGCCACAAGCAACGGCAGTGGCGCCAGCATCCAGCCGATCGGCGGGAGCACGACGACCAGCGTCCGTGGCTGCCGGGGAGACAGCTGGGCAAACCAGCCAACGCCTTCCTCGACCATGTCCCATTGCAGCCAGTAGACACCTGGCCATGCCGGCGGCAGCAGCCGTCCCTCAAGGGCGACGCTGGCTCCAGGCGCAACTGTCCGATCGAGATCCGTACGAATACCGTCCTGATACGGGACCAGCCGTGAACGGTGGATCAGCTCGCGGGGAATCAGCCACAGCCAGTGGTACGACACGTGGATCCGCGCCGGATCCCACGCGCGCTGACCGGCGTTCGAAACGAGCAGCTTCACGGTCGTTTCGCGGGATGTTTCGAGCAGCCGCGGCGAAGAGACGGTGATGGTAAAAGCGAGTGGATAGGGTGGCGGAGGAATTGGAGCGCATCCGGCCGACATGCAGGCCAGCGCGGCGGCCAGGACGCTGCCGGCGATGATTCGCGGCGTGGCGCGCGGCAGTGTCAATCGATGTGAGTGGTCGAACAAGCGAGTAATCGCCAATCAGGTTAGCAGATTAGCCGGTCGTGACTTCGATCATAGGGAAATCATAAGGGCGCCGGTCGCGTCGCGCACGACATCATTTCGAGCGCGCCGGCGTGATAATGCCCGCATGCAAACGCATATGCTCCAGTCCCTGTTCTCGCTCGGCGCGATTTCGGTCGCTGAGAAGATCATTCGCCCGATCCTGGTTTATGTCTTCTTGATCATCGGCCTGCGACTCGCCGGCAAACGCGAGCTCGCCCAGTTGAATCCATTCGACCTCGTTGTCCTGTTGACGTTGTCGAACGCCGTGCAGAACGCCATCATCGGCGACGACAACAGCGTGACCGGCGGTGTCATCGGCGCGTCCACGCTGCTGCTCGTCAACTACGCGGTCGTGCGGTTCCTCTACGGCCATCAGCGGATTGATCAGATGGTCGAGGGCGCGCCCGACGTGCTGATCGAAAACGGCGCCATTCAGACCGAGCGCTGTCAACGGGAGCTCATTACGGAACGCGCGCTCGAAGCCGCGGCGCACAAACAGGGATTCCAAAGCCTGGCCGATGTCGATCGCGCGGTGATCGAATCCGGCGGCACCATTTCGTTTTTCGGCAGAACGCCGACGCCCGACGATGCGCGACATCGTGAATTGCTGATGCGGCTGGATCAGCTGACGGCGCGCATCGAGGCAATGAAGGCGTGATGCAGTTGCTCAGGAGATCGAGTCTGATCGCCTTGCTGTCGGCGTCAACAGCGGCGTTGTTGCTGGCACAACCGCGGCCGCGGGCGCGTGACCTGGGCGTCACGCCCGGCGTCTACCAGCCCGGCGCCCTCAACGCGATCACCGACGTAGACGGTGTCCGGGTTGGTCACACCACGTTGATCGAGGGCGATCGCATTCGAACTGGCGTCACCGCGATCGTGCCTCATGGCGGCAACGTCTTTCAGGACAAGGTCGCAGGCGCGGTCTTCGTCGGCAACGCGTTCGGCAAGCTCGCCGGATCGACACAGGTGAACGAGCTCGGAACCATCGAGACGCCGATTGTCCTCACCAACACGCTCAGCGTCGGCGTCGCCGTGGATGCCGTGGTTCGATTCACGCTCGCGCAAGCGGGTAACGAGCGCGTGGCGTCGGTCAACGCAGTCGTGGGCGAAACCAACGACGGCGGCCTCAACGACATCCGCGGACTCCACGTCACGCGCGAGCACGTGCTGGCGGCGATTCAGTCCGCGACCGCCGGTCCGGTCGCGGAAGGCACGGTCGGCGCCGGAACCGGCACGGTCAACTACGGGTGGAAAGGCGGCATTGGCACCTCGTCCAGGCAACTGCCCGCCTCGAGCGGCGGCTTCATCGTCGGCGTCCTGGCGCAGACGAATTTCGGCGGCAATCTGACGATCGCCGGGGTGCCGGTCTTCCGCTCGCTGCAGCCACCGCGGCGGCGAGACGGCGTCGCAGCGAATGACAACGGCGATGGCTCCTGCATGCTGGTCGTCGCCACCGACGCGCCGCTGGATCCGCGCGACCTGCATCGTCTGGCGGCGCGCGCGGTATTCGGCCTGGCCCGCACGGGATCCTCGTACAGCAACGGCAGCGGCGATTTCGCGATCGCGTTCTCGACCGCGCCGACGATGCGGAGCCGGTTCAACGACGCCGCGCCGCGCGTCCGTACTGTCCTGCCGCCGGATGCGACCTCGCCGCTCTTCGAGGCCGCGCTCGAGGCGACGGAGGAGGCAATCTACAACTCGCTGTTTCAGGCCACGACCGTTCACTCCGCGATCGGCTCGGCTGAAGCGATTCCGATCGACAGGGTCCGTGAACTGCTGAGAAAATGATGGCGCGACGAATGACGGTCTATCTCGCCTGCACCGTTCGCGGCGACCGCGGCGGAGTGCTGGCTGGACGCGCCATCTGCGCCCGCCTTCAAGCACACGGCCATGACGTCCTCACAACCCATCTGCTGGCTGACGATGTGGAGGCCGCGGAATCGCGGTTGACGGCAGCCGCGGTCTACAAACGCGATCTTGAATGGCTGACTCGCTGTGACGTGCTGGTCGCAGAGGCGTCGGGATCGAGTTACGGTGTCGGCTTCGAAGTCGGATATGTGCTCGGCCGCGCGGCGGCCAGCGGACAGCGAGTCGTGCTGCTGTACGATGCGGCGCGGCGCGACAAGGTATCGCGCCTGATTGCCGGGAACTGTGACCCAGCCTGCACCACGTTCGAATACACCTCCATCGACGAGCTGACCGCGTTCATCGATCGGACGTTCGCGCCAGGCGAATCCGCCTCCTCACGCCATTGACGCTCATCAGTCGAGGCGGCTACGATCCGAGCCGTGTCATTGACGATGCCTGAACGCCAGATTTCACTCGAGTCGATCCGCGACGCCGCCGGCGCGGTCTACGGTGCGGCAATCCGCACGCCGCTGGTGCGCGTCATGTTGCCCGACAACCAGAACGGTCCGGACGTCGAGTTGTATCTCAAACTCGAAGTGTTGCAGCCGATCGGATCCTTCAAGATTCGCGGCGCCTACAACCTGGTCCGGCAACTCACTCCAGAGCAACTGCGCGACGGCATCTGGACAGTCAGTGCCGGCAACGCGGCCCAGGGCGTGGCGCTGGCCGCCCGCAAGGTGGGCGCGCGCTGCTCAGTGATGGTGATGGACACTGCGCCCGACGCGAAGATTCGCGCCATCGAGCGGCTGGGAGCCTCGATCGTGCGGGTCACCTACGACGAGTGCTGGAAAACCGTGGAAACACACGCCTCGGATCGGATGTCCGGCTACTTCGTCCATCCGTTCGACGACGACCGCTTCATCGCGGGCAACGCGACGGCCGGCCTCGAAATTCTCGAAGACCTGCCGGACGTTTCTGCCATCGTGGCGCCGCTCGGCGGCGGCGGACTGTTGTCGGGACTCGCAGCCGCAACGCGCGCGCTGAAGCCGGACACGCGCGTCTACGCGGCCGAGCCGGAGACGGCGGCGCCGCTCTCGGTGTCGCTCGCGGCGGGCAAGCCGATCTACTTCGACAAGTGGACCGCGTCGTTCGTGGACGGCGCCGGTGGAAAATCGGTCCTCGCCACGATGTGGCCGCTGCTCTCGACGCTTTCGGGTTCGCTGGTGGTCTCACTGAACGATGTGGCGCGCGCGATGAAGCTGGTGGCGGAGCGGACTCATGTCATTGCCGAGGGCGCGGCGGCCTGCGCCGTTGCGGCGGCGCTCAGTGGACGCGCCGGTCCTGGAAAAGTCGTCGCGGTGGTCTCCGGCGGCAACATCGACCTCGCAAAATTCGCGGCGCTGGTAGGCGCCTGTCAGTCATGAGCGACAACGCCCCTTCGCCTCAATTGCCCGCTCGCATCGCCCGCCTTGAAGATTTGGCCACCGACTTGTGGTGGAGCTGGCACGGCGAGGCGCGCGCGGTATTCCGTCTTCTCGACTACAGGCTGTGGCGGGCGACTGCCCATAACCCGGTCCTGATGCTGCGGATCGTCGCGCAGGAGCGGTTGGACGCGGCAGCGGCCGACGCCGACTTTCTGGCCGCCTACGATCGCGCCATCGCCCTGCTCGACCAGGCGCGGGCACCCGGCAACACGTGGTTCAGCCGCAGCTTCCCGCAGCTCGCCGATCAGTCGATCGCCTACTTCTCGGCCGAGTTCGCCCTGCACCAGTCGCTGCCGATTTACGCCGGCGGTCTCGGCGTGCTCGCGGGCGATCACTGCAAGGAAGCCAGCGACCTGGGCGTGCCGCTCATCGGCGTCGGCTTCATGTATCCGCAGGGCTACTTCCACCAGCACATCTCGACCGAAGGCTGGCAGGAAGAGAGTTACGAGCGCCTGACCTGGGCGGACGCGCCGATCGAACCGGCCCTGACGCCCGACGGCAAACCATGCGTGACGGCCGTTCCGTTGGGCGACCGATCGGTCCTCGTCGCGGTGTGGAAAGTACGCCTCGGCCGCATCACGCTGTACCTGCTCGACACCGATCTGGATGAGAACGCGCCCTGGGATCGCGAGTTGTCGGCGCGACTCTACGGCGGCGACCGCGAGACGCGCATCCAGCAGGAAATCATCCTCGGGATTGGCGGCGTCCGCGCGCTCAAGGCGTTGGGAATTCATCCCGGCGTCTGCCACCTGAACGAGGGGCACGCCGGCTTCGTGGTCCTGCAGCGGATTCACGATCTGATCGCGAACGGATCGACGTTCGATAGCGCCCTGGAAGACATTCAGCGGAGCACGATCTTCACGACTCACACGCCGGTGCCGGCGGGGCACGACGCGTTTCCGTTTCATCTCGTCGAAAAACATCTCGCCGGCTGCTGGGGCACGCTCGGCGCCAATCGCGATCGCTTCCTGGCACTCGGCGCCTACGACAACGGCGGCGGCGTACAGTTCAACATGACCGCGCTGGCGATTCGCTCGTCCGGCTCGACCAACGCGGTCAGCCAGCTGCACGGACAGGTCACCCGCGCGATGTTCGCACCGATGTGGCCGGATCGCGCGGAAGCCGATCGGCCGGTGACGTCGGTGACCAACGGCGTACACGTGCCGACCTGGATTGCGAGCGACCTCGCCGCACTCTTCGCCCGATTCCTTGGAGTCGACTGGATCGAACGGCACGACGATCCCGCGTTGTGGGACGGCATCCTGACGATTCCGGACGCGGAGCTGTGGCGGGTCCGCTGTTCGCTGCGCGGCTATCTGTTCGCCTTCATCCGCGAACGCTCGCGCGACCGCTGGATGGTCGACCACGTCGGGATGCCCCGCGTCGTCGCCGCCGGCACGCTGCTCGATCCGGGCGCGCTGACGCTCGGCTTTGCGCGCCGGTTCACCGGCTACAAGCGTCCGGAACTGGTCTTTTACGATCCGGAGCGGCTCGCCCGGATTCTCAACGCTCCGGGGCGTCCGGTGCAGATCATCTTCGCCGGCAAGTCACACCCCGCCGACGACATCGGCAAGCACCACCTGCAGCGTGTCTACAAGCGGGCGATCGACCCGGCCTACGGTGGCCGCATCGCGTTCGTGGACGACTACGATCTCCACGTCGCGCACTTCCTGGTACAGGGGTGCGACGCGTGGCTGAACAACCCACGCAAGCCGCTCGAGGCGAGCGGCACCAGCGGGATGAAAGCGTCGATCAACGGCGTGCCGCACCTGAGTATCGGCGACGGATGGTGGGCGGAAGGCTTCACCGGCGACAACGGCTGGGTGATCAACGGCGGCAACGACAACCCGGACGCGGTCGATGCCGCCGATGCCGACGCGTTCTATCGCCTGCTCGAGGAACAGGTGGTGCCGGCGTTCTACGATCGCGACGACGCCGGCGTGCCGCATCGCTGGGTGGGCACGGTCAAGGAAGCGATTCGCACGGTCGCGCCGCGATTTTCAGCCCGGCGGATGGTGAAGGAATACGTCGCCCGGATGTACGCGCCGGCGCTCGAGCGTGCGGCCGTCACGCGGTCGTAGATGCTAGACTGGTGGCATGCCACGCAAGTCTGTCGAGAAAACCCGCTGCGCCCTGTGCGGGGCCAAGGATGTGTCGGAGCCGCGCGGCGAGGAGAAGTACTGCCGCGATTGCTGGGACAAGAAAATCGCGGTCGAAGAAATTGTGGCGCGCGAGTTCGCGCTCAAACGCTATATCCGCGCGCACAGCGCTGAAAAATACCTGATCTATCACTCGACGCAGAAACGGCCCTGCGGCCAGCTGATCGTGGTCGACGATGGCTACGACCTGTTCCTGACGTTGATGCTCTATCCGAATTTCGGCTGGGACGAACCGGCCTACCACCTCGAAGGCGATCCCGAAGGCCGGCTCTTCTCCGAACTGCTCGTCGACGTCGTCGCCGCCGAGGTCATCGAACCGTGGGGCGGCGGCAAATGGCACATGGAGATCTTCCGCTCGGTGAACCCTGAGCCGGAGGATTGGAACGGGGAGATGTAATATATAATCCCGCAGTTTCGCCGTCGTTTTTCTTCGTCTATTACCGGGAGGATCTTATGACACGCGCGCGTTTGACCGCTGCCGTGACGCTCTTGAGCGCTACGCTCGCCGCGACCGCCGCCTTCGCCCAGACCCCGCCGCCGATGACATCGGTGCTGGCGGGCAAGAAATTCACGCCGCCGATCAAAGGGGCCGCGGAAGTCGAGTTCACCAAGCCCGAAACCAAGCGCGACAAGGACATGATCATCACCAAGATCAAGGTCCGCAACGCCTCGAATGCGCCGATCGCGCGGTTGACGATCGCCGAAACCTGGTACGACAAGGGCGGCACGGCGGTTGGTGGCAGCAAGGGCATCATCAACGGCCTGCTGCAGCCCGGCGAAGTGCAGACGATCACGATCGAGACGCCGTTCAAGACCGGCATGACCTCGAACAACTACAACTTCAGCCACGCCAACGGCACGGTGCCAAAACCCAAGCGCGTGGACAAGTTCCCGGATCCGGCGAAAACCTAGGACGCTAGCGAACCTTCTCGAAGGTCACCGCCCCGGTGACCTTCGGCACTGCCACCAGGTGATACGGCGAGCTGATCACCTGGGCGGTGATCGCGCCTGGCTGCGGAATCGTCTCGCGATACCGGACCGTCAGCGCACCGCCGGCTTCAGACGCGCCGAGAATCTCGACGGCAAATCCTCCCGTCGAGCGGCTGCCCATGAACACCCCCAGCACCATCTGCGTTGAAAAATCGACTGCCGGTTTCGGCCGATCCGGTTTGTGCTGCTGCCACAGCCGGGTCCACTCTTGTTCGGTCCGGATCGATACCTGGCGGCCTTCGTCGACGTTGCTCTGACTGCCTTTGTCGAGAGTCGTCAAGGCGACTGGAGCCATCGCCCAAAGCAGCGCCGCAATTGCGACGGCGAACGCCTTCACCTGCCCGCCGCCGGTTCGACCGTGAACTCGACCTCACGCGCGACCGTCGGGGTGTCCTTGACCCGCGACGCCGCTTCGACTTTCAGCACGTAGCGGCCGGGAGCGAGGTCCTTCATGGGAATCTTGGTGGTGTAACCATAGCCGCCGCGCTGGCCGCCGAGATCGCTCGAGTCGCGCGTTTCGTCGGTCTTGAACATCACCTTACCTTCGTCGGCGGTCACCGTGCACGTGATGTCGACCTTGTGCGGCTGCTTGCCGGCGTTGTCGTAGACCTCTGCGAACAGTGTGACTTCGTCGTTCTGCGGGAAGTTGCGTCGCGCAATCGGCGGTCCGGGCATCACCGGCTTCAGTTGTTCGTCGGCGCGGGCGGTCGGAAGCGCCGAGCCGAGCGGCGAGGTCATGACGATGCCGCTCATGCTGAATGGCGCCTTGGCGAAGTCCGGAACATCGAGGTCGTACTGCACTGCGCCGACGCTGGCGGATCCGGAATCCTGCGCGGCGATGCGCACCTGATACTTGCCGGGCGGCAGGTCCATGCGATTCAACAGCCGCAGCCCGGTTTGCTCGATGCGCGCCTTGGTGTCCGGCCGCAGCGCCGACATCGTCAGCGAATCGGTGTTGCCGCCCTTGATCTTGCCGGTGGAGTCAATCGCGATATACGAAAGCTGCAGCGAGTCAGTCTGGCTCAGCGCCATGTCGCGGCCGCGCAGTTCGACGCCCATCAACACCGAGGCGTTCGGCGCCGTCCCCTTGAACGGCGAGAAGAACACATGCATCGTCAATCCGCTGACCGGGAGCGGGCTGTCGAGCGCCTCGCGGACTTCCGGCGTGGTCACGCTCTTGGTGGTGGTCTTGTTGTTCTTGTCGTCCACCTTCTTGGGCGTGACGTAGGCGCGACGGCCGCGGACGGTCAGTCCCGGCCGCGTGACGCGGACGTCGATCTTATGGAAGCGCCCCGGGCGAGGATCGGGCGGGTAGTACGCCAGCACGTAGTAGGAGCTGTTGTCCTCCTGGATGCGCTGGAACGCGGTGGTGAAATCGTTCTTGTTGACGACGGCAAAGCCGCCGGTCTCGTCTGACAGCGTGCGCAGGCTGTCCTGCGAGAGCCTGACCTCGTTGAACAGCGACGAGGTTCCCACGCCGAGCGAGGTGTCGTCGGGAAAGGCACCGACGGTGATCGACTCGTCGCCGAGGTCGGTCAGGCCGCGCGGATCGATGCCGTAAATCGCGACGTTCGAACGCGTCGCCGAAGAAATCGCGTCGCGCGTTGCGTCGAGAACCATCGAGGCGCCCTGGTGGTTGGAGCCCTGCTGCGGGATGATGTCGTTGATGTCGTAGTCGATGCCTTCGCTCACGAACAGGATGGCCTTGCGCCGGCCGCGCACCGATCCGAACCAGTCGGCGACGTTTCGCAGCGTATCAAGCGACGAACGCGCGTTGAAGGCACGTTCCGAATCGTCCGGGTCGTTGAGGGCATCGCCCGGCTGACGCGTCCCCCGGGTGTTGTTGTACTCGTTGGTCTTGTTGATCGTGGCCGAGTCCAGCTTGCGGCCCTGGGTCTTGTCCACGGCCGCCAGCAGCAGGCGTTTGTTGTTCGTGAACTCCTGGTTCCCGTTGGACGGCCCGGCGGTGTGAACGATGGCCATCATGTCATTGGCGCCGAGGCGCTGCTCGATGAACTGCCTGGCCGCTATCTTCACGCGCTGGGACCGGCCGAACAAGGTGTGGAGATCGTCGACCACCATCACGTAGACGCGTCCGTCGAACGGCTTTTCGTTGGTCCTGACGTCGGGAGCGATCGGTGAGACCGCGAACAGCGGATGATCGGCGCGCTCGACCGGTATGTCCACGGTGGTGAACTGCGCAATCGTCTGCGATTTGCCGTCCTCGAGGACCTGGAAGTCTTCTTTCGTGAGGTCCCGGACGAACTTGCCCTGCTTGTCGGTGACGATCGTATCGACCTCGACATAATCCACACGGACCTTGAAGGTCGGCGGGGCCGGTTGCTGGCCGGCCGGCGGCTGCTGCGCGGGCGCGGGCGCCGGGGCGGGCGCCTGGCCGGCGGTCAGCGCGGTGCCCATCAGGAAAGCGATCAGCGCCGCGATTCGAGCACGTGCATGCATGTTCATGACCTTGGTCCGATTATAAGCGTCCCGGCTATACTGGAAGCGATGATCTCGTCGCAGACCGAGGCAGGCTTGGACATCGGTGCAGTGCAGGCGGCGCTCAAAGCCGACGGCATGGATGGCTGGCTGTTGTATGACTTCCGCGGTCTGAACCCGATCGCGGCGGACGTCACCGCGGTTGCACGCCAGAGCGGCCATCTCGCGACGCGCCGGTGGTATTACCTGATTCCGGCGGTCGGCGAGCCGCGCGGACTGGTGCACGCGATCGAGAAAAATTCGCTCGCGCACCTGCCCGGATCGACCGAGCGCTACGCCGGACGCGACCAGCTGACGGCTGGCCTGAAGCGCCTGCTGACCGGGCTGCGGCGGGTTGCCATGGAATATTCACCACTTTGTGCGATCCCTTATGTATCGCGCGTGGATGGCGGTACCGTCGAGCTCGTCCGGCAGGCTGGCGTTGAAGTGGTCTCCTCCGGCGATCTGATTCAGCGTTTCTCCGCAGTCTGGAGCGCCGAAGCAATCACGACGCATCGGCAAGCGTCCGATAAGCTGTACCGCGTGAAGGATCGAGCGTTCGAAGCGGTGGCGCAGCGCATCAGAGATGGTGTCCCGACGACCGAGTTCGACATTCAACAGTTGATGAGCGGATGGTTCCGCGACGAGGGGCTGGTGGCCGACGCCGAGCCCAACGTGTCGGCGGCCGAGAATGCGGGCAACCCGCACTACCTGCCGACCGCGTCAGTCCACCGCAGCATCCGCGCCGAGGAACTGGTGCTGCTGGATCTGTGGGGCAAGCTCGATCGTCCCGGCGCGGTCTACGCGGACATCACCTGGATTGGCTATACCGGCACGCGGCCGCCGGACCGGATCGTCAACGCGTTCGCCACGATTTGCCGGGCGCGCGACGCCGCGGTTTCGCTGGTTCAGGACGCGACCCGCTCCGGCCGCGATGTGCGCGGCTTCGAGGTGGATCGCGTGGCCTCGGCGGTGATTCGGGACGCAGGACTGGCGGACCACATCCTGCACCGCACCGGCCACAGCCTCGGCGAGTCGGTGCACGGCAACGGCGTCAATATGGACGACTACGAGACACACGACGATCGCCGTCTCCTGGCCGGGACCGGCTTTACGATCGAGCCTGGCGTCTACTTCGATGACTTCGGCGTTCGCACGGAAATCAACATGGTCGTCGCGGCGCGCGACGCAGTGGTCACCGGGCCGCTGCAAACCGACATTCTGGCACTCGTTTAAGCAGGGCGGGTCCTGATGGACCCGCCGGAGGTTCGTGACGATGTCCACTCGCAAGACCACCGCCTTTTACGCCGTCCTGCTCGCCGTCGCTTCCCTCTTTGTCGGGATGGTGATTGCGTCACGGCTCGATCTCGCACCCGCGTCCTCGGCGCAGACGATGACGATGGCGCCGGTAAATGGAACGCCGGTGACCGGCGCGCTCAACGCCGACACCTTCCGCAATATCGCCAAGGCGATGACGCCAGCTGTGGTGAACATCCGGACCGAAATGAAGGCAAAGGCCCAGGACCTGTCCGAGTTCTTCGGCAACGGCGGTGGCGCGCCGGACGATCTCTTCCACCGCTTCTTCGGCACGCCGGGCGGCGGTGACCCCGACGACCAGAACGCGCCGCCGCAGGGACGCGGCAACGGCAACGGCAGCGGCCGGGGCGGGCGCAAGCAGAAGGAACAGACCACCCGTGCTGCCGGCACCGGTTTCATCATCAGCAAGGAAGGCTTCATCCTCACCAACAACCACGTGGTCGAGGATGCGACCAAGATCGAAGTCGCGTTCAACGACGACGAGAACGATCCCCAGTTCTACCAGGCCAAGGTGGTCGGCCGCGACCAGCTGACCGACAGCGCCCTGATTCAGCTCGTGGAGAAGCCGAATCGCCCGCTGGTCGAGGCGAAGTTCGGCGACTCGTCGCAGATCTTCCCCGGCGACTGGGTGATGGCGATTGGCAATCCGTTCGGCTACTCGCACACGGTGACGGTCGGCGTGATCAGCGCGACCCAGCGTGCGTTTGCGGTGACCAACGGCCGCAACAACGACATGCTGCAGACCGACGCGGCGATCAACCCGGGCAACTCCGGCGGTCCGCTGCTGAACGTGCGCGGCGAAGTGATCGGTATGAACACCGCGATCATCACCAACTCGCGCAACGAGGGGAACATCGGCATCGGCTTCGCCGTGCCGAGCAACACGGTTCGCGAACTGCTGCCGCAGCTGCGCACCGGCAAGATCGTGCGCGGGCGGATCGGGGTGCAGGTGATCGCCGTGCCGCGTGACGGCTACGAGGACTTCGGCCTCAAGACCCGGATGGGTGCGCTGGTGGCGCAGCTGCCCGCGGGCGGCGCCTCGGCCAAGGCCGGGATGGAGCCGGGCGATGTCATCGTGCAGTACAACGGACGTCCGGTGAACAACAGCGACGAACTGGTGAAGATGGTGATCGCGACCAAGCCCGGCACGACGGTGCCGGTGAAGGTGCTGCGCAACAAGCTCGAGAAAACGCTCAACGTCACCGTCGAGGAACTGGATCTCGAGGCCGAGCAGAGCCCGCAGCGGCGTCCGGCACCAGACGACCAGCAGGCGCCGGAACAGCAGAACACCGGCAGCTTCGGTCTCACGCTCGAGAACGTGACGCCGGCGATGGCGCGACGGCTGCGGATGCCGTCCGGACAGACCGGCGCGGTCGTCACGGATGTTGACGTCGACGGACCGTCCGCGGGCGCGCTGCGGCCGGGCGACGTCATCCTGTCGGTGAACGGCAAAGCGATCACGTCGGCGGCCGCCGCCGCAGCCGAACTCCAGAAGGTCCAGACCGGACACATAGCCCAGTTGCGCGTGTGGCGCGGCGACACCGAGGTGTTCGTGCCGGTCAAGAAGGAATAACCGTCAACGGCAGATTGCTGATTGCTGCCAGCTGACCTGATCCGTGAACGCAGTCCACTTACCGTGGAGGCGTTCATGGACCTCGCGCTTTATCATCCCGCGTTCGGCTATTACGCCCGCGCCGCCCGACGTTCCGGGCGCGCGGGCGATTTTTTTACCAGCGTGGACGTCGGCCCGCTGTTCGGCGAACTACTCGAAGTACAGATCGCCGAGATGGCGGGAATTCTGCGGGCGACCAACGATTCGATTGGCGAAGAGGACGACCGTCGACCGGTCGATCTGATCGAAGCCGGCGCCGGCAACGGACGTCTGTCGGCTGACATCCTCCGCGCCGCACGGCGCCGTGACCCCGGTCTCTACAATTCCCTCAGTGTTCACCTGGTCGAAGCCAGCGCGGAAGCACGACGCGACCAGCCGGCATCGTTGGCCGACGTCGCACCGCGGCTCGCCAGTTCGAGTGACACGCTGCCGACGGCATTCGAAGGCATCCTGGTCGCCAATGAACTCCTCGATGCGTTTCCCGTCCACCAGGTCGTGATGCGCGAGGGCGGGCTGCGGGAAACGTACGTAGAACCGGCCTTTCAGGACCGCCGTGGCGACAGTGAAGAGATCGGTCTGGAAACACTTGAAGCCGAGCCCTCGACGCCCGCGCTGGCGGCGTATCTCGATCGCCTCGGCGTGACCCTCGAGCCTGGCTGGCGCGTCGAGATCAACCTGCGCGCGCTCGATTGGATCAGCGACGCGGCGCGACGCCTCACGCGTGGATTCATCATCATCATCGACTACGGTCACGAAGCCGCCGAGCTCTATTCCCCGACCCATTCGGCCGGTACGCTGACGACCTATGCGTCGCATCGGAGCAGCGGTCCCGAGTCGCTGACGCCGGGCTGGCTGCAGCGTCCAGGCGAGCAGGACATTACCTCGCACGTGGACTTCACCAGCGTGCGGGTCGCGGCGGAGGGCGCGGGGCTGACTACGGTCGGGTTTCTGGATCAGACCTACTTCCTGCTCGGTCTGCTGAACGCCGCCGGCCTCCGGACATTCGACGAGCTGAAAGACCGGCTGGCGTTGAAGACGCTGCTGATGCCGGGCGGCCTCGGCAGCACACATAAGGTGATGATCTTCAGCAAGAACGTCGAGCCGTCCGCCTTGCAAGGCTTGTCGTTCGCCGTGCGGGTGACATAGCGGTGCGCGACATCCCGGTCCATCACGCCCTGGTGCTGACTGCCGGTCTCGGCACGCGACTGCGACCGTTGACCGACGTGCGTGCGAAACCGGCGATTCCCGTCGCAGGGGTTCCGCTGGTCCGCCGCATCGTTTCGTGGCTGGCCAGGCACGACGTGACCGAACTGGTCCTGAACCTGCACCATCGCCCCGAGACACTGACGTCGGTGGTCGGCGACGGCCGGGATCTTCACGTTCGGGTCCGCTACTCGTGGGAACAGCCACGCGTGCTCGGCAGCGCCGGCGGTCCACGCCTCGCGCTGCCGCTCCTCGGCGCCGAACGTTTCTTCATCGTCAACGGCGACACGCTCACAGACCTTGATCTGCGGCGTCTCTCCGACGCGCACATGGCGGCCACGGCACAAGTGACGCTGGCGCTGGTGCCCAACCGCGAGTTCCTTCGCTACGGTGGCGTGCGGCTCAGCGACCGCGGCGATGTTGTCGGATTCGTCGCCCGGGGCCCAGCGGCCGCCGGCTCCTATCATTTCATCGGCGCGCAGATCGTGGAGGCCGCGGTATTCGCGGCGCTGCCTCCCGGCGCACCGGCGAGTTCAATCGGCGGCGTCTACGACGCGTTGATCGCGTCGAAACCAGGCTCGGTGCGCGGGTTCGTGTGTGACGCGGAGTTCTGGGATGTAGGGACGATCGCGGACTACTGGCGAACGTCACTCGCCTTCGATGCGCGAACGCCCGCGGCCGTGCAGATCGACGCGCCCCGCTCCGGCGTGCACTCCACCGCACGAGTGACGCGTTCGATCCTGTGGGACGATGTCAGCGTGGGCGCCAACGCGGTGGTGGACCGATGCATCGTGACGGACGGCGTCGCGATTCCCGCGTCGGCGGTTTACACTGAGGCGGCGCTCACGCGTGGCGCGGACGGCGTGACACGCGCAACTCAGCTGATTTTCGAACCGAACCCTTGACCCTCCACGAACGCATTTCGCAGTACCTCGAAGAGAGCGGGCTCGCGGCGCGACACGCCCGGGTGGTGCCGCTCACCGGCGATGCCTCGGACCGGCATTACTTCCGGGTCATCCCCGAAGACGGATCATCGCTGGTGCTCGCCCTGCACGCCGGGCCGATCGATTTCGCGACGCTATCGTTTGCGCGCGTCGCCGAACTTCTTGCCGCTGTCCCGCTGCCGGTGCCGACCGTGCTTGGCCACTCGGATGCCCTCGGCATTCTGGCCCTGCAGGATCTCGGCGACGTGACACTGCAGGCGCACCTCGGCGCCGCGACGCCGGCGCGGCACGAAGCGCTGTACCGCGAGGCCGTGGCGCTCATCGAGTTGCTGCAGCGGCGAGGTGCGGAGCTGCAGTCGGATCGCTATCCGTCGTACGGCATCGCGTTCGACGTCGAGAAGCTGACGTGGGAGCTCGAGTTCTTCGTGAAGCACTTCATGCTCGGGTACCGCGGCATCGCGCTGGCGGACGGGGCGCGCGCGGCGCTCTCGGAAGAATGGGCGGGGATCGTCGACGAGCTGGCCGCCGAACCGCGGGTCCTCTGTCATCGCGACTACCACAGTCGCAACCTGATGCTCAGCGCGGACAGCCTCTACATCATCGATTTTCAGGACGCACGCATGGGTCCCGACACCTACGATCTGGCGTCGCTGTTGCGTGACTCGTACGTCGATATCGCCGATCGAGAACTCGACCAGCTGATTGCGTATTTCCTGGCCCTCAGGAACCAGAGCAACGCCGCCGAATTCCGCCGGCGCTTCGATCTGATGGCACTCCAGCGCAACCTCAAGGCGCTGGGGACGTTCGGCTACCAGACCACCACACGGCACAACACGGTGTACATCCAGTACATGCCGCGGACGCTGCGCTATGTCCGGACCACCCTGGAGAAGTACCCGCGTTTCGCGCGCCTGCGAGAAATCCTCTCGGCCCAGATCGACGAATTGCGATAAGTCGCAACCGCGGACCCACGATACAATAAGGGTTTCGGCTCGTGGCCAAACGACAATTCGGGGTGTCGACGCACCTCTATCATCAACAGCGATTGTGCCGGGCGCATCTGCTGGAAATCGCCGCGCACGGGTTCGAATGCGTCGAGCTCGACGCGGTGCCCGGCCATTTCGACGGCGCGAACCAGGCCGCGGTCGCGGATCTGCAGCAGTGGCTGGCCGAAGCGGGTCTCGAGTTGAGCGCAATCGTCGCGCCGGCGCAGGACGGCGTGACCTCGTGGAACGCGGCGGCGCTGGGGCCGGTCGAGCAGGCGATGAGCGTGGCGCGGCGCATTCCGGCGAACGTGCTGATTCTGCCGATCGGTTCGCCGAAGAGCGGCTCGAAGGCGGCGGAACGGATCGCGGCGCTCGCCGAACCGTTGGGATTGCGGATCGCGATCGACTCGCGGTCACCGTCGATGGTCAGCGTCGGATCCCTGCTGACGTTCGTCGAGCGCTGCGAGGCGACGGTCGGCATCGCGCTCGACTTCGCGACGGCGGCGAAAGGCGATCTCGTGGACACGATCGAGATGACGTCGGAACATCTCGTGGCGGCGCGACTGCCGGCGAACAGCGCGATTGACTGGCCGAGCGTGATGACGACGGTGCAGAAGGTCGGCTACGACCGTCCGATCGTCCTGGACGCGGCAGGACGCGGTCCGACAAAGGAATTACTCGCGCGGGCACGAGCGACGCGCGCGCGCCTCGAGAAGTTGTTGGCGACTGGCGACTGAGACTGCTATGGCTCACGTTTACATCGAAGACATCGGCAAACACGAAGGCGAAGAAGTCACCATCAAGGGATGGCTGCACAATCGCCGCTCGAGCGGCAAGATTCATTTCCTGACCGTTCGCGACGGCTCGGGGTTCATCCAGGCGGTGATGTCGAAGGCCGCGGTCGGCGAAGACCTGTTCAAGGCTGCGGACCATCTCTCCCAGGAAACATCGATCATCGTGACCGGCACCGCGCGGGCTGACAGCCGCGCGCCGAGCGGATACGAAATCGACGTCAAGGGGCTCGAGGTCGTGGGCGTGTCGCACGACTACCCGATAACGCCGAAAGAACACGGCGTCGACTTCCTGCTCGACCGGCGTCACCTGTGGATCCGCAGTGAACGGCAGCAGGCGATCCTGCGCATCCGTCACGAGATCATCAATGCGGTCCGCGACTTCTTCAACGGCCGCGGCTTCATCCTCGCTGACACGCCGATCTTCACACCGGCCGCCTGCGAGGGAACGACGACGCTGTTTCCGGCGCAGTACTTCGAGGATCAGACGGCCTACCTGACCCAGAGCGGCCAGCTGTACAACGAAGCCAACGCCATGGCGCTCGGCCGGGTGTATTGCTTCGGTCCGACCTTCCGGGCGGAAAAATCGAAGACGCGGCGTCATTTGACCGAGTTCTGGATGGTCGAGCCCGAGGTCGTGTTCGCCGACCTCGACGACGTGATGGAACTGGCGGAGGATCTCGTCGTTTCAGTGGTCGGACGGGTGCTCGAAAAGCGTCGGCGCGAGCTGACCATCATCGAGCGCGACACCTCGAAGCTTGAAGCGGTCCGCAAGCCGTTTCCGCGCATCTCCTATGACGCCGCGGTAGCGCGGCTGCAGGCGAAGGGATTGCCGATTCAGTGGGGCGGCGACTTCGGTGGGCCCGACGAGACGACGTTGTCGGAGGAATACGATCGCCCGGTGCTGGTCCATCGCTATCCGGCGGCGATCAAGGCGTTCTACATGAAGCCCGATCCGCTCAACCCGGCGCTGGCGCTCGGCGTCGACATGCTCGCGCCCGAGGGCTACGGCGAGATCATCGGCGGCGGCGAGCGTCTCGCGGATCTGGACCTCTTGCTCCAGCGGATCAAGGATCACAACCTGCCTCAGGAGGCGTTCGAATGGTACCTGGACCTGCGGCGCTACGGCACCGTGCCGCACGGAGGCTTCGGCATGGGGATCGAACGCGTGGTGTCGTGGATCTGCAAGCTCGAACACGTCCGTGAGACGATTCCCTACCCGCGTATGCTGTATAGGTTGTACCCCTGATTCGCGGTCGTGCTGAATCCAGGCCGGTTGAAAGTGGAGTAGCGGTTTGAAAGTCGGAATGATCTCGCTCGGGTGTCCGAAGAACCTCGTCGATTCCGAGGTGATGCTGGGGCTTGCTCAACAGGGCGGACACGAACTGACGCAGGACGCGGCCGGCGCCGAAGTGTTGATCGTCAATACCTGCGCTTTCATCGACTCGGCGAAACAGGAATCGATCGATGCCATCCTCGAGATGGCGCAGCTGAAGAAGGACGGCGCCTGTCAGCGGCTGATCGTCACCGGCTGCATGGCCGAGCGCTACCGCGACGAGCTGAAGGCGCAGATTCCGGAAATCGACGCGGTGCTGGGCACTGGACAGGTGCCGGAAATCGTTGGAGCGATCGGCGGACCGGCGGGACGCGGTGCGCTCCCGGAATCGGCGCGGCGAGGGTCAGCGCCGCTGACCTTCTTCAAGTCTTCGCCTGGTTCCGCGTCGCCACGCGGGTTGCGCGAGGCCGAGGCCCCGGTCCCCAAGTCCCTGCCGACCTACATTTACGACGCGGACACACCGCGCCTGCTCGCGACGCCGCGTCATTATGCCTACGTGAAAATCGCCGAGGGCTGCGATTACAAGTGCGCGTTCTGCATCATTCCCACGCTGCGTGGCGAATATCGGAGCCGGCCCGGCGACTCGATCGTCCGTGAAGCGCGGGCGTTGGCCGCGCGTGGCGTCAAGGAACTGCTGCTGATTTCGCAGGACACGACATTCTACGGCATCGACCGGCAGGAGCGCGGTGCGCTCGCACGGCTGCTCCGCGAGCTCAACCAGATCGACGGCCTCGAATGGATCCGGCTGCTCTACCTCTACCCAACCACCATCGATGACGCGACCCTGCAGGCAATGGCCGAGTGCGACAAGGTCTGCAAATACATCGACCTGCCGCTTCAGCACGCCTCGAACGCGGTTCTGAAACGGATGAAACGGCCCGGCACCCACGCCGGCTACGACGCCCTCCTGACCAAAATCCGCGACCGGATCCCTGGTGTCGCCCTCCGCACCACCTTCATCGTTGGCTTCCCGGGCGAGACCGACGCGGATGTCGCCGAGCTGGCCGGGTTCGTGTCGGACCACGCGTTCGACCACGTCGGGGTTTTCACCTACTCGCACGAGGAAGGCACTTCGGCCTTCGGACTGGCAGACGACGTGCCGGCCAGAACCAAGAAGTCGCGGCGGGCCAAAATCATGGGCCTGCAGAAGCGACTGGTTCAAAAGCGTCAACGGGCGCGGATCGGCCAGCGGGCGCGCGTGGTCGTGGACGGCCCGTCGAGCGACCACGACCTCGTCCTCAGGGCGCGGCTCGAGAGCCAGGCGCCGGATATTGATGCGTCGGTTTTCCTTACGGATTGCGACCCATCCGCCTTCCGGCCCGGCGATTTCACGGACATCGAGATTGTCGGCGCCCGCGAGTACGATCTCATCGGTCGCCCCGTGGTATAATTTCGAGTTCGGACCCTGAGTGTAGGACCGAGTGGGCGGGTGCCCACTTTTTTAATTTATGGGCGCGGAAACCGTCGTCGATCAGATCCGGGTTCTGGCCGGCCGCATAGCGGCCAGTTACGGGCTCGACATCTTCGACGTTCAGTTTCGGCGCGAAGCGCCGGGCATGGTGTTGCGGGTCCAGCTCGATCGGCCCGGACCGGCGGCGACGCCGGACGCTGGCGTCAGCGTGGACGACTGCGCGCACGTCAGCCGCGACTTGAGCGCCATCCTCGATGTCGAGGATGTCGTGCCGACCGCATATACGCTGGAAGTATCGTCGCCCGGACTGGATCGGCCGCTGCGGGGCAGCGGCGACTACGAGCGGTTCGCCGGGCGGCAGGCCAAGATCGTCATGCGGGAACGCGTGGATGGTCAGGGGTTTTTCAGGGGCAAGCTCGGCGGCTTGGACGGTGATGCCGTGATCATCGACGCCGACGACGGTAAGCGGCACCGGGTGCCGCTGCAGGTCATCACGCGGGCGAACTTAGAGGTGGAATTCTAGATATGTCGAATCCTCTGCAGCAGACGATCGAGGCGCTGGCCAAGGAAAAGGGCATCGAGCCGGATGTCGTGATCAGCGCCATCGAAGAGGCCGTCGCCACTGCGTCGCGCAAGTACTACAAGACCGGCGAGAACCTGAAGACGCGATTCAACACCGACACCGGCCAGGTCGACCTGTTTGCGCTGAAGACGGTGGTCGAAGAGGTCACCACGCCGGCCACCGAAATCGCCATCGCCGAAGCGCGCGAGATGTACCGGCCGCTGTACGGCGACGAGGTGGCGAACAGCATCGAGCTCGGCGACGAAATGGAATTCCCCAAGCCCACCGAAGTGCTGGGCCGGATCGCCGCGCAGACCGCCAAGCAGGTCATCTTTCAGAAGGTGCGCGAGGCTGAACGCGAGCACGTGTTCGCCGAGTACAACGAGCGCATCGGCGAGGTGATGAACGGCAATATCAAGCGGTTCGAGAACGGCGACATCATCCTCGAACTGGGCCGTATCGAAGCGGTGCTGCCGCGCAAGGAGCAGTCGCGCGCCGAGAGCTACACCCCCGGTGACCGCGTCCGCTGCGTCGTCAAGGGCGTCAACCGCAGCGCCAAGGGTCCGCAAATCGTGCTGTCGCGCACGGATCCGGCCCTGCTCATCAAGTTGTTCGAGCAGGAAGTGCCCGAAATTTACGACGGCACCGTGATGATTCGAGGCGCCGTGCGCGAGGCCGGCGACCGCGCCAAGGTGGCGGTGTTCTCGCGCGAGCGCGACGTCGATCCGGTCGGCGCCTGCGTCGGCATGAAGGGCACGCGCGTGCAGTCGATCATCCGCGAGCTGCGCGGCGAAAAGATCGACATCGTCGAGTTCTCGGAGGACCCGATTGCATTCGTGACCAACGCGCTCAGCCCGGCGAAGGTGCAGCGCGTGTCGATCGTCGACGACCGCGAGCATGTGATGGAAGTGGTCGTCGAAGACAAGCAGCTGTCGCTGGCGATCGGCAAGAAAGGCCAGAACGTCCGGCTGGCGGCGAAGTTGACCGGCTGGCGCATCGACATCAAGAGCGAAGAAGAAAAGCGCCGCGAGGTCGAGGCGCAGTTCGGCGAGCTCGAGAGCGCTGGCGAGGGCGCCAGCGAGACCGCTGAAGCGGGCGAAGACCAGGGCGACTCCGCATCGCCGGAAGCCGGCGCGGAGCCGTCGGTCGCTGCGGACGAGACACCGCTGCCCTACGCGTTGGCCGGTGTCAGCGACAAGACGGTCCGGAAGCTGGTCGATGGCGGATTCGCAACGCTCGAGTCGCTCGCCGCGGCGACAGCGGAGCAGCTGTCGGAGATTCCCGGAGTTGGCGGTAAGACCGCCGAAAAGATCCTGGCGGCGGCACGCGGAGACGCGGCCACGCCAGGCGAGACAGTGCCCGCAGCGGGCGACGGAAATGCGGACCTTTAGG
This sequence comes from Vicinamibacterales bacterium, assembly GCA_036497895.1. Lineage (GTDB taxonomy): Bacteria > Acidobacteriota > Vicinamibacteria > Vicinamibacterales > CAVVIG01 > CAVQFC01. Next base: position 38,440 of record DASXIR010000017.1, on the reverse strand, counting down.
TCCGCGACGTGCAGGCCAGGAGGTCTGCACGCCATGGGATAGCGCACGATTCACCATAGAGGTCTACTGTTGGCAACTGTTCGGATCTTCAAGATCGCGGAGCTGCTCGGAACCACGAGCCAGGAAGTGACGGCGCTGCTGAAGCGCGACCACGGCATCGAGGTCAAGAGCGCATCGAGCACCATCGAAGAGGTGGTCGCACGCCAGTTCGTCGAGCGGGTCGCGCGTCAGCGCAATATCTCGCTACCGACGGTCAACATGTTCGCCGAAACGCCGGTCGTCAAAGGCAAGAAGGGCCCGGCGCCGAAAAAGGCGGCCGAACCCGCGAAGCCGACCGCGCCGGCGCTGCCGCCGCCTCGTCTCGTCAAGATGGCAAAGCCGGTCGCGGCCGCGCCAGTCGAAACCGAACCCGAAGAAGGGTTCGCCGACGCAGAGCACGATATCGCGCCGCCGGTCGAAGCGCACGCGCCCGTCGCGAGAAACGAGTCGCCCGCCGAACCCGAACCGCCGGCGGTCGTCGCGCCGGAGCCGCCGCCCACGCGCCCCACTCGTCGTGGCGGCCTGATAATCGAAGAACCGCCGGTTCGCGAAGAGCCGCCTCTCGCGGCTGTAGCGCCGCCGCGCAGCGTGGAAGCAAGGGCGCCGATGCCCGAAACCGCAGCCGCGGCGGAACTGGTCGCGTCTGCTGCTCCGGCGCCGGCATCGCAGCCGGCTGCCGCGAAGCCCGCGACTCCGGGTCGCGTCGTGCCGCCAACTCTGCGCCTCCGCATCGAAGAACAGCGTCCGACGACGCCGACAGCGCCGCTGCCGACCACGCCGGCGCCGCGCGCCGTACAGCGTCCGATCGCGCCGCCTCGGCCGACGCCGGTGGTGGCCGCCCGTCCGGCCACACCTGCCGGTGCACCCGGCGCGCGTCCGGCGGCCCCCGGATTACCGCGTCCCGGCGGTGCGCCGGGCGCGCGCCCGCCGTACCCCGGTCCTCGGCCACCGGTCGGTGGACCTCGCCCTCTTCCGTCGCAGCCGATTCGTCCGCAGCAGCCAGGCGTCCCGCCGCGGCCCGGCCCGTATCCGCAGCGTCCGGGAATGCCGTCGCGGCCGTCTTACCAGCAGCGGCCTGGTGGGGCTGGACGCCCGGCCGCCGGCCGTCGCGATCACACCTCGCGTCCGGCGCCGCCGCCGATGCCGGCCGCGCCGCCGCCGGTCACCAAGACCATCACGCTTGCCGAGGGCATGACGGTGAAGGACCTGGCGGACAAACTCGATCTGCGCGTCAAGGACGTGCTCGCCAAGCTGCTGATGAAGCGGCTGATGCTGACAATCAACTCCGCGCTCGATACCGAGACGGCGACCATGATCGCGCGCGAGTTCGGCGCCGACGTCCAGATGCAGAGCTTCGAGGAAGAGTTGCTGCAGGCAGACGAAGGTGAATCGCGCAAGGAAGACCTGATTACGCGCGCGCCGGTCGTCACCGTGATGGGCCACGTCGACCACGGCAAGACCAGCCTGCTCGACGCGATCCGGACGACCAGGGTGGCCGAGCGCGAGGCGGGCGGGATCACCCAGCACATCGGCGCCTATCACGTCACGATCAACGGCCGCGACATCGTGTTTCTCGATACTCCCGGTCACGCGGCCTTCACCCTGATGCGCGCCCGTGGCGCCAAGGTCACCGACATCGTCGTGCTGGTAGTCGCGGCGGACGATGGGATCATGCCGCAGACGAAGGAAGCGATCGATCACGCGCGGGCGGCCAACGTGCCGATCGTCGTGGCCATCAACAAGATCGACAAGCCGAATGCCAGCCCGGAGAAAGTGAAGCGCGAGCTGACCGAGCTCGGGCTGATGCCGGAAGAATGGGGCGGCCAGACCGTCACGGTCGAAGTGTCGGCGCGCCAGAAGACCAACATCGATGGCCTCCTCGAAATGATCCTGCTGTCGAGCGACATCCTCGAGCTCAAGGCGAATCCGAAGCGCAGCGCCTCAGGCACCGTGCTCGAGTCGAAACTGGACAAAGGCCGCGGTCCGGTGGCGACCGTGCTGGTCCAGGACGGCACGTTGCACGTCGGCGACACATTCATCGCCGGACCGATCGTGGGACGCGTGCGCGCGCTGATCGACGATCGGGGCAAGCCGTCCAAATCGGCGGGGCCGTCCACGCCGGTCGAAGTGCTGGGTCTGGCGGGTCTGCCCGGACCTGGTGATCTGTTCCAGGTGGCCGACGCCGCCAAGGCGCGCCACATCGCCACGTTCCGCGAGGAGCAGGCGAAGTCCAAGGCACTCGGCGCCAAGGGCTCGCGTCTCACGCTCGAGTCGCTGCAGGCGCAAATCGCCGAAGGCGGCATGAAAGAGCTGCCGATCATCATCAAGACCGACGTGCAGGGTTCGTCGGAAGTGCTGGCCGACACGCTGACGAAATTGAGCGACGACAAGGTCAAGGTCCGGATCATCCACGCCGGCGTCGGCGCCGTGAACGAGTCCGATGTGCTGCTGGCATCCGCGTCGAACGCCATCGTGATCGCCTTCAACGTCAAGCCCGATCGCAACGCCGAGGACATCGCCGCGCGCGAGCGTGTCGAGATCCGCCAGCATTCGGTGATCTACCACGTCACCGACGAAATGAAGAAGGCGATGGCCGGCCTGCTCGATCCGACCTTCCGCGAGGTTCGAATCGGCATCGCGGCGGTTCGCGACATCTTCAAGACCCCGAAGTTCGGGACCATTGCCGGCTGCCTGGTCACCGAGGGACGAGTCACCCGCTCTGGCGACGCACAGGCGCGCCTGCTGCGCGACGGCGCGGTCATCTACGAAGGCAAGATCGGCTCGCTTCGCCGATTCAAGGACGATGCGAGCGAGGTCAAGGCCGGGCTCGAATGCGGTATCGGCTTCGACAAGTTCAACGACCTCAAGGTCGGCGACGTGATCGAGGTCTTCGCCAAGGAACGGGTCCTGACGGTTGCGTAGGGACCACTGACTTTCTCGCATGTCCCAAGGATCCCGTCCCGAGCGCGTCGCCGACCAGATTCGCAGCGAGCTGGCGTTGATGCTGGCTCGCGACGTGCACGATCCCGGCATCGGTTTCGTCACCATCACCCGTGTTCAGGTGACGCCCGATCTGCAGCAGGCGCGGGTGTTCTACACCGCCCTCGGCGACAGTAAGGTTCAGGCGACGAGCGATCGTGCACTGAACCGGGCGATCCCGTTCCTCCGCCGTCAGATCGGCCAGAGGCTCCACCTGAAGCGAGTGCCGGAACTGCAGTTCATGGTCGACAAGGCGATCGCCGGCCAGGACCGCATCGAGCAGTTGCTCAACGAAATCCACGCCCAACCGCCAGCGCCGCCCGACCGAGATGACGACTCCAGCGCCTGATCGAACCAACCCGGAACTTCATCGGATCGCCGAGGCGATCCGGTTGCGGCAGCGTTTCGTGCTGTCGTCGCACGCACGACCCGATGGCGATGCGATCGGCTCGCAGATGGCGCTGGCCTATGCGCTCCGCGCACTCGGCAAGGACGTCACCGTGGTCAATGCCGACCCGGCGCCGCCGCCCTTGATGGTCTTCCCCGGCGTCCTCGGGATCCGCGTCGCCACGGTGGTCGAGGGCGACTTCGACGCCGCGATCATCATGGAGTGCGGCGACCTCAAGCGCACTGGCGTCGCCGGCCTCGACCGGTTCTTCGTCATCAACATCGACCACCATCAAGGCAACACGTCATACGGCGCGCTGAACTGGTTCGACCCGGGCGCAGCGGCTTGTGCCGAACTGGTGTTCGACCTGGTGCGCGCGCTCGGCGCGCCGATGAGCGTCGAAATCGCCACGCACGTGTATCTGGCGATCCTGACCGACACCGGATCGTTTCACTTTTCGAGCATCTCACCACGCACCTTCGACATCTGCCGGCAGGTCCTGGAAGCGGGCGTCGATCCGGTTCAGGTTGCGCGTCAGGTGTTTGACAGCAACACGATGGGACGTCTGCGCCTTTTCGCCGCGGTGTTGAGCGCCATGCAGGTCGACGCCAGTGGACGGGTCGCCGCGCTTTATCTCGATCGGGAAATGGCCGCGGCAGCCGGCGGCGCCTACGACGAAACCGAAGGGCTGATCAACGAGCCACTCACGGTGAAGAACATCGAGGCGGTGGTGTTCTTCAAGCAGAACGAGGACGACGAGTACCGGGTCAGCCTGCGATCCAAGGGCGACGTGGACATCAACGCCGTCGCCAAAGAATTCGGCGGCGGTGGACACCGGAATGCCTCCGGCTGTACCGTCCGCGGCCCGATTGAATCGCTCCGCCGGACGTTTATCGAAAAGCTCCAGCAGGCCATCGATGGACGGCTTGCTCCTCGTTGACAAACCGGCCGGACCGACCTCGCACGATGTGGTCGCTCGGATGCGGCGGGCGTTGCGCGAGAAACGCATCGGCCACACCGGCACCCTGGATCCGCTGGCCACTGGCCTGTTGCCGCTCGTCCTCGGCAAGGCGACGCGCCTTGCGCAGTTCCTGAGCGCAAGCGACAAGTCGTACGACGCGACCATCCGGCTGGGGTTCGCCACTGACACGGCGGACGCGCACGGCGTGCCGATCGGCGAGGTCTACGCAGGCGCGTGGCCGACCCTCGACGCGATCGAGGCGGCGCTGGAGGCGTTTCGCGGCACCTTCATGCAGCGGCCGCCGGCATTTTCCGCAAAGAAAATCGACGGCCGGCGCAGCTACGCCATCGCGAGAGCCGCGCGCGCCGGTGCCGGGCTGAAGTCCCGCGCCGCGGGCGAATCAGACCTGGCAGCCTCACTTGCCCGACTCGAGCCGCCCGGCCCGGCTGGCGCAGCCGGCGGACCAACCCGGTCGGCCCCCGTGAGCGTCACGACACACCACCTCGAAGTCGTGAGCGCCGGTTCGGACTGCGTGACACTTCGAGTGGACTGCTCCGCCGGCTTCTACATCCGATCGCTGGCGCACGATCTGGGCGAGCGCCTGGGAATCGGTGCGCACCTGACCGCGCTGCGGCGGACCCGCAGCGGTGATTTCGACGTGACGAGAGCCATCACGCTCGACGCGGCAGAGCGCGATCCCGCGTTGGCCACCAGGTCGATGGTGGCGATGTCCGGGATGCTCCCAGGCGCTCCGTCAGTGACCCTGACCGGCGAGGGCGTCCGTCACGTGGCGCATGGCCGGGCCGTCGGTCCGGCGGATTGGTTGCCTGACCACTCCAGGCTCAGAACCAGAGACCCGGGGCTCGACGATCCGCAGGCTGAGAGCCCCGCTTTCGCAGTCCCAGGCCCGGTTGCGCCGCTCGTCCGGCTGCTCGATCCAGACGGCGAACTGATCGCGCTTGCCCGTGCGAAGGGCGATTCCATGCTTTTGCATCCCTTCGTCGTTCTGGTGTAACATGTTGTGCTTGCTCGACTAACGAAATTTCTCGCATAGACGGCGCATCCGGCCCGGGACATTCGGCCCGGCCCTCTGGAGCGTTCGTGGAGGTAGTTCAGGTGGCGTTGACCAAGGACCGCAAGACAGAACTCATCGGCAGTTACAAGACTCACGAAGGCGATACGGGCTCCCCTGAAGTACAGGTAGCGATTCTCAGCGAACGCATCAATTACCTCACCGAGCACTTCAAGTCGCACGCCAAAGATCACCACTCGCGCCGCGGCCTCCTGATGCTCGTCGGCAAGCGCCGCCGGCTGCTCGATTACCTCAAAGGCAAGGACGCACACCGTTACGCCGACCTCATCAAGCGGCTCAACATCCGCAAGTGAGCGGTGCGGTCGCCGCGTTTTTGTTTTCTGATTCACTTTCAGCTTTTTGAAGTTGCTCCCTATGCACACTCGCGAAATTACAGTCGGCCAGAACACGCTGCGATTCGAGACCGGTAAACTCGCCAAGCAGGCGCACGGCTCGGTGATTGTCCGCCTCGGCGACTCGGTTGTCCTCGTCACCGCCTGCCATGCGGCCAGCCCGCGCGAAGGCATCGACTTCCTGCCGCTGACCGTTGACTACCGTGAATACACCTACGCGTCGGGCCGCATCCCCGGCGGCTTCTTCAAGCGCGAAGGCAAGCCGGCCGAAAAGGAAGTGCTGACCAGCCGCATGATCGACCGCCCGACCCGGCCGTTGTTCCCGGAAGGCTGGCGCTTCGAGACGCAGATCATTGCGCTCGTGCTGTCGGCTGATCAGGCGAACGACACCGACGTGATGGCGATCACCGGCGCGTCCGTCGCGCTCGCGCTCTCCGACATCCCGTTCCAGAAGACGGTGGCCGCGGTCCGCATGGGCCTGGTCGACGGTCAGTACATCGTCAATCCGACCTTCCTGCAGCGCAAAGAGAGCAAGCTCGATCTCATCGTCGTCGGCAGCAAGGACGGCCTGGTGATGGTCGAAGCCGGCGCCAGGGAAGTCAGCGAGGAACAGGTCGTCACCGCCCTCGACACCGCGCACGCCGCGATCAAGCAGATCGTCGCGGTCATCGACGACCTCGCAAAGGAAGCCGGCAAGAAGAAGATGGTGGTCGCCACCAAGGAGATCGCCGCCGACTTCCACAAGGAAATCGAGAACAAGGTCTTCCAGCCGCTCGCCAAGGCGATGCGCATCAAAGACAAGCTCGAGAACTACGAGACGGTCGACCTGACCCTCAAGGGTCTGCTCGCCGAGCTCCCGTCGGAGACCGAGGCCGAGAAGAAGGCCGATGCCAAGGCGATCTTCAAGGAACTGAAGGAGAAAGTTCTTCGCGAGGAGGTGCTGACCAACGGCGTCCGCCTCGACGGCCGCAAGTTCGACGAGATCCGCAACATCTGGATCGAAACCGGCGTCCTGCCCCGCGTCCACGGCTCGGCCGTGTTCACCCGCGGCGAAACCCAGGCGCTCGTCACCTGCACGCTCGGCACCGCCGACGATGCGCAGAAGATCGAGAGCTTCGAGGGAGAAACGTGGAAGAGCTTCATGCTCCACTACACCTTCCCGCCGTTCTCGGTCGGTGAAACCGGACGCATGAGCGGCCCGGGCCGCCGCGAAATCGGACACGGCGCACTCGCGGAACGCTCGCTCACCTCTCTGATGCCGAAGGAAGCCGACTTCCCCTACACCGTTCGAATCGTCTCGGACATCCTCGAGAGCAACGGTTCCTCGTCGATGGCCTCCGTGTGCGGCGGATCGCTGGCGATGATGGACGCCGGCGTGCCGATCAGCAAGGCGGTCGCGGGCATCGCGATGGGTCTGGTGATCGATGAGAAGAGCGGCAAGTACGCCGTCCTCTCCGATATCGCCGGCGCCGAGGATCACTACGGCGACATGGACTTCAAGGTCGCCGGCACCGCTGACGGCATCACCGCGCTGCAGATGGACATCAAGGTTGGGGGTATCACCACCGAGATCATGCGGAAGGCGCTGGACCAGGCGCGCAACGGCCGCCTGCACATCCTCGGCAAGATGCGCGAGGCGCTCGGCAGCTCGCGCCAGAACATCTCGCTGTTCGCGCCGCGCATCGTCACCATCCGCATTCCGGTGGACAAGATTCGCGACGTCATCGGACCGGGCGGCAAGATGATCCGCAGCATCATCGAGCGCACCGGCGTGAAGATCGACGTCGAGGACGATGGCCGCGTCAACGTGGCGTCAGCCGACGGCGAATCGGCGGCCAAGGCGATCTCGATCATCCAGGAGCTCACGGCGACGCCCGAGCTCAACAAGACCTACATGGGCAAGGTCCAGCGCATTACCGATTTCGGCGCCTTCGTCGAGATCATGCCCGGGACTGACGGCCTGCTGCACGTGTCCGAGATTGCGAACCACCGCGTCAAGGATGTGCGCGAGGAGCTGAAGGAAGGCGAACAGCTGTTGGTCAAGGTGATCAACATCGACCCCACCGGCAAGATTCGTTTGAGCCGCAAGGCGCTGCTTCAGGAAGAAGCCGGAGCGGCGAAAAAGGAATAGCTTCGCCCTCCTGAATCGATACTCAGTAGCAAGACCGGACGGCCGCTCATTCGGGCGGCCGTTTTCTTTTGCGCGCATAATCTATCCGCATGTCTCTCTCCGGCTGGTTCGACGGCATCGCGCAGGACCTACGTTATGCCTTGCGCGGCATGCGGCGCTCTCCGACGTTCACCGCAGCGGCGGTGCTGACGCTGGCCCTTGGCATCGGCGCCAACACGATCGTATTCACGGTCACTTCCGCGATCCTGTTCAGAGGGTTCCGATCGGTCGCTGACAACGAACGGATCGTCTACATCGACACCCAGAAGGACGGGCGCGGCTGCTGCGCTGCGTATCCGGATTTCGATGCGTGGCGATCGCAGACCGGGTCGTTCGCCGGAATCGGCGGTGTCGCCGACCTGCAGGCGATTGTCGACGACGGCGGCAACGACCCTGAGAAGTACGACGCCACCCGCATCAGCGCCGCTGCGTTCTCCATCGTCGGGGCGCGGCCACTGATGGGCCGGGATTTCACCGCTGCCGATGAGGCGCGCGGCGCCGCCCCCGTTGCCATCCTTCGTTACGGACTTTGGGAGCGGCGCTACGGACGGGATCCGGCGATTATCGGCCGGACGATTCGACTCAACGGCGTGCCGACCACGGTGATCGGCGTCATGGATCGGAGTTTCTCGTTTCCTCAGAATCAGGACCTCTGGATTCCGCTGGCACCAGCCCCCGATCTCGATAGCGGGCAGACACCGCTGTGGTTCGTATTCGGCCGGCTCCGTGACGGTGTCTCCATTGAGAACGCGCAAGCCGAACTGAATGTCGTGGCCAGCCGTCTCGCCAACGCCCAACCGCTGACCAATCGAGGCGTGGAGGCGCGGGTCCGGACATTTTCCGAATTCTTCATCGGTTCGCGAGCCGCCGCCATCTATGGCGCGATGTGGGCGGCCGTGGGCTTCGTCTTGCTTATCGCCTGCGCAAATCTTGCCAACCTGATGCTCGCCCGCGCCATCTCCCGGGCGCACGAAGTCACCCTCCGCCTCGCGCTTGGCGCCGAGCGCTGGCAGATCGTTCGGCAGGTGCTGATCGAGAGTCTGTTGCTCTCAGTTTTGGGCGGTGCCGCCGGCTGGTGGATCGCTCGATGGGGCCTGCGAGTGTACGAGCTGGCCGCGAGTCCATCGAGTCAGGTCGGCGGGTCGTATTTCGACAACATCCTCGACTATTCGATGGACGCTCGCGTGCTCCTGTATGCGTCCGCGATTTCGATCGGCTCCGGGCTGCTCTTCGGCCTCGTTCCCGCGATCCGGCTGTCGCGATTGGGCAGCATCACCATCAATGTTCGGGGCGGCTGCCGCGACCGTCGCGCGACCCGCTTGTCGACATACCTGGTGGTGGCCGAAGTGTCGCTCGCCGTCGTGTTGCTGGGGGGCGCGGGCGTCCTGATTCGAAGTTTCGTGAACCTTTACACCGCCGATCTCGGCGTCAAGCCGACCAATGTCCTGACGATGTACTTGAATCTTCCGGAGGATAGATATCCTCGCCAGCAGGGCCGCCAGTCGTTCTTCGATCGGCTGGGTGAGCGGCTCAACGCCATACCCGGCGTGGAATCGTCCGCGATCGCCAGCGCCCCGCCAGTTGGCGGGTCGAGGCGCGTTCCGTTCGAGCTCGCAGGTGACGCGCCGCTTGACGAGCAACGGCGGCCGGTGCTCTCGGCGATGACGATCGGCCCCGGCTATGTCCGGACCATCGGCGCCACCGTCATCGCCGGGCGCGAATTCAACGACCACGACGGCGCCACGAACGCACCAAACGCGATCGTCAACCAGCAGTTCGCCAGTCAGTACTGGCCGAACGAAGACGCGCTCGGAAAGCGCGTTCGACTGTTCGAGCGCGCTGCCACGGATCAATGGGTCACAGTGGTCGGCGTGATATCGAACATTGTGCAGAACGATCAGACTCGTCAGGAAATGGCGCCGCTGGTCTACCTGCCGTACCGAGCGCGACCGTCCGCGGCGATGTGGGTATTCGTGCGCAGCAGAATTCCCGCTGAAGCCATCAGCGCGTCGGTTCGTCGTGAGCTCACCGCGATCGACCCGATCCTTCCGATCTGGCTTGGGCCGTTTGCACTCGCGGACCGCCTGGCCTGGGGCTATGCGTTCAATGGCAGCATCGCAACCCTGTTTCTGATTTTCGCGGCAATCGCCTTGTTGATGGCGGCCGTCGGACTCTATGCCGTCATCGCCCACTCAGTGAGTCAACGAGAGAGGGAGATCGGTATTCGGATCGCGATCGGCGCGACCAGCCGAGATGTCATTCAGCTGATATTGGCGGAAGGCGTGTTGCCGTTGGCGATGGGGATCGCGGTGGGATTGGCGGGATCGCTGGCACTCAACCGGGTACTGCAGTCCGAGCTCGTACGCGTATCCGCAGCGGACCCACTTGCACTATCCGCGGCTGGTCTTGCTTTAGTGACGTCGGCTCTTCTCGGTTGCCTGATTCCGGCCCGGCGCGCCACACGAGTGGATCCTGCGGTCGCGCTCCGGCATGAGTAGCCGTCGGATCGCCTCGCTCGGCCGGCACGCCGGCCCGCTCGCGTTGTTCGCCGGCCTGACCATCGGATGGACGTGGCCGCTCGTCCATCATCTGTCTGACGCACTCCCTGGAGATCCGGGCGACAACTACAGCTTCGTGTGGAACCTGTGGTGGATGCGGCATGTGCTCGCGACTCCGGGGCTCGCCTACTTCAAGACCACTTACCTGTTCTATCCGTTCGGCACCACGATCGCCGACCATCCGCAGACCGCGCTTCCGGCGCTGGTCGCCGCGACCGTGATGGCACACGCTTCGGTCGTGACCGCGCAGAACCTGCTGCTCCTCGGTTACGTGTTCCTGAACATGTCGTGCGCGTACGCGCTCGCGTGGGACATCACAAGACAGCGGCGGGCATCTGTGTTGGCTGGGATCCTGTTTGGTCTGTCTCCGTACGTAGCGGTTCACATGCTCGGCCACTTCGACCTGGTTGCGGCGTGGGTGCTGCCATTGTTCGCACTCGCCTTTCGCCGCGCCGTGCACGGTGGATCGAACGCGGCCGCGGTCGGCGCCGGCGCGGTGTTCGCGGCGACCGCTTACATCGCGTACTACTACGTCGTGTACCTGGGGTTGTTCATGGCGGTCTACCTTGCCGCCTGGGTTCACTGGTTCGAGGTCGCTCCTGCCGGTCGTCCGCTGGCGCCGACCGCCAGCCGCCTTCGATTGGTTTGCATCGGCGTCGCCGTGATCGCTGCAGCACTTGCCGCGGTGATCTTCGTCACCGGCGGCGGCGCGATGGCGCTGGCGTCAAAGGACCTCTCAATCCGCACGCCTCAGAATGCGTTGACGGTGATGTGGGTTGGCCTCGCCGGTTGGATCGCCTGCACCTGGCGCGTCGTCATCCGTCAGGACCCGGAACGGCTCCAACGCCTCCGAACAGCGACCGCCGTGGCACGGCGAGTGACGATGGTCTTCGCGGTCGGGGCGTCGCCTCTGCTCTGGCAGGCTGCGCGGCTCGTCCTGCGCGGCGAATATGTCACCCAGGAATACGGCTGGCGCAGCATCCCGCACGGCGTGGACGTCATTGCGCCGCTGCTCGGTCATCCCCTGCATCCTCTGGTCGCGACATTCAGCACGCAGGCGTATCAGTGGTTGAAGCTCGATTACGTCGAGGCGATCGGTTGGCTTGGAATCGTGCCGCTGGTGCTGCTGATACTGTCCCTTAGGGATTTCGCGAGGAATCCGGGTGACGAGGCTCGTCCGTGGTGGATGGTCGGCGTCGCGTTCGCTATTTTTGCGCTGGGTCCATTTCTGACCATCGGCGGTTTCGACACCGGCCTCAAGCTGCCGGAAATCCTGATGCGATTCGTGCCGCTCGCCGCCAACGCGCGCATGCCCGGCCGGGCGATGGTCGGTGTTTTCCTGGCAGTGTCGGTGCTGCTCGGCATGCGGGCGGCGCGCGATTCCGGCTGGATTCGATCGCCGGCCCTCCAGTGGCTCGTGATCGCCCTGGTAACGTTCGAGTACTGGGATGCACCGATACGGATGACGCCGGTCGACCATCCCGCTGTCTACCGCGCCCTCGCCGCGGTGGAACCCGGGGCGGTGTGTGAAGTGCCGTTCGGCATCGGTGACGGACTCGGCGTCGGGCTCGGGTCGCAGGATCGCCGCGTCCTGTTCTACGCCACCGAGCACGAGCATCCGCTGGCCGGCGGCTACATCGGACGCATGCCCGTGACGGCAGCTGAATGGTACCGGCAGAATTCGCTGACGGCGGCGTTGCTCAGGATGTCGTCGGGTGGCGAAGAAGAAGCGGCGAAGTTAACCGACCCGCCGCCTTGTCGTTATCTCATCGTCGATCGCGTCACGAGTTCACCTGCTTTGCGGGCCTACGTCACGCGCCTGGACGTGGACCGCATCGCCACCGACGAACGGCGCGATCTCTATCGCTTGCGGTAGACGACTTCCTCGGACAGCCGGCTGCTCCATCGCCATGCTCCGTAACCGGTCACTATGGGGACGCCGGTCACGCTGGCGAACGCCGCAGTCTCGATGCCGCCGCAGTCGCCGCGACAACCTTGCGACGCAATCGCACCTCCGAGCCACGAACCCAGAAGGATGCCGCCAACCGTGCCGAATGCCGCAGCTGCGCCTGAGCCCCGCCGGAGTACCCGTGAAATCAATTGAATGTCAGAGGCAGGAATGAGTTCGACGACATCGTGGAGTTCAGCGACCTTCACGTTGTCGAGGGAAATGCCGGTGGGCGATACCTGAATCGCTTTATAACGCCGGACAACGCCTGTTGAAGAGTGGACCAGGGCGTTCGGATCCATCCGGGAAAGCTCGAGCAGCTGAAGCTGTGCCCGGTCCGGCAGCTTGAAGTCGTCGCGCAGAACTACGATGGTGAGGCCGCTCAGCGCGATGAATCGTCGAACGCTCGATCCCGATGCGGTCCCAATCACCACGGCGTCTCCCGCGGAGATCATGCGGCCGACCGCGTTCCAGCCGGCGATGTCCGAACGGTCCGGCGATCGATCGGGAAGGCCCGATATCGCCGCCAGAGCAGTGCGACCCATTGGCCCGTCCATGGTCGGTGGTCCGGCCACGGCGGCGCTCGGCTGCCAACACATCGCCAGGGTCAATCCGACTGCCCCCAGTCGTTTCATTTCTCGCCTCCACTCGGGATTGCGAGAAACGGCGCGAGACCGGCTCAATCAGGACTTGAAGGCTTGCGCGGCCGCGATCCGGTCCCGGATCGGCGGGTGGCTGTAGAACAGTGCCTGGACCAGAGGGGACGGGTCGTCTTCGGCAAGATTCTGGGCACCGAGCCGGCGCATGGCGGAGATGAACGCGGCCGGGTTGCGGGTGAGCGCGAGGGCGAAGCGGTCGGCGCTTCGTTCGAATGCACGCGACATCGCATGTGCGACCGGCACCATCACCAGTGAAACAGCGCCAGCCGACAGCAGCAGCAGCGGCAATCCGGCGACATCTTCGACGCCATGAAGTCCGGCTGGCCCGGCAAAGAGCGCGAGCAGGCGAGCCGCGAGATAGAAGCCGCCGATGGTCAACGCGCTCTGGAACGCGACGCCCTTCCAGATGTCACCGTGCACATGGTGCGCAATCTCGTGCGCCAGCACCACTTCGATTTCCTCGTCCGAGTATTCAGCGAGCATCGTGTCCGACACCAGAATCCGGCGCGTCCCGCCGATGCCCGTCAGCGCGGCGTTGGCTTTTTTTGTCTTCGCCGCCAGCCCCCATTCGTAGGCGCCGAGCACACGGGCGTTGGCGCGCTCGGCCAACGCGAGTAAACGCTCCCGAAGCGCCTCACGCTCGAGCGGTTTGATGGCGTAGAAAAGCGGCAGGATCAGGACAGGCGCGAGGTTAGCCAGGCCGACGATCAGCAGCGTGAAGACCAGTCCGGCGGTCAGCCACCACCAGCCGGGTGACCAGCGAATCAACCCGTAAACGACGGCCGCCGCCACGCCGCCGAGCAGGATCCCGACGCCGAACGACTTCGCCTGATCGCCGAGCCAGGCCTTCAGCGTTTCGTTGGACAACTCGTAGCGGCGCTCGAGCATGAAGCCGCTGTAGAAATCGATGGGCAGACTGATGATCTCGTTCAGAAGCGAGAGAAGCACAACGTAGGCAAGGACAGTCAGCGTCGGGCGCAGCACGGAGGGAAAAGCCGAGCCGAATGCAGCTGCGGCATCACGAAAGACGCCGCTCCAACCGGTGACGAGAAGTCCCGCCAGCAGCGCCGCGGTCCAGACCACCGAGACGACGCCGGCTTGACGCTTGAGACGATGGTACCTGCTGGCCTTGTCCTCGTTCACTATTCTGTGAGGAAGGCGCCTGTGAAGGCGCTCGTATCAGCGCTCTTTGTCATCGTCGGTGTCCGTCGGTGCGCCGTTGCCGCTTCGAGGCCGCACCCTGATACCACCGTTGGTGGTCTCCAGCACGATGCTGGTGCCGCCACCATTCAGCTTGCCTTCGATGTGCCGACGTGACTTGTCGGTGATCGCCAGTTTTTCGAGCGCCGACACGTTGATGCCGCCGTTCGTGCACGACGCCTCGAGGTCTGCCTTTGCCGTGTCCGGCAACCCCAGCGTGACGCCGCCGTTGGTGGTGTGCAGAGCGATCTTCTCAGCGCCGACCGAGGCCATGTCCATGTTTATCCCGCCGTTGGTAGCACGGGCGTTGACGCCGCCGGTCATCATCTTGCCGCTGACCAGTCCGTTGGTGGTGCGCGCCGTGACATTGCCGGACAGGTTTGTCAGCGCGATCACGCCATTGTTCGACGTCACGTTGACGACCGAGTCCCTGGGCGCCTTGACACGATAGCGGACCTCGTAGCCGGCACCGATCATGATGCCGCCCATCCGCTCGGTTTCAACCGAGACGCGGTCGGGCTTCACGTCCTCGGTGATCTTGATTCGCGGCAGCAGTTCGCGCGCCGTGTCGTCGGTGGCTCCCCGTGCGATCCGTTCGGCCACGATCTCGACCGTGTGCCCCTCGACACCTTCCACCTCAACCTTGCCGTTGATGTTGACCAGCCGTACTTCGCCGCCTGGAGAGAGTGGGTAGGTGTGGGTCCATTCCTCGGAGGCGCGTCCCGCGAGGTTGCCAAGCGACATGTCGCAGGCGCCCACGGCGACCGCCATCGGCAGCAGCAGGACCGCGGACCATTGGGAAATGCGTCGTGCCATTCGGGAACCCCTCCGCAAGGTAGATACGGGAGGACGGCCGGCTCAGTTCAACTGCACCGAGATCAGCTTCGAAACGCCCGGTTCTTCCATTGTCACCCCATACAGCCGATCGGCGATCTCCATCGTCTTCCGATTGTGGGTGATGACGATGAACTGGGTGTGTGCCTGCATGCTGCGCAGCATTTCCACAAACCGCCCGATGTTGGCGTCGTCGAGCGGCGCGTCGATCTCGTCGAGAAGACAGAACGGGCTTGGCTTGAACTTGAACATGCCGAACATCAGCGCGATCGCGGTCAACGCCTTCTCTCCGCCCGAAAGCAGCTGGACGCTCTGCAGCCGCTTGCCCGGCGGCTGAGCGATGATCTCGATACCGCTTTCGAGCGGATCGTTCTCGTCGAGGAGGGTCAGGCCGGCGCGGCCACCGCCGAACAGGGTGCTGAAGATCTGCTGGAAGTTGGTATTGATGGCCGCAAACGCCTCGGAAAAGCGCTGCTTGGTGGTGTCGTCGATGCGCTTGATGGCTTCGGTGGTCTGCGCGATCGACTCGACCAGGTCCTTGCGCTGCGTCGAGAGGAACGCAAAGCGCGACTCGAGATCGTCGAACTGTTCGATCGCCATCATGTTGACCGGGCCGAGGCGTTCGATCCTGGCCCGCAACGCGGTGATGGCGTCCTCGGCGCTCAGCGTCCGCTGCACGGCCGCCGCGAGCGACGGATCCGCTTCGAGGCCGCTGGCCTCAGTAGCCGTGTCCGGCTTCAGCCGAACGTCGTCCTCGTCGGTCTCCTCGGCGAAAATCGCCGCAGCATCCGGGATGGCCCGACCGTCGCGTTCGAGCTGCTCCACTTCGACGACCACTTCGTCGAGCGTAGCGTTGACCGCGTCTTCACAGGTGTGAGCGAGGTGCGACAGGTCGGATTCGGCGGTGACCCGCGCGAGGTCGAGCTCGGACACGACTGCCCGGACCGCGTCGTGGGCGGAGCGCGCTTCCTTGATGGTCGCATCGAGCTCGTCGGTCCGGACACGCAGGGCCGTCACCGCTTCGTCGGTCGAGGCAACCGTCTGCCTCAGAGTGTCGAGGTCGATGACGTCGGTATCGAGGCGCGCTTCCCCGGCCGCAATCGCCTCGCCGAGTTCGCTGGCCCGGCGGCGCGACTGCTCGAGTTCGACCGCGAGCGCGGCGACGCGGGCTTCCATCTCCTCGCCCGCCTCAATCAGCCGCTGGATCTCTCCGGCCAGCGCGCTGGCCCGTTCGACCAGCGCGGCATGCGCCGCACCAGCGTCGGCGGCGCGGCGACTCAATTCGTCAGCCGCCTCGCGGGCTTCGAACAACCGCCGCTGCGCGGCGGTCAGCCGCTCGTCGGCCTGGTGCTGATCCTCGTCGAGCCTGACAATCGACGCACGGGCCTCGTCCTGACGCCGATCAAGCTGATCGCGCTCGTCCTCCGCCTGACGCCGTTCGCGCGCAAGTTGCTCGCTCCGCTGCGCGAGGCGCGCCTCTTCATCGGTGACGTGCTGCAGTTGCGCGTCGAGACCGACGACGGCCTTTTCCTGTTTGTGGAATTCAGCGCTGAGCGCGGCAATCGCCGACGAGGCCAGCGCGATCGCCGCCTCGAGCTCGTTGGTTTCCGCGGCGAGCCGGGCGAGGTCGCCGCGATCGTTGTTGATCCGCTCGCGCAGTTCCTTGATCTCGCGCTTGGTCTCGAGGATGCCGCGGGCCTCGGCAAGTCCGCCGCCGGACACCAGGTGCGGGCCGCGAAACACATCGCCTTCAATCGTCGCCACCGGGATTGAAGTCAGCCGGCTGGCGGCCGTTGCCGCGTCGTACGACGGCGCAATCCAGGCGTCACCAACCGCGCGCCTAATCGCGTCGGCAAAACGTCCGTTGACGCGAACCACCGAAGACAGCGTCACGGTCCCGACCGGAATCGCGGATTGGTCGAGGCCGCTGGCCGCGCTCGAATCCGGACCCGACACCGAAAACGCGTCGCCGGTGACGCTCATCGCCACATGGAATGCCGACCGGACCGCTTTCGGCGCTTCGGCCGCCGATGTCACCAGGAAGCTGCAGCGACCTGCGCCGGCTTCACGCACGACCTGAAATCCCGCCGCGGCATGTTCCGGACGTTCGACGACGATGTGCTGGAGCAGATCGCCGAGACACGCCTCAACCGCGCGTTCGTAGCCTGCCTCGACTTCGAGATAATCGGCGATCGCGCCCTGCTGGCACACAGTCCCGTTGGCCTGGACCAGAACGGTGCGCGCGGCATCGCCGTATCCCGCACGGGACGCGTCGAGTTCCTCGAGCGATTTCAGGCGCGCCTCGACGCCGGCCAGTTCGTGCTCGCGCGAGCGAACCGCGCGGGCACGCCACTCGTGCTCGATGCGCGCGCTCGCCAGTTCCGATTCGCGGGCCGCCCGCGCGATTCGGGTGGCGTCAATCGACTCGTGGGCTCGGCGCAAGGCATCAGCATGAGCGGATCGATCGGTCGCCGCGCGCTCAGACTCGACGCGGACGTCGTTTGCTTCGACGTCCAGCTTCGAGAGCGTCTCGCCGACCCGGTCGCGCGCCGCCGCCGCGTGCTCGAGCGCATGGCGCAGCGCCGTCGCCGAGTTGATCGCGGAAAACACGTCGCTGCGGGTCGCTTCGACGTCAGCTTCGAGGCCTTCGATCTCTCGATGGGCGGCTTCGTAGGCGTTGGAGTCGGCGGTCAGCGCCGCCTGGGCGCGGTCGCGCTCGGTATCGGCCTGCGCGGCGGCGTCCCGCCGCGCGGCGAGCGCCGCCTGCGCCGGCTCGCGACGCGCCTCGAGCGTATCGAGTTCCGCGGCCACCGTCGTGGTCCGGACCGCGAGTCCCTGCACTTGCTCGCGGTCGAACAGAATCTGCTGCTGCTGGCGATTGATCGCGAGCTCGCGCGCGTGCGCGGCTTCGCGTGAGGCGGTCGCCTGCGTTTCCGCCTCGACCAGTTCGATCCGCAGGCGTCCGAGCCCGGTCTCGACCTCTCCGACGCGAGCGCCTGCAATCGATTCGCGTTCGCGCGCTTCGGTCAGCCGCGCCCGCGCCGACTCGATGGTTTCGGCCAGCTGGCGATACTTGCGGGCGAACAGCACCTTCTCGAAACGACGCAGCTCGTCGCGGAGCTTCTGGTAGCGTCGCGCCTTGGACGCCTGACGCTTGAGCGTGCCGCGCTGCTTTTCGACCTCGAAAACGATGTCGTCGATGCGGGTCAGGTTCTGCTGCGCGGCCTCGAGCTTCAGCTCGGCCGAGCGGCGGCGGGCTTTGTACTTGGTCACGCCTGCGGCTTCTTCGATCAACTGACGCCGATCGGTCGGCCGCGTGCTCAGAATCATCCCGATCTTGCCCTGCTCGATGATCGCGTAGGCCTTGGCGCCGAGGCCGGTGTCCATCAGCAGATCGTGAACGTCGCGCAGACGGCAGACGGCGCCGTCGATCAGATATTCGCTTTCACCCGATCGATAGAGCCGCCGGGTGACCTCGATCTCTCGGGCCACCGACTGGATAATTTCTTCGATCTCTCCCGGCGGGAGCGCCAGCTGTTCCGAATCACCGACGAGCGCGAGGACCGCGCCCTCGCCGTGACCGTTGCCGTTGTGGCTGCTGGCGTCGTGAACGCCGTCGCCGGCCTCACCGTTCCCGTGGCCGTTCCCGTTGGCGTGGCTATCGGAGGCACCGTGACCGTTACCGCTGGAGTGGCCATCGGCGTCGCCGTTGACGCCGGTCAGGCCATTGGCACGGCCGTTTCCCGGCGCTGGAAATACCGGGGCGCTGATGGTCTTCAGGAAACCGCTGAACTTGAGCCGCACCTCAGCGGTTGCGGTCGGTTTCCTGGCGTCACTGCCACTGAAGATGACGTCTTCCATCTTGTCGCCGCGCAGGCTCTTCGCGCTCTGCTCGCCCATCACCCACGTGATGGCGTCAGCGACGTTGCTCTTGCCGCATCCGTTGGGGCCGACGATCGCCGTCACGCCTTTGTCGAATGCCAGCTCGGAGCGGTCGGAAAACGATTTGAAGCCGTTGATCTCTAGACGTTCGAGGCGCATGGAGGAAGACGACCGGTTTTGCGGCCCACTTTCGCGCTTCCAGACGCGGAAGGCGGCCCCGGGGCCGAGACGGTCGTCAGTGTAACAAGGCCTAGCTGTAGTGGCAAGGCCAATCTATGGCCCCACGAGTTGTGGTCGCTTGCCCGAACCGCCTCAGTGCGCCTTGACCTTGGCGCCTTTGCTGAGCTCGGTGAGCTTCTGGGCCTCGCCGAACATCGCCAGCGCAACCTGCGCCTGCGGATCGACGCCGATCAGGTGACGTCGCGCGTCGGCGATGCCAAACACGGCGCTGTCGATTTCGAAGCGGATCATCGCCCTGATGAAGTCGAAGTCTTTCTTGAACCCGTCCTCGTCGATTTTGACGTGATCCGTTTTGAGCTGCTCGCGGAACTCCGCCATCATCGTTTCGTCGACCACGAAGTTCTGCTTGACGATCTTGCGGCCGGTGCCCTGCTGCTTGATCCGGTTGTCGCCTTCCGCCATGAACTTCTGGGCAAAGTTCGAGAACTCGCCACGGCCGTTCAACTGACGACCGAACCGGCCCGGGTTGAATCCTTCGGTCGGACCGGCTACACGCTTGTCCGGCTCGATGCCGCCGCCGCTGTACACCGGGCGTCCCGCATCGGTGTGCTTCAGGTCGGATGGATTGTGCGGCTTGTTCGCATCCTGATCGCGCAGCGAGTAGCTCAGGTACTCGTCGAAGCTGGCATCCCACGGGCGCTGAATCAGGCGGCCGCTCGGCGTGAAGTAGTGCGCGGTGGTCAGCGCGAGTCCGGCGCCGCCGCTGATGCGGTAGACCGACTGCACCAGCGCCTTGCCGAACGTGGTCTCGCCGACGATGTAGGCGCGATCGTGATCCTGCAGCGCGCCGGTGACAATCTCGGAGGCGCTGGCGCTGCCGCGATTCGCCATCATCACGATCGGCAGATCGGTGAACTCGCTGTCTTCAGTGGCGCGGTAATCCTGATCCGAATTCGCAACGCGGCCGCGCGTGTAGACAATCATCTTGCCACGCGGCAGGAACTCGTTCGCGACCTTGATCGCCTGATCGAGGGGACCGCCGGGGTTGGCGCGAATATCGAACAGCAGCCGCCGCATCCCCTTCGACGCGAGCTCGTGCAGCGCATGCTTCACGTCGTGATCGGTGTTCTCGCCGAAGTCCTGCATCCGAATGTAGCCGGTGGTCGCATCGATCATGAAGTACGCGGGTACCGTCGGGATGTAGACCTCGTCGCGCATCAACTGCATCGGGATGAGCTGCTCGTAGCCGCGGCGCTTGACGCCCACTTCGACCGGTGTGCCCTTCTGCCCGCGCAGCTTGTGCATCGCCTGATCGACGGTCCACCCTTTGGCGTCCTCGCCGGCGACTTTCGCCAGCACGTCGCCGCGGCGGATGCCGGCCTTGTATGCCGGCGAGCCCTCGAACACCGCCATCGCGGTGACGTCACCGTCGTATACCTGAATCGTGACGCCGATGCCGTAGTAGCGCCCTTCCTGGCGCTCGCGCATCTGCGCGTATTCTTTCGGATCGAAAAAACTGGAATGCGGATCGAGCGTCCCGAGCATGCCGCGAATCGAGCCGTAGACGAGACGGTCCGAATCAACCTTGTCGACGTAGCTGGTTTCGATCGCTCTGAGCGCCGAGGTGAAGGCGCGATATTGATCGTTGACCTTGTCGTCGGTCGCAAACGCGCTGCGTCCGAACAAGCCGCCGACAAGCGCGGAGACGACAATCGCGAAGGCCACTGCGGGCACGGGACGGTAGCGTCGCATGCTCGGATCCTAGCAGATAAATTCCTTACGTTGCAATGACTTCTGGGGATTCGTGTGGCGGGGAAAACCTTGACCCGCCTTCAGCCGCTTTCTATAATGAAGGGAGCCGACCCGCCTTGGTTTTGTGAAAGTAGGATACATATGCTTGGTTCCATCGGAATGCCGGAGTTAATCATCATCTTCGTCATTGCCTTGATCATCTTTGGGCCCCGGAAGCTGCCGGAATTGGGTCGTTCGCTGGGCAAGAGTCTGGCCGAGTTCAAGAAGGCCTCGAACGAGCTCAAGAACACGCTCGAAGAAGAAATCCGCATCGAGGAACAGCGCTCTGCCATCGACGCGACGAAAGCAACTCAGCCGGCGCCGATCACCACGCACGTGGAAGAGACGGTCCCGGTGCGTCAAGCTGATCACAGCGCGTAAGGCGCGAGCCGCCCATGGCCCTGGTCCCCTTTCCGGGCCCCCACTCGGGGGCCTTGCCGCTTCCCCCCGATGATGACGACGATGAGAGTATCGCGGGGAAGATGTCGTTTCTGGAGCATCTCGACGAGCTCCGCAAGCGCATCGTCAATTCCGCGATAGCGATCGGCGTCGGCATCCTGGTCGGGTTCGGCTTCATCTACCAGATCATGGACTTCCTCCTTGCGCCGACGCGAAAGGTGCTGCCGCCTGGCGTCAAGATGGTCTACACCGAACCCGGCGAAGGGTTCGCGATGTACATCACCGTGTCGCTGATCGCGGGGGCGGTCATTGCGTCACCGTACGTGATGTATCAGGTCTGGTGCTTCATCGCGCCCGGTCTCTACCAGAAAGAAAAGCGGATGGCGACGCCATTCGTACTTTTCACCGTCGCCGGATTCCTCGGCGGAGCCGCGTTCAATCACTACGTGGCGTTTCCGTTCCTGATGCGGTTCTTCGCCAGCTTCAACAGCGTCGACCTGGTGTTCATGCCGCGCCTGCAGGACACCTTCGATCTGTATCTGAAGATGCTGATCGGCATGGGCGTCATCTTCCAGATGCCGACGATCATCTACTTCCTGGCGAGGATGAAGCTGGTCACGGCGAGCTTCCTCTGGAAACACGGCAAGTACGCCATTCTGATCGCATACATCATCGCCGCTGTCGTCACCCCGACCGGCGACCCGATGAACCAGACCATCTTCGCTGCGCCGATGATCATTCTGTATTTCCTCAGCATCGGCATCGCCTGGATCGTGAACCCGCGCAGCAAGACCGAGCAACTGGACGACTAGAGTGGCGCCGGGGCCTGCCCCGAGCCGCCTGGGTTAGGATCGCTCGAGTGGCGACGCGGGCATCGGCTTCCACACAGATTTCAACGCTGATCGAGAATCTCGGCGCCGGGGATGCCACGACACGCGAGGCAGCCGTCGCGCGGCTGACCGTGATCGGCGCGCGGGCGGTCGAGCGGCTGTTGTCGGCTGCCGATTCGCCCACGAATGCGATCGCGCGGACAGCGGCGTTGCGCGCCCTCGAAGGCATCGCCGACCCGCGTGCGCTGCCAATCGCGTTCGAGGCCCTCGGCGACCCCGACGCCGCGGTGGCGGCGGCCGCCGCCAGCCTCGCGGGCGTGTTCGTGCGTGGACCAAAGGGGGCCGCCGCGGTGGATCGGCTCATTGAGATCGCGCTGGACAGGGCGCGGCCGGCACCGGTTCGGGTCGCGGCGCTGCGAGGGCTGCGCGATCTGGCGCCATCCACCCTGGCGCCGGTCTTTGCGTCGCTGGCGGACGACACCAGCGTGGACGTCCAAACCGCCGTGTCGGCGGCCGGTGGAACAGAGGAGACGCTCGACCCGCTCGATCTGCTGACCCGCGGTGCGCGCGGAAGCCTGTCGTGGGACCCGCAGGTGATGCGCCAATCAATCGCACGTGCGGGACAGCGCGCGCCGCTGCCGGTCCTGCTGCAGATCATCGAGCGAATCCGCGAGCACGAGCGAGGGCAGCCGGCGGCGCAACGTCCTGACTGGACGGCGGTCAGGGCCGCTGCGCACCTGGCGCTGGCGCAGCGTGGGAGCCGCCTGGCCGTTTACGATCTGCGTGAATCGATCGAAGCGGCTCGCGCGCCGCTACCAGTGGAATTCCTGGCGGCGCTCTCGACCATCGGCGACGCCTCGTGCGTCGAGGCGATCGCCGGCGCCTTTGCGCGCGCCCGCGACCAGTGGTGGCGCGACCACCTCGTCGATGCCTTCCGCGCGATCGTCAAGCGCGACAAGCTGACGCGGCGTCACGCGGCGATCAAGAAGATCGAGAAAAAGTCGAAGGCGGCGCTCGACGCGCTCTGGCCGCCTCGGCCCTGAAAGGGCTGCGCCACGCGAGAGCGTCAGCGCGCCACACCGGGCGTCAGTACGACTTGGCGAACCAGGCTTCGGCGGTTGCCGGATTGTCACAACGAATGCAGCGGCTGTCAGCTGCGGCGTGAGCGCCCATCGGCATGTTGCGAATCGTTGCCTGGGTGTCGTTCTTGATCTGTGTCTCGCATTCGGCAGCGCCGCACCACGGCGCGATCACGAATCCCGGGCGCCCTTCCATCAGCTGCCTGAACGCGGCGTAGGTGTCGGCACGCTGCGTGTGCTCCTGCTGGAACTGGACCGCACGCGTGAACAGGCCGGCCTGAATCTCGTCGAGCAATTCACGGAGGCGGGCGGTCAGGCCATCCATGGCGATGCTTTGCTTCTCGCGGGTGTCGCGCCGGGCGACCAGCACCGCCGACTTCTCGATGTCCTTGGGTCCGATCTCCAGCCGCAGCGGCACGCCGCGCATTTCCCATTCGGCGAATTTCCAGCCTGGACGCTCGTCGCGCTCGTCGAGCGTGACCCGGATGCCCGCGGCGACGAGATCGTCCTGCAGTTTTTTCGCGACCGGCAACACGGTCTCGCGCCAGTTGTCGCGACCAATCGGCACAATCACGACCTGATACGGCGCGATGCGCGGCGGCAGAATCAGGCCGCTGTCATCGCCGTGGACCATGATCGCCGCGCCGATCAGGCGTGTTGTCATGCCCCATGACGTGCCCCACACGTGCTGCATCGACTTGTCCCGCGCCTGAAACGTGATCTCGAACGCCTTCGCGAAATTCTGGCCGAGGTTGTGCGAGGTGCCCGCCTGCAGCGCCCGGCCGTCGCCCATCAGCGCCTCGATCGAATAGGTCCGCAGCGCGCCGGCAAACTTCTCGCTCTCGCTCTTTCGTCCTTCCACGACCGGGACCGCCAGCTCAGTCTCGAGCGTTTCCTTGTAGAGATGCAGGATCTTCAGCGTCTCGTCTTCAGCTTCTTCCGCGGTCTCATGCGCGGTGTGCCCTTCCTGCCACAGAAATTCGGTCGTGCGCAGGAACGGACGCGTCACTTTCTCCCAGCGCACGACGTTCGCCCACTGGTTGATCAGAATCGGCAGGTCGCGCCAGGACTGGACCCATTTCGCGTACATCGTCCCGATGATCGCTTCCGAGGTCGGACGAACGACCAGCTTTTCCTCGAGCACTTCTCCGCCGCCGACGGTGACGTAGGCCACCTGCGGCGCGAATCCCTCGACGTGCTCGGCCTCCTTGTTCAGAAGGCCTTCGGGAATGAACAGAGGGAAATAGGCGTTGACGTGGCCGGTCGCCTTGATACGTTTATCGAGGGCCTGTTGAATCAGCTCCCAGATCGCGTAGCCATAAGGCCGGATCACCATGCAGCCCTTGACCGGCGAATAGTCGGCCAGTTCGGCTCGGAGGACCACGTCGATGTACCACTTCGAGAAATCCTGCGACCGGGGCGTGATTTCGGTGACGAAGGCGTCTGCCTTATCGTGCTTCTTGTCTTGTTTGGCCATGATGTTGAGCGACAGGACGGATCTGCCAGAGCAGATCCTATTCTAAGTTATCCTAACATCCTGATTTGATGGACTCCCCTGGACCGATCCGCATCGACGTCAGGACGCCGTCCCGCCCGTACACGGTCACCATCGGCCACGGCACTCTCGACCACGTCGGGCATTCACTCGATGTCCTGCGAGCGCCCGCGCGCCGGTTCATCGTGTCGAGCCCGCTGGTATGGCGGCTCCACGGTCCGCAATTGACCCGCGCGGTGTCGGCGGCCGAACCAATCCTCGTGCCCGACGGCGAGCGCTTCAAGCAACTCGCAACCGTCTCACGCGTTTACGACGCATTGGTGCGGGCGAATGCCGACCGCGCCTCGACGATCATCACCTTTGGCGGCGGCGTGATCGGCGACATGGCTGGATTCGCCGCGGCGACCTACCTGCGCGGCATCGCGCTGGTGCACCTGCCGACGACGCTCCTGGCACAGGTGGACAGCGCGATTGGCGGCAAGGTGGGCGTCAACCATCCGCACGGCAAGAACCTGATCGGCGCGTTCTATCAGCCGCACGCGGTGATCGCCGATCCAGCCGTGCTCGGCACGCTGCCGCGCCGCGAGTTTCGCGCCGGGCTGTACGAAGTGATCAAGTACGGCATGACCTCCAGCCCCGCGCTGTTCGATCGCATCGTCCGCGAGCGCAAGGCGATCTTCACGCGCACGCCTGAAACGTTGACGCCAATCATCGCGGAGGCCTGCCGGATCAAGGCGGACGTGGTCACGGCCGACGAGCGCGAGACGGGCCCGCGCCGGATTCTGAACTTCGGCCACACCGCCGGCCACGCGATCGAGGCCGTCACCAAATACCGGCGTTTCCGACACGGCGAGGCGGTGGGCGTCGGGATGCTGGTCGCAGCCGAACTCGCGAAGGCCCGGGGCGTGCTGTCCGAGCAGGACCGGCTCGCGCTCGCGGATGTGATCGCCAGCCTCGGTCCGCTGCCACCGATTACCGACCTCCCGGCCTCTGAAATCCTGGCCGCCATCCAGCACGATAAAAAAGTGATGGCCGGCACGTTGCACTTCGTGCTGCCTATGGCGATCGGCGCGACGACGATTGTGGACGATGTGAGCGAGAACGAGATTCGCACCACCCTCAGGAAAGTCGGGTTCGCGAAGTAGGTCGAGAGCTAGGCCAATCCGTAGTCCTTCAGCTTGACGAGCAGCTGCCGGTAACCAACCTGCAGCATCTCGGAGGCGCGGCCTGCGTCGCCCTGCGCTTCCTTCAGGGCTTGTGAGATTTTCCGCCGCTCCATCTCCGTCAACGTCCGCCGCGACGCCTCGGCGAGCGTGCCCGACAGATCGATCCTGCACCAGGCATCCTCCTCTTCGCTGGACGCGCCGGCAGCGGGCGCGTCACGGAAGGACAAACTCAGGTGGCGCGGATGGATGGTGTCGCCCTCAGTCAGAATCGCCGCGCGCTCGATGCAGTTCTGCAGCTCGCGCACGTTCCCCGGCCACGAATATGCACGAAGCTCCTCCTCGGCGGCCGGCGATAAACCCAGCGACTGCTTCTTCAAGTCCCGGCAGAACCGATCGATGAAGTAACGCGCCAGCGTCGGGATGTCATTCGGACGGTCGCGCAGTGGCGGAATCACGATCGGGAATACCGACAGACGGAAATAGAGATCCTCGCGGTATTGGCGCGCCGCGACCGCGGCCTTCAGGTTCCGGTTGGTCGCCGCGACGACGCGGACATCCACCTGCAGCGGGGTGGTACCACCAACCCGCTCGAACCGCTTGTCTTCGAGCGCGCGGAGGATCTTCGGCTGCAGCATCGGCGGCAGGTCGCCGATCTCGTCGAGGAACAGCGTGCCGCGATGCGCGAGCTCGAACTTGCCGAGCTTGCGGTTGGTTGCGCCGGTGAAGGCGCCTTTCTCGTAGCCGAACAGTTCGGTTTCGAGCAGGTTCTCGGGAATCGCAGCGCAGTTGATGGCGACAAACGGTCCGTCGGCGCGCGGACTCAATGCGTGCAACGCCCGCGCGAACAGTTCCTTGCCGGTGCCGCTTTCGCCCTCCAGCAGCACCGTCGTATCGGTCGCGGCCGCGCGATGCAGCGCCAGCGACACCTGCTTCAACTTCGCATCGTCGCCGACGATCTGAGGCGCGCCGCGGCGCTGCGCGAGCTCCTCCTTGAGGATCAGGTTCTCGGTGGCCAGCCGCCGCTGCGCGAGCGCACGCTCCACCATCAAGAGCAGGTGATCGGGATCAACCGGCTTCGCGAGGAAATCGAGGGCACCTTCCTTCATCGCATTCACCGCGTCCTGAATGCTGCCGAACGCGGTCATCACGATGACGGGAAGCTGCGGGTCGAGATCTTTCGCGGCCCTGAGGACACCGAAGCCGTCGCCTTCAGTGAGGCGCAAGTCGGACAGAACCACCGCCGGGTGGCTGGCGAGCAGCGCCGCTTCCGCTTGGGGTTGATTGGAGGCTTCGACCACCGTGTGCCCCTGCGCCTCCAGAGCCAGGCGGAGCATGGTGCGGAGCGAATCTTTGTCCTCGACGATCAGAATCGGCGGGTCGGTCGACAGGCGCGAGCGAACGGTCATCCCGCGATCCAGCCAGGGGCAAGTTTCAGCGGGGTTGCGGCCGGTGTCAGCCGAATGCTCACCGCAGCCAGCCGGGCGGCACGCCAGCGCGGCGCGCTTCCTCGAGCAGGTCGGCGATGGCTTTGTTGTCGAGCGGGATCGCGGTTTTCAGATCGTTGAGCTGCCCCAGCGCCTTGACGCGCTGCGCTTCGATTGCGGCCCGCTGGGCCGGGTCGTCGCGATTGACAAAGTCAGTGGTCAATCCGTTGACCTGGGACTGAAGCGCGGACGCAAAGGCCGTGTCGTTGTCGAGTTTGTCCTGCAACGTCTTCAGGCGCTTCGTCCAGTACGCCTTGTCTTTCGGGGTGGACTTGTCATCGTCGATTTTCCCCGCGCCACCGCTGCCTGACGTGGCGGATGTGTCGGCGGCCGCAGCTGTGTCGGACGGCGAGGTCGGCGGAGGCGGGGTCGACCCTCCGGGCACGTCGACCAGGTCCTTGTTGGTGTAGACCTTGGTCGGCGGCGGCGACGCCTTGCGACGTTCCTCTTCCTTCTTCGCGACGTCAGCTAGCGACTGGGCCCGCATGGTGCCGGCAAAGGCGAGCATCACCAGGGCAAGCGTGATCTGTTTGGACATGGGCCAGTCCCCTTATCGGCTCCAAAATGATCGTACGTAAGGGTCCCCCCCCGGTCAAGGACGCCCTGGTCCAGCAGCCTGCTATCGAACTGTGCGCCATGACAGCAGACGGACGCCGGCATCTGTCCGCGCCAGCGCGGCTTCGATGACCTTGTGCCCGCCTCTCGAGCCAAACGCCTCCGCCCTCAGGGCCAGGGTCTCAACCGCCGGATCGCCCGGTCCGGGGCTCGCGGCAGCCAAAATGACGAGGTAAATCGTCGAATTGCCCGCACCGGCGGTGAGCAGGACACCGAAGGGCGTGTAGCCGGTCAACACCCAATGCGGGTTGGCTGCCGCCCATGGGCGGTCCGGCGTCACCGCATTCATCTCAGAGTCGGTGCAGGAAACAGTCTTCTCGCAGTTCGCCAGGTTCACAATTTGGCTCAGGTCGATCGTCGAGCCGTCCGGTAATGTGCGCAACCCGGACGGCGGGCCGTCGACGAACGAGGAGCGCACCAGACCAAGCCGAACCGCGTTCCAGTCCGGCACCGACCGCAATTCGTCAATGATGCGCTCGAGTCCCGCATCGGCCGCGTAGAGTTCCTCCGCGGCTCGACGAAAGTTAGCCGCGATGATTGTTTCCGAGGTGGTCGTCAGCACCATCGCACCGGCAAGGGCGGTCAGCAACAGCGTCGCCATGATGGCGACCAGCAGTGCGATTCCGTCCTCGCGCCGAAGAACCGTATTCACGCTATCGCCCCAGATTCAAGTTACGCGGCGCGATTTCAAATCGCACTTCCTGATCGGGCACCCAGGCGAGACCGCCTCGCGCGCTGCCGCCATTCACGAACAGCGGACCTGCCGGCCCTCGTAACATCGGCGCCGCCGCTTCGACCCGAAGCGTGACCGCCACCTTTCGAATCCTCAGCAGGTCCGCATCCCAGCGATTGGCGTTCGCGGCGTCCGGGCACCATGGGCCGTCGCTCAACTGCGCGGCCGTCAGCTTGACGAGTCCAGGACCGGCAGCAAGCGTTGCCAGGCGCGGCACGGGCTCGCCATCTGCGTCGCGCGCGAACGCGCAGTTTTCGCCGGCGGGATAGGCGGTCGGTTTGACTGTGGTGTCCGGCGGCTTCGGTCCGTAGGTTGTCCACGGACCCGATTCGTCGCTGAGCGGCCGCGATATCGCGGGCGGCAACGGCTCGCCAAAATAGTCGAACGACAGGCGTACGACGTGATCGACGACGGGAACCTCGGCGTTGTAGGTGCCGTCGTAGGTTGTCAACTGCAGCGAACCAGTCGCCGGATCTGTTCTGAGCGCGTAGGTTCGGCTGATTACCTCCACGACCTTCGCGCCTGCCGCATACGTGGTCGACAGCGCATCGGGAGGTTTGCTGACGGTGATCTGGGACAGGCCATCATCCACGGTCGCGACCGGGAAGAGATCGTAGTTGCCATGTTCGTCGTACACGAGCGCAGAGACATTCCTGGCGAATCCGCAGAGATTCGCGCCGCCTGGACAACCGGCTTTCGGCGCCAGCTGCAGCGTCTGCGATTCGGGCGTGAGATCTGCGAGTAACGAGGTTTCAGCTGCGGTGGCGGGGACGTAGAGCAGCGTGATTCGATCGTTCGTGAACGCACCGGGCGGATCGTCGCCGGTGGCTCCCTGCCGGGACGGCATCACGGGCGGAAGATACAGACCGAGCGCGCCATCGTGAGGGCCGAGATACGATCCCGCACCAGCGAGCAGCAAATCCCGCGACAATGCGTCCGCGGCGACGCGCAGACGCTGCTGCAGGTCGGCGACTTCGAGCTCGGCGGCCGTCGTGCGACGGCCGGGATGGACCATGCCGAAGATGCCAGCCGTCACCGTCAGCATGATGCCCATCGCGACAATCGATTCGATCAGTGAGAAGCCGCGTGCGCTCCCAGTCATGTTACCGACCTCCCCGTACGCGGATGCTGGTCAGCCGGACGTCCTCCGGCGACATCTGGACTGATCCATCACGCGTGACCAGTACCTGAAGCACGAGCGCTTCGTCCGCGTTGGGCGGCAGCGGTTCGATCGACCATCGGCGCACGTAGGCTGCACCGACCGGCGGCACGGACCCTCCCCCGACCGCGCGACCATCAGCAGCAATGAAATCGCAGTAGCCATCGACGTTTCTGTCGAGCGATCCGGCAGGCGACGGCTGGAGGCCAGAACCGCCACTACCTGCGGCAAACGTGACCGTCAGATCGGTGTCGACGTCGCTGAGCAGCCCGCCCGACGGATCTCTTGCCCACTCGAGGGCGCGCAGCTGCTCCATCTTCTGCTGCGCGAGCAGCGACGCCATCGTGGTGATGCGCGCCGATTGATTCGCGCGCGAAGCCACGACCAGTAACGGCGCCACACCCGCAACCGCGACCACCAGAATCGAGGTCGCAACGACAACTTCCAGCAACGAGAAACCGCGCGGCACACAGTGCACGCTGCAACCGGCGATCCGGGACGGCACACGACAGCGATCGGTGAATTTGACCGGGAATTCGGGGATCGACGAGACAGCGACAAGGATGGACGCGTGAAAACTGCGTCAGGCCAGCTTTCGCGTGCGGCAGGAAGTGCGTCAGACCATCAGCGGAAGTGAGATTTGCAGGCTGGCGCCGCCCTGCGGTGCGGTTGTGATGGCGATACGTCCGTTATGAAAAACGATGATCTTCTGCACCAGCGACAGGCCAAGCCCGGTGCCGTTACGCTTCGCTGTAAAGAAAGGGCGGAAGACGCTCTCGCGCAAGTCGGCCGGGATGCCGGGACCATTGTCGGTGACCGCGATGCGCGACACGTTCTGAACCGGGTCGATGTCGGACTGCACGACGATGACGGGGGCGACCGAGGCGCCGACGCAGGCTTCGAGGGCGTTGCGCATCACGTTGCTGAAGGCCTGTCGAAGCAGCACTTCGTCACCTTCGACGGCGCCGAACTCGCCTCGAACCATCACCTCGCCGCCGAGCGCGCGCGCCTCGGCTCGATACTCCTCGGCGGTCCGCTCGCACACCGCTCCGAGGTCCACACGCGCAAGTGTCAGCTGCGCCGGCCTGGCGAAGTTGAGGAAATTGGTGACCACCTGGCTCAGCGACTCGGTTTCGGCGCGAATGCCCTCGACGTAGCGGCGGTATCCCTCGGGCAGCGCCTGCAGATCGAACAGCTTGCTGTAACCGTGAATCGTGGCGAGGCCGTTGCGAAACTCGTGCGCGATCCCCGCGGTCAATTCGCCGACGGCGGCAAGACTCTCCTTCAGTCGCAACTGTTCCTCGAGCTCCTTCACGGCGCTGAGATCGGTGAAGAGACAGATCACCCCGTGGAGCGACTGGCGATCGTCGAGGAGCGGCGACACGGTCACACCGAGATGCGAAACGCCGTGGCGCGGGTCGGGCAATTTCACGGAGCGCCGGACGATCGGCACACCCGTGGCAATACATTCGTCGATCAGTTCGGTCAGGGTCAGGCCGGCGAGCGCGCTGTGGCACGCCTCGGGCGACGCATCAGGCGAGAGATTCAGCATCCGTCGTCCCGCCGGATTGAGAATCCTGACTTCGCCCTTGAGTCCAGCGACCATCAGACCGGCAGTCAGGCTCGAGACGATTTCGTCGCTCAGTCGCTCGGAGGCCTCGGCCCTGGCCGCAGTCGCGCGTTCCTGTGCTTTTAACCGGGCGACCGCGTCCTGAAGCGCCGCGGCAAGGAACGCCGTCTCGTCGCCGGAGCCGACCTTCTTCCGTGATTCACGCGCTGCGGATGCAAATCTCAGTACGGCGAAAGTCAGCACTGCGATCAAAAACGCAACCAGCGCAGTCAGACCGAGGAGCTGGATGGCCGGTTGATTCAGTTGCATCCGGTCACCGATGCAGTGGACGCATGGCCGTCACCATTGCCCGATGTACCACTCGAGCAGCGCCGGTCCGACCGTCGCCGCGGCCGCGGCTCCCAGCGCCAGAAACGTGCCGAATGGAAGCGCGTATTTCATGCTGCCGCGCTTGGTGACGATGAGACCGATCCCGATGACGGTGCCGCTGAGCGACGCCATCATCAGCGTCACCAGCGTCAGCTTCCAGCCGAGGAATGCGCCGATCATGGCGAGCATCTTGACGTCGCCCATCCCGAGGCCGTCCTCGTGGCGAATCCGGTAGTACGCCTCGGCCACGCCCCAGAGCACTCCTCCACCGACGAGGATGCCGATGAGAGATGCCATCCAGCCAGGTGCCGTGAACAGACTGAACACGAAGCCGACGACGATACCCGGCAGCGTGATCGAGTTGGGCAGAAGGTGATGTTCGAGGTCGATGGCAAAGAGCACAATCAGTGCACAGCCAAACAACAGACGCGAGAACAGCAGGACGCCGGGACCGTAGTACCACCAGGCCCAGGCGAACATCGCGCCGGTCAGTGCTTCAATCAAGGGATAGCGAAGGCTGATCGGCGCCGCGCAGGTGCGGCAGCGACCGCGCAGCGCGGTGTACGCGAGAACAGGAATGTTCTCGTACCAGGAAAGCTCCCGGCCGCACGAGGTGCAGGCAGAGGCAGGCCACACAATCGACTTCCCGAGCGGCAGCCGGTAAATGCATACGTTCAGGAAGCTGCCGACAATCGCGCCAAACGCGGCAGCCACGACGATATAAAACGCCGGCGGCATCCCCTCGATCATGACGGGGGCGTCGGCAGGTGCCTCGGTTCGACCGGCAGGGGCCAGATCGTGGAGGACTGCGAAACCGTGACCTGCCCGTCGGCGCTCAACGCGTACGGCGTCCGCGTTGGATCGAGCGGCACGCCGGCGACGAGCCCGGCCCGAATCAGCATCTCCCAGCTGGTGGCCGGATGACCGATCCGCGCCACATAGGTATCGAGACGCCGCTGCAGGAGGTCGATCTCGTCGAGCGCACGCAGTTGCATCAGGCGACGCTCGGCATCCTGTCGCATCCAGTCGTTGTCAGCGGATTGAAGGATAGCTTCCCACATCGCCCGCGACGATCTGCGGTCGCCGCCCTGCGCCAGCGTGGTGGCGGCAAGTGACTTCAACCACCACGGCGCGCCCGGCACCAGGGACGCCTGGTTGAACCAGTCGGCGGCTGCCTTGTAGTCCTCCATGTACCAGTAGTGCACGAAGCCGATGTCCTGCATGTACTCCCACTTATCGGGTCGGGACCGCAATCCCTTCTCCAACAGCGCAATCGCGAGGTCAGGCCGGCCCGCGCCGCGCGGTTCGCTTTCCGCCAGAAACACGGATCCGAAGCGATAGGCGACGGTGAACAGCGGATCGAGCGTGGTCGTGATGTCGAGGAGTGGATACAGCAACGGGTAATCGTCTGGCACTTTCGCCAGCGCCGGCGGCGGAGCCGGCCATTTCATCTCCGCTTCGACACGGCGCTTGTTGCCGCCGTAGTACTGAATCGCGCGGATCCAGTACAAATCCGACGCGCTCAGCGTGTAGGCGCCTGCGAGGCGGCGCAGGGTGTCGCTCGAACGCAGATACAGCGACTCATCGTCGCTGGCGAGGGGTGGATACCGCTCCTCGCGCACGGCCTGCAGCTGTACGGCACCAGCGAGCAGCACCAGGATGATCGCGGTGACGCCGGCGGTCCTCGAGAAACGGCTGGTCACTTACTTGAAATCGCGCCGGGAAAAGATGAACGACGACAGGGTCAGCAGCATGGCAATATAGACGGCCGCGTAGGCGACGGTCACTACAAAATACCCGGCCGGTACGGGCTGACCGTGGACGATCGCGGCTTTGATGTCGAACTGCGCCAGATTCGGGAGCACCCAATACAGACCGCGCGCCAGCGCGGCCGCGGCCGGCGCGCCCACCACGTCCTGCAGGTTCCTGAGATCGCTGCTGAAATGGCCGACGATGTAGAAGCCGAAGGTGAAGGCCGCGGACAGCAGCGGCGTCGAGAACGTCGAGAAAAACAGGGCGACGGCAGTGACCAGCATCAGCTCGACGAAAATCATGCCGATCGCTTTCAGCAGGCCTGGATCCATTCCGGGCGCATCCCATACGCGCTGAACGTCGGCGCTGACGCCCCATGACAGGTAGGCCAGCACGACGTACAGCGCGGCCGCCATGACCGCGACGTTCACCGCAAGCGTCATCACCAGACCGGCGTACTTGCCGACCACCAGTTGATAGCGCTCGATCGGCTTGGAAAGCAGGCTGTAAATGCTGCGCCGCTCGACTTCCTTGGAGACCAGGCCGATGCCGATGAACACGGCGATGAAGAGGCCGAAGATCGACGTCGCCGACAGACCGAGGTCCTTGATGATTTTGACGTCCTGCCCTGCCGTGAGCTGCCCGATCAGGTACGACGCGCCGATCAGAACAATCGCAAAGACGACGAGGTTGTACAGGACCTTGTCGCGCACTGATTCACGGAAGACGTTCCGGGCGATGGCGACGGTCGCGAGGACGTCGTTCACGCCGCGTCCTGGCCGGAAGGGTCGAGGCCGCGGTTCGTCCCCACCACCTCGGGCGCGGTGACCTGCTGGACGAAGAAGTCCTCGAGGGTCTGACGAATCGGATTGAGCGAGACCAGATGCGCACCGGCTGCCATCAACTCAGCGAGCCACTGGTCCGGCGCCGGTTCGAGTGGCAACTCCAGCGTGTAGCGGCCGTCGCCAAGGCGCACCGCGTGTGTCACCCGGCGGCCGAGCGACGCCACCAGCGCCTCGCTGACGCCCGACACCACCAGTTCCCAGCCCCGCGCCTGAAACGGCACCAGATCGGTCAGCAGACCGCCGGCGACCAGCCGCCCCTTGGCGAGCACCGCGACCCTGCTGCAGAGCGCTTCAGCATCGCTCAGGACATGCGAGCTGAAAAACACCGTGCAGCCGCGATCGCGCAGTCGAAGGATCAGAGCCCGCACGTCGCGGCGGCCCAGCGGATCGAGACCCGACATCGGCTCGTCGAAGATCACGAGCTCGGGATCGTTGATCAGCGCCTGCGCGATGCCGACGCGTTGAAGCATGCCCTTCGAGAACTTGCGCAGCTGAAGGCGCCGCTCGGCACCGATGCCGACCTCGTCCAGCAGGCGCGTCGCGCGCGCACGGGAGTCGGCCGCGGAGAAACCGAACAGCGCGCCGAAATAGATCAGCAGCTCTTCGGCGGTGAGATGGTCGTAAAAGTACGGGTTCTCAGGCAGGTAACCGATGCGGTGTTTCATCGAACGATCGCCCAGCGGACGTCCGAGAATTTCCGCAGTGCCGGAGGTCGGAAACACCAGCTGCATCAGCAGCTTCAGCGTCGTGGTCTTGCCCGCGCCATTCGGGCCCAGGAAACCGAAGACTTCCCCGGTGGCGACGTCGAGCGACAGCTGATCGAGCGCGCGGTAAGGGCGCTTCCGCCAGAATCCGACCGAGTAATCCTTCGTCAGCTCGTGAGTGGCCAGAGCCCGCACGTCACTTCGCGGCGGCGCGCTGCAGCTCGATGGCGATCGCCTGCTCGAAATACTGCGGCGGCAGTGCGCCTTCGACCTTCACGCCGTTGATGAAGAACGTCGGCGTCGACTTCACCTGCAGCTGGCGCCCGAGGGCAACGTCGCCCTTGACGAGGCTCAGCGTGCCCGCGTACTTCGCGTCGAAGTCGGTAATGAGGCCGACGTCGTGCGCGGCTTGCCGCACTGACGGCGGGGTCATGGCCGGCTGGTGCGTGTACAGCCACTCTTCCATCGCATCCATCTTGTTGTGCGGCGCCGCCAGCCGCACTGCCACTGCCGCGTCACACGCGGCGGGATGGATCGTCTGCGCCATCGCATCATTGCAGTCGCGGTTGAGCGGGTAATCCTTCAGCACCAGTTTGACGGCTCCGGGATGTTCCGCGTCGTACTTGGCGAAGATCGGTTTGTAGGACAGATACGACTGGCCGCAGGCCGGGCACTGGAAGTCGTTGAATTTGACGATCAGGACCTTCGCGCCTTCGGTCGGAACGATCAGGGGAATGCGCGGCTGCGATACGTACCAGCGCTCGAACTCCGAGCGCTCGTCCTGGTTGGGAACGACCGCCGCCGCCGCTTCGCCAGGCTTGGCGGCAACGCCTTCCCGCGGGAAGAACGCCAGCGTGGTGCCGGCGCCAGCGAAGAACAGGACGGCGATGGCAATCGCGACCGGGCTGCCGAAAAACACCCGCAGATCATGAGCGGCACGGCGAGGCAAAGTGGTCATAGGAAATGTTGTAGCCGCTCCGGACACCAGAAAGAGCCCGACCACCGCGGCGTAACTGGTCAGACACAGCAAACAGACAGCCTTCAGGATCACGAGCGATTCGTAGCCAAGCAGCAGGTCCACCGACAGCGCGAGCGTGGACAGCGCAAAGAGATAACCCGGAACGCTCTCGCGCACCGCATCGCGGGCAAACAGTGCGGTGATCGAGAGCAACGCGGCGGCGGCAAACCAGATGATGCCGAAAATCGCGACCGGCATGCCGTGGAATGTGCTGTAGCGACTGAGATACACCTGCGTGCAACTGATACGTTCGCTGACGTCGCAGAAGCTTCGGTAGGTCGGGTCGTAGAGAAGGTGATAGTGCGTGTAGGCCGCCGCGGACGCGGCGCTCAATCCGACCAGCGCACAAACCAGCGCGAACAGTGCCGACCGTTTCGTCATGGGACGTACGAGTTGTAGCTGAGGCGAAGGCTCACGTCATGGTGGCGTCGGCGACCGTACAGAGCAACGGGCAGGGCGCCACTGCTGGCACCCTGCCCGTCTGAAGTCGCTTGGCCTACTGAACCGGAGGCTGAGCCGCCGGAATCGGATTCGTGATCGTTGTCGCGAGGTCCTGGAAGATCGTGCCGCGCGTGTCGGTCGCGAAGAAGCGCGTGCCCGTGCCGTTCAGCGTGACCGGGTCAGCCTTCGCCCAGTAGCTGCCAACCGGCGTCGTGGTGTTGCAGGTGACCGGCGGAGCGACCAGCGCGACCGCGTTCGCGTCGGCAGCGATCGTCACGTTGTAGCCGCTCTTGGTGATGCCGGTGGTCTTGAGGTCGGGGCTGATGAAGCCCTGGCCGCCGCTGGCCGGCACCTTGACGAGGTCTTCCAGCGTGCCGGCGTAGTTGCCCGCCGCGCAGCTCGACGAGTAGCTCGCCTCGCCGCTGTTGATGGCGCGCATCGAGCCGATGGCCGAGGCCTCGTTGCCAGCCATACGGGCGCGGAGCAGTCCGGGAACCGCGATGGCGGCGATGATGCCGATGATGGCGACCACGATGAGCAGTTCGATCAGGGTGAAGCCTTTTTCGTTACGAATCTTCATTGCAATCTCCTTGAATTAAGTTGGCCGCGACGGTTGCCGTCGTGCCTCAGTCGCGTATGCACCCTCTTGAGCAACCGTGATGCCAAGGCCGTAAGGAGACAGAGTGAAGCAACTAAACTGCTTATACGTAATGAGTTAACAGGAATGCCTCGCGAGGATGTCCCGGGCAATCCGTGGTATTTTGACAAATTTTGTCAACATCGGGCTGACGCTGATTGTCAGGGGACCAAGCTGGGTCCGAGCGGCCGCGCCCGGGCTGGCCCGAGGTGACGGTGGACCCGGGCGGAAGTAAGCTACTGCGAATCCGCATCAATGCTGTTCAACAGCCTTCCGTTTCTCTACGCCTTTCTGCCGCTCACGTACTTGGTGTTCTGGCGCCTCCGGACCAGATCCCAGCGCTATTTGTGGCTGGCGGCCACCGGCTACGTGTTTTACGCGTTCTGGAATTACAAATTCTGCGCGTTGATGGCCTTCTCGACGGTCACGAGCTACGTGGCCGGGCTGGGCCTATTGAGGTGGACCGATCCGACCCGCCGAAGGCTGTGCCTGGTGATTCCGATTGCCATCGACCTCGCGCTGCTCGGCTTCTTCAAGTACGCCGATTTCGCGATCGACTCGGCGAACTCCCTGGTGCACGGGTTTGGTGGAAGCTTCGCCATCGCTCACCTGAACATCATTCTTCCGGTCGGAATTTCCTTTTACACATTCCACACGATCACCTACATCGTTGACAGCTACCGGGGAGTGATTAAGCCGACGACCGACCTGGCAGAGTTCTCGTGCTACGTGTCGTTGTTCGCCCAGCTGGTCGCAGGACCGATCGTCAGGTTCAGACAGATCGAGCAGGATCTCGAGCACATCGATCACGGTAAGCGGGCTGAGGACCTCGAACGCGGCTGGTCATTCTTCGTCATCGGACTCTTCAAGAAGCTGCTAATCGCCGACTCGCTCGCATCGCTCATCAATCCAGCGCTTGCGAACTACGCCACGATGGGGACGACGGCGGCGTGGCTGGCGATGTGCGGGTATACCTACCAGTTGTATTTCGATTTTTCAGGCTACAGCGACATGGCAGTCGGGTTGGGACTGCTGTTCGGACTGCATCTCCCTCAAAACTTCGATTCGCCTTACAAGGCCTCGAGCCCCGGCGACTTCTGGCGGCGATGGCACATCTCGCTGTCGTCTGT
>DASXIR010000016.1:0-4991 GCA_036497895.1 Vicinamibacterales bacterium | reverse complement strand
CCTCGTCTGTCGAGACGACGCCGGTCACGTATCAGGGAGCCGATGGCCGTCAGTTTGTCACCGTGGTCAGCACCGGCGGGGGCCTCACGGGATCGCAGGTGACCAACGACGAGATCATCGCGTTCGCATTGCCGAAGCAGTGAGTGGCCGCGTCCAACGGCACGATCCTTGATGGATCGCTGACATGGCCAAGTCCAGTTGGGGATTATGTTCGGAGTGCAAATGGTGGCAGCTCGAGCCTCGAGCGAGAACCAGCGCGCACACACTCGGGTTGTGTATCGATGAAGAGCTGCAGCCATTTCGCCTCCGCGTCTCCGGCGACAGCGGCTGCAATCGATTCATGGACGGCGAGCCGGCACGCGCGAAGGGCTCATCCACCGCGCCCCCGAAAGCGCGGCCGGTGCGATAGGCTCAGCGATCCTTCGAATAACCGGAAAAGGTGAAGTCGAAGGCTTGTGGGGCAGCGCCGGCTGTGAACGCGACACGCAGCTTCAGGTTGATCGGCATCGCAGCTCCGCCGATCGGCGCTTCGAGCGTGCTGACCGCCGAGCCGCGAGCGAGCTTGACGGGCGCGCCGATCTGACCGCCGTTGTTGTCGGCCTTCGCGACTGTACTGGAGAACTCCGCCGGAATCGGCCGCGTCAGATCGTCG
Source organism: Vicinamibacterales bacterium (assembly GCA_036497895.1). Taxonomy (GTDB): domain Bacteria; phylum Acidobacteriota; class Vicinamibacteria; order Vicinamibacterales; family CAVVIG01; genus CAVQFC01. The sequence continues at coordinate 4,339 of DASXIR010000016.1, read as the reverse complement.
TAGAAGTAGACGCGAAAGATGTTCGGCTCGACGAACGTGCCTTCGACGTGGTGCCACTGATCCGCGGCCATGAACAGCAGGCCGCCGTGGCGCGGATTGTGGTCGCCGTGCGGCACCCGCTCGTACGACTTGATGCGCGCGCTGCCATCCGGACACGATCCCGGCGTCAGTTCGCGAACGGCCGGTTCTCCCTTGCAGGTGAAAATCAGCGCCGCAGTTATCGGCACCAGAGGCGTCTTGTCCACCGGACACGTGCCCGGGCCCTCGCGGATCAACTGCACCCGCAGACATGAGTACGCGGTGACGAACCGGCGGGCGACCAGCGCCGCGCCCGACTTGGGACACTTGCCCGGCTTGTCATCCAGAAATGCCTCCTCGCCCGGAGACAGGCACACATACGAAAGCGCCGGGAGATCGCCCGGAGCTCCAGCGGCAGAAGCCGGAGAGACGACGCGAACGTTGTAGAGCGTCGTGGTGTCGCCGTCGCGCACCGTCGCGGCAATACGGTCGCCCTTCTTCAGCTGACCGAGCACCTCCGGCCTGTCGACGCGAAAGGCCATCGTCATCGCCGCCATCCAACCCGCGACGTTGTCGCCGTTGACCGTCACGGTGTGCGCGCCCGGATCCACGCTTTCAACCGCGCCGGTGAAGTCGTGGGTTCCCGCGGCGCGCTGCTGGCCGTCGACGCGGGCAATCGACAGCACACAACACACCGCGACCGCCGTCATCGTCATCGCGCCGAATCGCCAGAGCGTCCGAGTTCCCACGCTCTCATTCAACCACACGGCGGGTGCCGTGACGACCACCCTCACCTGTGGCCGGCTCAGCCGGCCGTCGGCGAAGGTCCGCGAAGGTCCGCCTGAAGGCGGACGCTACAGGCTTTTTGAGAAACGGCGCTAGAATCGCGCACAGCCGGCAGGTCGCCGGTGTCCGTCACGAGGTCGAGGCGATGAAGAAACAACGGCAGTCACGCAGAGAATTCGTCACTCGTACCGCCGGAGGCTTTGCCGGACTGGCGGCGGCACCCTGGCTGGGCGCGCAGGCGGCCGCGGCGCCGTTGCAGGCCGGGCGTCCTGCCTCGGCCGATTCGCCGCAGGCCGACCTCATCGTCATCAACGCCAAGGTCTACACCGTTGACGGCCGGATACCGCGGGCCGAGGCGTTCGCGGTAAAGGCGGGCCGCTTCCTTGCCGTCGGCAGCACGGCCGACATCAAGGGCCTGGCGGGTCCGAATACCCAGACCATCGATGCGAAACAGATGACCGTAGTCCCGGGGTTCACCGATTGCCACAACCACGCGACCGGCACGGTGCTCCTCTACGACGTCCTGGTCGGCAATCCCTACGAGGTGGAATTCGTCACCATCCGCAGCATCGTCGACAAGCTGCGCGCGAAGTCGAAGGAAACGCCGCCCGGCACGTGGGTGGAAGGGTATTTCTTCGACGACACCAAGGTGAAAGACAAACGGGAACTGAACGTGCACGACCTCGACGAGGTGTCGAAGGATCATCCGGTGGTCGTGCAGCATCGCGGCGGCCACACGTCCTTCTACAACACCAAGGCTCTGGAAATGGCCGGCATCACCAGGGACACGCCGAACCCTCCGGGCGGCACGTTCGACCGCGACGAGCAGGGCGACCTCAATGGCCGCGTCACCGACCGCGCCCGAGCCGCGTTCAGCAAAGCCGGCACGCGCGAGAAGTTCACACCGGAGCAGACGCTGCAGCGAGAACGTGACGGCCTCGCATTCATCTCGAAGCAGTTCGTCCGCTACGGTCTGACCAGCGTGCACCACGAAGGCGGCGATCTCTTCGCCCTTCAGCAGGTCCGCCAGCGCGGCGATCTTCTGCACCGCGTCAGCTACGAAGCCAGCGGCCGGGTCCTGGAATCGATGATCAACGGCGGCATTTCCACCGGCTTCGGCGACGAATGGATCCGCTTCGGCGCGACATCCGAGCACACGGTGGACGGCTCGTTCTCGGAGCGGACGATGGCGCTGAGCGTGCCGTATGTGGGGATCACGCCGCCCTACAAGGGCAACGTGACCGAAACCCAGGACGACCTGAACGCCTGGATCGAACGCGTCCACCGCGCCGGGATTCAGACCAACTGCCACGCCAATGGCGACGTGGCGATCGACATGGTGCTGACGGCGGTGGAACGCGCGCAGAAACTGTTTCCGCGAGCGGACTCGCGGCCCAAGATCACGCACTGCACGCTGGTCAACGACGACCTGATCCGGCGGATCAAGGCCACCGGCACCATTCCCGCGGTGTTCACGACCTATGCGTATTACAACACCGACAAATTCCACTTCTACGGCGAGGACCTGATGAAGCGGAGCATGGCATTCCGATCGTTCCTCGACGCCGGCATCCCCGCGGCTGCCGGTTCGGATTTCAGCCCGGGACCATTCGCGCCGCTGATGGGCATCCAGGGCATGGTGACGCGACGGGGCTGGGACGGCCAGACCTGGGGCCTCAACCAGCGCATCACCGTGGACGAAGCGATCACGATCAACACCATCAACGGCGCCTTCGCGTCGCGCGAGGAAGCGATCAAGGGATCGATCACTCCAGGAAAGCTGGCGGACTTCGTGATCCTGGCTGACGACCCGCATAGTGTCGATCCCGAGAAGATCAAGGACATCCAGATCGTCCGTACCGTCGTGGGAGGATCGACGGCGTACCAGGCGTGAGCATCGCGTCCCCGGCGTCGCTGCTGTCGAAGCACCGTCTCGAAGCGCTTTCGGACGGCATTTTCGCGGTCGCGATGACGCTGCTCGTGATCGAGTTGAAGGTGCCGAATCACGGCATTGCATCATCACAGGCGCTGGCCACCGCGGTGCTCGAGCAGCTGCCGACCTTCGTAGCCTGGGCGATCAGCTTTTTCGTGCTCGCGATCTTCTGGACGACGCAAAGCCGGTTGTTTCATTTTGTCGGCCGGGTCAACGAGCCGATGACCTGGCTGATGATCGCCTACCTCGGCCTGGTCAGCCTGATGCCGTTCTCGTCGGCGCTCGCCGGTGAATATGCCGGCGTGTCGTTCGCGCAGATCGTCTACTCGGCGCACATGATCCTGCTGGCCACCTTCTCGCTGCTGCTGGTGCGCTACCTGTGCCGCCATCCGGAGTTGTGGGCCACCGAACTGCCGCCGCGGCTCTATCACGGCGCGCGCTTCAGGACCCTGTCGTTGATGGCCGTTGCCGTGATCGCGATCGCGATCAACGCAGCTGCGCCCGGCTTCGGATCGACGGCGTTCATTCTGATGTTTCCACTGACTCGTATCGGCCGGCGCCTCGAGCGCGGCTGAGTGTTCGAATTTCCGTAGCCTCGTCTTGGCGCCTGTCAGGACGGTCTCGCGTAGGTTCTGATCGCATTGAGCGTTCGCTCGAGCGATTCGCGCGCGATGCTGTTGACGATCGGCCCGGCCACTGGACGCAGCAGGAATGGAACGGTTCGGCTGAGCGAAATCGACTCGCACTCGACGATGACGCCTCCGTCGACCTGCTCGTACCGCCAGTACGCGTTCAGCTTCCACAGAAAACCGTGATCGGTTCCCGGGGCGTACTCGGCCTCGGTCCGCTGTCCGGCGTCACGGACTTCGACGATCCGCGTGGCGATACTCGTGCTGGCCGCGCGCGTCTGATTGAAGCGCTCAAAGCGCACGTCGTGTTCGGTGTCGTAGACGACGGTGACGATTTTGCGGCGCTGCAGTCGAAGGTAGACGCGCATCTCGTGCTCACCGCGGCTGAGCACCGCGGACCGGAGAACATCTTCGTCTGCCGGCGGTGTTATTTCCAGGCGATCGAGTAAAGCGTTCAGCCCGATACCAGGCAGGTAGACGACGCCGCGCCAGCGCTGCACCGTCGCGCCCGGCGTGGCATTTTCGTGCCCGTTTACTGAAGGCAGCTCCACTGAGTCGATCACAATCGCGCCGGCCGTCACTGCGCGCCGGGTCTCGCGACCGTGAGGCTCGAAATCCATCTCGAAAAAACGACCGTCAGTGGCCGCGAGACGCTGCGCTGCGCGTTCGTGTTCGACGGCGGCGACGAATCGATTCCATCCTGCGATTGCGCCGGCGGGTGGTTGCGCCACCGCCGGCACCGACCCGAACGCTTCAACAACGGCCGCCGCCATCAGATACCAGACCAGCTTTGACATCGGTCCCCGTTCAGGAGTGCGTCAACAGCCGCACAGACGGCTCAAATCCCCTCGACTGAGCCTGACGACGAAGGATTTACGCAGTCCCTTACGAGGTGTGGCACATGTCGATGGCAGTTCAAACGGTGTCAGGTTCGTTTCGATCGCCAACTCGCATTCAGGACAGCATGTTCGTT
>DASXIR010000015.1:0-2561 GCA_036497895.1 Vicinamibacterales bacterium | reverse complement strand
CACGCCGAGCATCTTCTACGACCGAAAGCTGCAGCACGACTTCTTCATTGCCGGGACCCCCGCGTTGGGATCGTTCACGTGGAGCCGCTATTAGCCGGCCGCAATCGGCTCAACACCAAAACAACGCTTTTGCGCCAGGCTGAGGCGCGCGCTTCGGAAATCCCCCCACTTCTTCATCGCTTTAATTACAGCTGAGCTGATCGCAGCCGCCGATACCCCTAGGCTCAACCATACCTTCGTCCGATCGGGCCGAACTTGACCTCGAGCGGAAACGGTCGAGGTATTTCAAGGCGTGAGGACAAAGTAAACATTTTACTAGGGCGTCAAAATCGCGTGCGACTTCAATAAGAAATGAGTTGCCGTGGAGTACACTCGCGACCGCCCCCAACAGATCTTCCAAGATGTCTCAGGCTTGTGTTGCGGTCCTCAGTGACGATCGCCTGTCTGCTGAAGGCCTCGTCCGGCTGATCAGCGCCGAAATGCCCTGCGCGGCATTCGCGATCGATGGGCGCGCGCCGTCGTGGGATCGGCTCCGATCCTATCCCGCCGCTGTCCTGTTGATCGACAGCCACCTGCAGGAAGCGTGTCACATCTGTTCGACGCTGTTCCATGATTCCGCCGTGTTCGTCGTGATGATCGCGGCCCCGGACGATGACGAGTGGATCCTCGAAGCGCTGTCAGCGGGGGCGCGAGGCGTCCTGGGCCGGGACGCCTCGACCGCGAATCTGCTCAAAGCTATCGCGTTTGTACTGGGGGGCCAGATCTGGGCGCCGCGTCGGGTTCTCTCGGCGGCGTGGCTGACGTACCGGCACCTTGCGAAGCCCGAGGAACATCGCCAGCCGGCAAGCATGATCCGAGAGCGACTGAGCACGCGCGAATGCGAAGTGGTGCAGAGCGCCGCGGTCGGTTTGACGAACAAGCAGGTCGCGGCGATTTTGGGCATCCGCCCGGCGACGGTCAAGACCCATCTCACGCAGATCTACCGGAAGCTGGGATTGCAGCGGCGCAGCGAACTCGCGGCTGCGTACGGCCGCGCAGTCCCGTGTCTACCCGCTCTCGAGAGCGCCGGCGCCGGCGCCACGTTGACATCGATCACCGTCCAACCGGCGCGCCAGACGCCGAGGCTCACACCGGCGTACGCCACTCACCAAAAGGCGTAGTCCATCCAGCCAATTGACGGCACATCTGGATCGTTCATGATGTGCGCTCCGATTCACCCTGCTCGAACGACGATGCCGCGCTCCGACTGAGACCGGCGCGTACGTGCGGCGCACCACGAACGAAAAGGATATCGCGATGCGAGAACTCTTCCGAACCACAAAGAGTGCGCGCTCCGTACGTAACTGGCTCCGGCTCGGTGGCGGTGCGGCATGCGTCGCGCTTCTCATCTCGGCGCCGATGCTCCTCGCCGATCCGTCGAGCCCGGTGACGGTCACCAACGTCGACAGCCCCGATCCGGTGGCATCGGGTGCGCAGCTGACGTACACGATCGCGATCGTCAACACCGCGGGGTCGAAGCTGACCAACATGGTCCTGTCGGATCAGGTCAACGGCGTCGGCGGCATCGGCGTGCCGCCGCAGCTGCAGCTGACCAGTACTCGCGGGAGCTGCGGTCAGTCGGGCAACCTGGTCACGTGCAACGGCGGCACCATCGAGGGCAACGGGACGTGGGTCGTCACCATCAGGGGGGTGGTGACCGCCGCGAGCGGCGCGACCATCAACAACACGGCGGCGGTCGCCGGAACGCGATCGGCTCAGAACTTCAACACCACCACCACGGCGACGACGCTCGTCAGCGGCGGTTCGGGCGCGCCCCTTCCCGATCTGACGATCGCGAAGACGGGTCCCACCAGCGTCGTGGTGAGCTCGCCGATGACCTATACGCTGACGGTCAACAATATCGGCACCGCCAATGCGACCGGCGTCAAAGTGGTCGACACGGTGCCGGCTGGCGTAACGGGCATCACTGCGAGCGGCACGAGTCTTTTCGTGTGTGGCGTGGCCGGTCAGGTGGTCACGTGTGACGGCGGCGCCGTTAATCAGGGTGCAAACGCGACGATTACGATCAATGCGACGTCGCCTTCGAGCACCGGCTCCATCACGAACACCGCGGTCGTCGATCCCGACAACACGATTCCCGAAAGCAACGAGCTGAACAACACCTCGGCGCTCGTCAACACGACGATCACTTCGTCCGGGCCGCCGTCTTCGGGCTTGAACATCTACAAGACCGATGGCAACCCGTCGAATCCCAGCCCAATCAAGTCCCAGGGATGGGCAGCCGGCGCGGGTCCTGATCCCGTCAATCCCGGCCAGACGATTACCTACAAGATCCACGTCGTGAACAGCTCCACGAGCCGTGCCGACGATGTCACAGTCGTGGACGGGACGCAGGGGCTGACCGCAGCAAGCGTCGCGGCGTCTCAAGTAGTGACGAACGGCGCGGTCGGAACGTTCGGCGGCTGCACCGTGGTCGGCCCTCAGATTTCCTGTTCCATCAAGTCGCTGAACGTCGGCGGAACGCTCGACGTCACCGTCTCCGGGCAGGTCATTGATACGGC
>DASXIR010000014.1:0-3769 GCA_036497895.1 Vicinamibacterales bacterium | reverse complement strand
CGGAAGCCACCCGTCGTCACAGTCGGGCGTCTCCCTGGGGAATGCTTCCCGGCATTCTCCCTAAGGTGCAGCTGGCTGCTGTCCCCAAAAGTCGGACCGCGCCGTCGCAACTCCGACGTCAAAATCGCGAGCGATCGCGCGCCAGGAGCTCCCCTGAAGGCGCCAGACGGCGATCTTCGACTTGTCCACGTCCCTCCGCGGGCGCCCGAGTTGTTTCCCGCGCGCTCGCGCCGCAGCCACACCCGACCGAGATCTCGTCTCGCACATTCCCACCGCGTGTTCGTCCGATCCGGACGACGGCTCCCCGGTGTCGTCGCGTACGATTGTCCGCGTCGGCACTCAGCATTGGCGCGTTGCCGTGTCCGGTACTCGAGCAGCTGCGCCTGGCTCAGCTGCTCGAGCAACCACGTAGCGATGACAGCGGGATGTGTTTGGGAAAAACTGGAGCCGGCGACGTGACTCGAACACGTGACCTGCTGATTACGAATCAGCTGCTCTACCAACTGAGCTACGCCGGCCCGGCGGGGGATCCTGATTCTATCATCGGTCCGACGCCCGCCTCCATCGTCGCGCCTTAGCGCCGGAAATAGGCGTCGGTCTTGTCGATCCAATCCTGACGCACGGGGTTGAACACGTCGATGACGATGGTGTCTTCGAGCACTTCGACGCCGTGCACGGCGTTGCCCGGAATCTGCATCACCTCGCCTCCGCGAACGATCGTCTCGACGCCGTCGATCGAGAACCGCAGCGCGCCGCTCAAGACGATGCTGATCTGCTCGTTCGCGTGCGCATGCGACGGCACCACGCCGCCGCGCTTCAGCGCGAAGCGTCCGACGGTCATCGAATCCGCGGTAATGAAGCGTCGCTCGATCGCGTCGGTGACCTGCTCAGGAGAGATGTCGGCCCAGCGATGGTGGTATGGCATGTTCCAGCGATTGTGATATACTACATGACTGAACTAGATGGCCATTGCCGAGCGAACCGGACTCTTTGCCGTACTGCACGCCTCAGGCGTGCTCGAGGCCCGTATCGAGCAGAAGCTTGCGGCCGTGGACCTGTCGCTTGCAAAGCTGGCGGCTCTGCACCAGCTCAGCCAGGCCGGTGAGTCACTCCCGCTGGGGCAATTGGCCGATCGCCTCCGGTGCGTGAAATCGAACGTGACCCAGCTGGTGGATCGCCTAGAAGCCGACGGTCTGGTCAGCCGCACGGCGGATTCGAGCGATCGCCGGTCGCGTCTCGCAGTGCTGACCGACGCTGGGCGTAAGGCCTACCTTCGTGGAAGCCAGATCCAGACAGAGTCCGAGCGGGAATTGTTCGACGCACTTACTGCAGACGAAGCCGACACACTGCATCGTCTGCTCGCGAAGTTGGAGAAGTAGTCCCTTTTTTTTGAGATGTAGTTCATTAATGTACAGTTCATCGGTAACAGATAGAAGAGGAGCCAAGAGCATGACGACACTCACACAGACCTGGAACGGCGACGGCAACGATGTGGCGCGATGGTCGCGAGGCAAGTCCGCGTTCGTCTGGACCCTGCAGATTCTGAGTTCGGCGATGTTCCTGTTTGCCGGCGCCCACAAACTGACGGGCGGCGAAGACATGGTTCAGGCATTCGCCACCATCGGCATCGGCCAGTGGTTCCGGTACTTCACCGGAATCCTCGAAATCGCGGGCGGGATCGCCTTGCTCGTCCCGTCGCTGGCGCTTTACGGCGCCACCGCCCTGATTGTGACGATGACTGGCGCGGTGATCACGCACCTGTTCGTCATCGGCGGCAATCCGGCGCCCGCCGCCGTGCTGCTGGTCGTCAACGGCATCATTGTGTGGACTCGCGGGAGCCGATCGTGAGCCCCGCCACCCTCGTATCGGTGGAGGGCGGCGTCGATCAGTCGACGTTGAATCGACTGTTCCTCGAAGCACGCACGTTTAACAAATGGCTGCCGGTGCCGGTTCCGGCATCGGTGCTGCGCGAGCTCTACGGCCTTGCCCGGCTGCCTCCGACGTCGGCCAACACGCAGCCGATGCGTGTCGTGTTCGTGACGAGTCCCGAAGCCAAAGCTCGTCTGCGCGGAGCGCTGGCGCCGGCCAACGTCGACAAAGTCATGACCGCGCCGGTCACCGCCATCGTTGCTCACGATCTCGAGTTCCACGAGAAGCTGCCGGTCCTGATGCCCCACGCGGATTTTCGCAGCCACTTCGCGAGCCGTACGCCCGACGAGCGCGAGCGGGTCGCCTTGCAAGGCAGCGCCATGCAGGGTGCATATCTGATTCTGGCGGCACGAGCGCTCGGGCTGGACGCCGGGCCCATCGGTGGCTTCGACCACGCAAAGGTGGACGCCGAATTCTTCCAGGACAGCAGCTGGCGTTCCCACTTTCTCGTGAACCTCGGCTACGGCGATCCCGGCGGGTTGTTTCCAAGAAATCCGCGGCTGGATTTCGACGAGGCGTGCCGGATCGAGTGACAAGATCGAAATGGTTGCCCGATGTACGGCCCTGCGTTACGATAGATGGTTCAGGCCATTCGAAAATTCGCGCAGAGGGTCGTACATCGCGCATGCCAGATACGTCCACGCCTGGGGCTGTTGAAGCCGCCGATCTCGTCGTGCGCGGGGCGCGCACGCACAACCTCAAGAACATCGACGTCACGCTGCCCTCAGGCAAGCTGATCATCATTACGGGTGTCAGCGGCTCGGGCAAGTCGTCGCTCGCCTTCGACACGATCTACGCCGAGGGACAGCGGCGCTACGTCGAATCGCTCTCTGCGTACGCCCGGCAGTTCCTCGAGCGCATGGAGAAGCCCGACGTCGATCGGATTGACGGCATCGCCCCGGCGATCGCGATCCGTCAGAAGAACAGCATCCGCAATCCGAGGTCGACCGTCGGCACGACGACCGAGATTCACGACTACATGCGTCTCCTGTACGCGCGGGTGGGACGCACGTTCTGCAGGAACTGCGGCAAGGAAGTGACGCGCGAAACCGCGGAAGTGGTCGCAGCCCGGCTCGCCGCGCTGCCGGCCGGGACGCGGCTCCTGATCGGCTTCGACCTGCCGGTGGTGGACGCCTCGGGTTCGGCGACGGACATGGCGGAAGTGGACGAGCTCGCCGAGCGCGGCGACGAGCCCGACGGCTCGACCGACGCCGCGTCAGATCGCCTCGGCTCGAGAGAAGTCTCGAAAAACGCCTCGAAAAACGGCGCCGGTGCCGCAATCGCCGCGACGATTCAAGGCTTGCGCAAAAAGGGCTTCGCTCGACTCCTCATCGACGGCGCGGCGGTGGCGTTCGACGATGTGAAGTTGGAATCGCTGGCGGACCAGCCGCTGCTGCAGGTGGTCGTGGATCGCATGCAGTTGTCCGACGACCCGGCCGTCGCCGCGGACCAGCGTCAGCGCCTGACCGATTCGATCGAAACCGCCTACCTCGAAGGTGGTGGTGCCGCGTGGGCGGTTCCAGTCGGCGGTCCGCAGGCGGCAGGCCCGATCGTGTTTTCCGAGCGCTTCGAGTGCCGCACCTGCGGCATCGCCTACGAGGATCCCCAGCCGCGGCTGTTCTCGTTCAACAATCCCTTCGGCGCGTGCCCGACCTGTCATGGCTTCGGGAACATCATCGAGCTCGACATGGCGCTGGTCGTGCCGGACCAGGCGAAGTCGATTCAGGAGGGTGCGATCGAGCCGTGGACCAAGCCGCACTATCGCGCGCAGCTCGCCGATCTGAAACGGGCGGCGAAGAAGCGAAAGTTGCGACTCGACATCCCCTGGTCCGATCTGTCC
>DASXIR010000013.1:0-10703 GCA_036497895.1 Vicinamibacterales bacterium | reverse complement strand
CGGGAAATGGGCCTGCCGCTGGTCGAGGGACGCGACCTCCTGGTCCACGACAACGTCGTCTACATGCGGACAACGGCCGGATTGCGGCGAGTAGACGTGATCTATCGTCGTGTCGACGACGATTACCTCGACCCGCTGGCGTTCCGTGCGGATTCGCATCTCGGCGTGGCCGGCTTGCTCAACGCGTATCGTGCCGGCAACGTCTCGCTGGCGAACGCCATCGGCACCGGCCTCGCGGACGACAAGGCGCTCTACGCCTACATCCCGGCGATCATCAGGTTCTACATGAGCGAGGATCCGATTCTGCCGAACGTCGACACCTACCTGCTCGACGACCCATCGGATCGTCAGTACGTGCTCGAGCATCTCGACTCGCTGGTCGTGAAGGCGGTCGGCGAGTCAGGAGGTTACGGCATGCTGATCGGGCCGCACAGCACCGCGGCGGAACGCGCCACGTTCAAGGCGAAGATCGAGGCCGATCCGCGCAACTTCATCGCGCAGCCGACGCTGTCGCTGTCGCGTTCGCCCTGTTTCATCGACGGCCGCATCCAACCGCGGCACGTGGATCTCCGCCCCTACGTGCTCTACGGCGACACCGTCACCATCGTTCCCGGCGGTCTGACGCGCGTCGCGCTCCGGAAAGGATCGCTGGTCGTCAACTCGTCACAGGGCGGTGGCAGCAAAGACACCTGGGTGCTGGCGGAGTGAAACGCTGATGCTGCTCTCACGCGTCGCCGACTCGCTGTACTGGATCGGGCGTTACCTCGAACGCGCCGAACACACGATCCGCCTGATCGACGTCCGCCTCGATCTCGAACTCGATCGTCGTCCCGGTGCCGAAGGCTGGGATTTCAGTCGCTTCTGTTCCGCGGTGCAGTGCGCGCCCGAACAGGAGCTGCCGCGCAATCCCACCGAGCTGGTCGAGACCCTCGTGTTCGACCCGGCGAATCGCGGATCGGTCCTGGCGTGTGTGACTTCGGCGCGTGAGAACGCACGCCAGGTACGCGAGGAAATCAGCACCGACATGTGGGAACAGCTGAACGCTCTCTACCTGCGCCTGAAACAGGTCCGTGGCGAAGGGACGTGGTCGGCGCGGCCGCATTACCTGTCGCGTCTCATCTTCGAAGGCGTGCATTTGTTCGAAGGCGTCACCGACTCGACGATGGGCCACGGCGAGGGGTGGCAGCTGTTGCGCGTTGGCCGTTTCATCGAGCGCGCGGCGGCGACGGCGTCGCTGGTCGATCTGCAGTTCAGGGGTGCGCCCCGGCTGCCGGCGAATCACGTCGAGTGGGTGGGCCTGCTCCGGTCGTGCGCCGCGTTCGAGGCCTACTGCCGTCACTACACCGCGGACATGCGACCCGATCGCGTCGCCGAGTTTCTGCTGCTGAACGCGGAGTTCCCGCGATCGGTCCGTTTCGCAGCGTCGCGCGTCGAGGCGGCGCTGCGCGCCATCGCGCAGGTCACCGGCCGCGGCGCCGGCGGCCGCGCCGAACGGCTGGCCGGCCGTCTCCACGCGTCACTCGACTACGGCCAGGTGGACGAGATTCTCGGCGAGGATCCGCACGCGTATCTCGAAGGCATTGGCCGCTACTGCGCGCAAATCCACGATGCGGCTCACCAGAGCTACATCTCTTATCCCATCGAATCGGCGCTGCCGGCCTGAGACGATCACGTGCACTACACCATTCATCACGTCACCAAGTTCAGCTACGAGACGCCGGTCCGCGAAAGCGTCATGGAAGTGCGGATGCAGCCGCGCACCGAGAGCACGCAGCGCTGCGTGCGCTTCGGGCTCAGCACGACGCCGGCGTCACGCGTGAAGATGTACGACGACCGCGACGGCAACACCGTGCACCATTTCAACATTCCCGGACGCCACTCGCGTCTGCTGGTGACGGCGGAAGCGCTGGTTGAAATGCAGCCGGCGCCGATCCTGCCGGACTCGCTCGGCGGCAACGCGTGGGAGCGGCTCGACGCACTGACCGTCAACGGCGAGTTCTGGGACCAGCTGAATCCGAGTCATTTCGCCCAGCAGACGCCGTTGCTCGACGAGATGAAGCGCGACCTGCAGCTCGATCGCGGCGCCGACCCGCTGGCGACGCTGCGCCGCCTGACGACCGAGATGTTTCAGCGATTCGAATACAGTCCGCAGGCGACCCGCGTCGACTCGCCGATTGACGATGCGCTCGGCAACCGGCGAGGCGTGTGTCAGGACTTCGCGCACATCATGATTGCGCTGGTGCGCGGCCTCGGCATCCCGTGCCGCTATGTCAGCGGCTATCTGTTCCGTCAGCCCGATCAGAACGTGCGCTCGACCGATGGCGCGACCCACGCGTGGATCGAGGCCTTGCTGCCGGAATTCGGCTGGGTGGGTTTCGATCCGACCAACGACCTCGTCGCCGACGAACGGCATATTCGCGTCGCGGTGGGACGCGATTACGCCGATGTGCCGCCAACGCGTGGCGTCTTCAAGGGCGCCAGCGCCGTACACAGCGAGCTCGGCGTCGCCGTCACCGTCGGGACCGCGTGGGCGGGCGGCGCCGAAACCACGCCGCTGGTGCCGTGGAGGTCGCGCGAAGCGACGCCGGTCCGCGAGACCGAATCCAGTCAGCAGCAACAGCAGCAATAGCACCCATGATGCTTCGCAGTGCGAGCTGCCCCGGAGCGCTTACGGCTGCTTCACCACGACGACGCCCCACGGTCCGCGCCCGACCGGAATTTTCTTGGTGACCGCGCGCGTCTCGATATCGATCACCGACACGTCGTTTGACGGCCCATTCGCGGTGTAGATCGTTTTCTCGTCAGGCGACAGCGTGATGCCCCACGGTCTCGGTCCCGCTTCGATCGAACCGATCACCTTGTTGGTCGCGGTGTCGAGGATCAGCACCATCTTGCTGCGTCCGGTCGTGACGTAGAGGCGCTTGCCGTCGGCGCTCATCCTCGTGCCCATCGGCCGCATGCCTGCCGCCAGGGCAATCGTCTTCAGCGGACGCAGACCCTTGACGTCGATCAGCGTCAGCGTCGCGCCGTTTTCCGACGGCACGTAGGCTCGCGATCCGTCCGGCAGAAACGCCACCGAGCGCGGCCGCGGTCCGACCTTGATCGCCTTCGCCACTCTATGCGCGACGAGATCGAGTACGAACACCGCGCCATCCTCTTCAGAAGTGACCCACACGCGATTGCCGGATGGTTCCACCGAGACGCCCTCCGGTTCATCGCCGATCTTGAACGTCTCGACAATCTCTCCGGTCGCGACGTCGACGACGCTCGCCTTGCCGGCGTCCTCGTTGGCGATGAAGACTTTGGTGCCATCGTGGCTGACCGCGAGCTGTTCGGGATCGGTGCCGCTGGGCAGCACCTTCAGCAGCTTGCCCTGCTTGAGATCGACCACGCCGATGCCGTCCGCGCTGCGATCGGGCGGCGGCAGTGTCTTTTCGTCCACCCCGGGTCCGGCGTTCGGCGATCCGCTCAGCGCGACATAGAGCCGCGATCCGTCCGGGCTGGCCGCGATGCCGCGCGGACGCTTGCCCAGCTTGATCGTCCCGACCGGCGCGAGCGAGGCGGCATCGATGATCGTCAGCTCGCCGGACGATTCGTTGGTCACATATAAGCCGACGGCTGGGATCTTCGGTGCCGCCGGCTCGACGGGCGTGGCCGCGGCTTGCGTGGCGGGCGGAGCCGGCGCTGCGCCGCCGCAACCGGTGGTGGCGATCGCCAGAGAGAAGATCGCCGCCACGGTCGCAGCCGAGAGGTTGATCGTAGACATGCCCATAAATAGCTGCCTTCTGTTCGAGCCGTGCTCACGGATGCGGCTCATCGCCATGGCATGGCCGCTGCCGGTATCGCCAGCGACATCAGCGCCACATCCCTTAATCGACTCGGCCGTTTGATTCGAGTCGTCCAGCGCGCCGAGCAGCGGCACGTGGACGAGCGACGGTGCGTTCGATGCAGGCATGCGCGTGACGCTGATTCTACATGGAGGCCGGTTCGCGGAACGCGTATCGAACGGCCTCGATGCCGTTCGATCCGAAAATAAAAGGTGAACTGGTCGCCTTATTCTTCCTGCCGGCCACCCTCCTGGCGCAAGCGCCGCCGGCTGCGGACCAGCCGCCGCCCGCATTCAAGCTGGAGGTGATCGGAGCCACGCCGATGCCTGGTCTGGACCTCCTGCTGAAAGAAATTCCCGCGCCGGTGCAGACCGCGTTGTCGCGCGACATCGATGCCAGCGGCGCGCTCGATCTGGGGGATCTGAACCGGCGAATGAATGGCGTCTTCGTCAACGAGATGCAGGGCAATCGTTCCAGCCAGACATCACCTACCGCGGCTTTACCGCGTCGCCGCTGCTTGGCACTCCGCAGGGGCTGTCGATCTACATGGACGGCGTTCGCCTCAATCAGGCGTTCGGGGATGTCGTCAGCTGGGATCTGATCCCGAGGATTGCAATCGGATCGATCACGCTGATGCCGGGCTCCAATCCGCTGTTCGGCCTCAATACGCTCGGTGGGGCTCTGGCGATCCAGACCAAGGACGGCCGGAGCAGCGCCGGAACCTCCGTGCGGGCGATCTACGGCAGCAACGCGCGTCGCGCCATCGAGTTCGAAACCGGGGGAAGCCATACCGAGGGCCTGAACTGGTATCTCGCCGGGAATCTGTTCGCCGAAGACGGCTGGCGCGAGGCGTCGCCGTCCAACGTCGGCCAATTGTTCGGCAAGCTCGGGTGGCACACCGTCAAGACTGATCTGGCGCTGAGCGGTTCGTATGCGGACAATTCGCTCACCGGCAACGGGCTGCAGGAACAGCGCCTGCTCGCGAGCGACTACGCCAGCGTTTATACGATTCCGGACACCACCGACAACCGGGCTGGATTCTTCAACCTGACGATCAAACACAGTCCCAGCAAGACCGTGACCTGGTCCACAGCGGCGCAGCTTGGGCCGACCGGCTTCCCCGCGACCGGCAACTTCATCGCCCGGCCGTTACCGGCGATCGGCGGCGAGTTTCCCCTCCAGCAGGCCACGTTTTACGCACGCGGGACGCCGACGACCGCCTGGTTTGGGGCGCGCTTCAAGTTCTTAGGCTTGCCGGCTCGTTCGTCAATTCGAGCCTTCAGCTGCAACATTCGCCGATTCCCTCCGGAAAATAACCGAAATACTTCACGTCGCGGCCTGCCCGACCCCGTTTCGGTATTGAGCGAGGCGGGGTGCCGAGAGTATCGTGTCCCACGCGCCACCAGAGCGGCGCCAGGTGCGAATTGTCCGTCAGGAGGCAGCGATGGGCGTCAGGCCGTTGGCAGGAGCACTCGGTGTCTTCGTCGTAGCCGCAAGCGCTGTATCGGTGATGCCCGGCGGGCAGGTCGCTGCAATCGGCCAGGCCGTCACGCCGACCCAGGTGACCTTCAGCAAAGACGTCGCGCCGATCCTGCAGCGTTCCTGCCAGAACTGTCACCGACCCGACTCGATTGCGCCGATGGCGCTCATTACCTACGAGGATGCGCGGCCATGGGCGCGCTCGATCAAGCAACGCGTCGAACAGCGCCAGATGCCGCCGTGGCACGTCGATCGGCAGGTCGGTATCCGCAAATTCAAAGACGACCCGTCATTGAGCGACAAGGAAATCGCGACGATCATCTCGTGGGTGGATGCCGGCGCGCCGCGCGGCAATCCCGCGGACATGCCGGTCGCCAAAGCGTTCGACGATTCGTCGAAGTGGCACATCGGAAAGCCCGATCTCATCGTCTCGATGCCGCGCAGTTTTGAAGTGAAGCCGGAAGCCGCCGACTGGTGGGGCAACTTCACCGCGGACTCGGGCCTGACCGAAGATCGCTACATCAAAGCCGTCGAAGCCAAGCCGTCGCCGGCGGCGATCAAGGTCGTGCATCACGCGGTCGAGAGCCTGATCAACGAAGACGGCAGCGACGGCGGCGGTACGCTGGTCGAGTACGCGGTCGGCAAGAACGGCGACATCTTCACCGAAGGCTCGGGCAAGTTGATGAAGGCGGGCTCGAAGATTCGCTTCAACATGCACTACCACGCCATCGGTCATCCGGTGAACGATCAGACCAGCGTCGGCATCATCTTTTACCCGAAGGGTTACGTGCCGAAACACGTAATCACGACCATCCTCGCGCCGAATCAGGACGACCTCGATATTCCGGCGGGCGCCGACAACGTGCGCAGCGAGGCGTACTACAAGATCGACAAGAACGCCCGGCTGGTCGGCTTCATGGCGCACATGCACAACCGCGGCAAGCGCCAGTGCATCGAAGCGATCTATCCGAACATGATGACCGAGCAGTTCAATTGCGTGAACTACGACTTCAACTGGCAGATCGTCTACAACTACGCTGACGATGTCGCACCCCTGCTGCCGGCTGGAACGATCATCCACGTCACCAGCTGGCACGACAACTCGGTTGCCAACAAGTACAACCCTGATCCCCGTAACTGGGTCGGCTTCGGCAATCGCACGACCGACGACATGTCGCGTCACTGGCTGACCTACTACACGATGTCTGACGCTGAGTTCGCCGCGGAAGTCGCGGCTCGAACCGCTGCCAGGGCGGCGGTCAACACCGCCGGCCAGCAATAGCGGGTCCCGTGATGATCGACTGGAAGCGGTGGCGACAGGGCGGCCTGCTAGGCCTGCTCATCCTCGGTGCATCGGTGTCGCCGCGCGCCCAGACCCGCTACGCGGTCGGGCAGGACGTTGTCCCCGTGTTCGAAGGATGGGAACGCAATGCCGACGGCTCCTTCAACATGGTGTACGGCTACATGAACCGGAACTACGAGGAACCGCTCGATATTCCGGTCGGGCCGAACAACAGCTTCGAGCCGGGCGGCGTCGATCAGGGACAACCGACGCACTTCTACAATCGCCGGCAGCAGTTCGTGTTCAAGATCCGCGTCCCAAAGGACTGGGGCAAAAAGGATCTGGTCTGGACGCTGGTGTCGCGCGGCAAAACCGAGAAAGCATTCGGTTCGCTCTGGCCGGTCTGGGAACTGGACACCGGCGTCTACCAGGAGAATCGGGGCGGCGCGGGGGAACTCGGGGACGAAGACGAACCGCCGACCGCCAAACTGATCGGATCTCCGACCCGATCGGCCACGACCTCCGAGAAATTGTCGTTGACGGTCGAAGTCACCGACGATGGACTGCCGCCGCCGCGGAAAGGACGCGCCGCCACGGCGCCGATTCGCGATTCTGACGGCGCCATCATCAGCGCCGGCCGTGGAGCTGCCGCCAGCGCACCGGCCGGTCCGCGACGCGAGAGCCCGCTCACTCAGGCGATCGTCAGACTCGATCCCGGTATGGCGCTCGGCGTGATTTGGGTTGTCTATCGCGGTGACGCCAGCCATGTGACCTTCGATCCAAACAAGGTGGCGGTGAAAGACGGCAAGGCGTCAACCACGGTTCAGTTCAGCGCGCCCGGCACCTATGTCCTTCGCGGCTATGCAGACGACACGATTTTCCCGGTGCCGGTGGATGTCACAGTCAACGTGACTGGGAGCGGCACACGATGACCTTCGCGTCCTTCCTCATCTGGATCGTTTCATGGTTCGCATCGTCGCAGCCGCCAGTCAGCCCCGCGGCGTCGCTCGATTTCGAGGTGTTCAGGACGCAGGTGCAGCCGATTTTTCTCGCCGTTCGCGGCGAGCACGCGCGCTGCGTCACCTGTCATTCGCCGGGAGCCGGCCAGCTGCGCCTGCAGCACCTTGCCGCAGGGCAGAAGACGTGGACCGATGAGGAGTCGCGCAAGAACTTCGAGTCGGTCTCCAAATTCGTGGCAGTCGGCGACCCGACCGCGAGCCGTCTGCTGATGCATCCGCTGGCGGCGTCGGCCGGCGGCGATCCGTTTCATACCGGCGGCAAGCATTGGTCGTCGCAGAACGATCCCGAATGGCAGGTGCTGGCGGCATGGGTGCGCGGCGGTGCCGCGCGGCCGGCAACAACCACAGCCGCGACCGCCGCTCCGTCGCCGTTCTCGTTCGAAATCTACAAAAGTACCGTGGAGCCGGTGTTCTTGAAGCCACGCGCGCCGACCGAAGGCAGCGGCAACGCCTGCTTCCAGTGTCACACCAGGATGGCGACGCGGATGCGATTGCAGCCGCTCGCCGCCGGAGCGACCGCCTGGACCGATCAGCAGTCCCGCCAGAACTTCGAAGTCGTCAGCCGTCTCGCGACGCCCGGCGATCCGTTGAAGAGTCCGCTGCTCCGGCACCCGCTGGCGCAGGACGCTGGTGGCGATGCGACGCACACGGGCGGAAAATTCTGGGCGTCGCAGGACGACAGCGAATGGCAGGCCATCGCCGGCTGGGTCCGCTCCGGCAAGGTCGCATCTACCGTCACCGCAGCGTCGCCACCCGCACTCGATTTCGATTTCTACAAGGTCCGGGTGCAGCCGATTTTTGCGGCGACCCGCGGCGAGCACGCCCGCTGTGTGACGTGCCACGGACCGCCGCTCGGACTGGTGCGGCTGGCGCCGGGCGTCACCTCGTGGACCGACGAGGAATCGCGCAGGAATTTCGAGGCGTTGAAGCGTCTGGTCGCGCCAGGCGATCCACTGGCGAGCCGGCTATTGATGCACCCGCTTGCGGCATCGGCCGGCGGCGATCCGTTTCACACCGGCGGCAAGCATTGGACCTCGCAGAGCGATCCCGAATGGCAGGTGCTCGCCGCGTGGGTCAAGGGGCAGACTCTCAGTTCGGCCGCCAGGTAGCGAGCAGTCGGCGGCGGACACGGTTCGCCGGGCATAGAGGAGACAGGTCACATGGCGATTGGAAAATACACGATGCGTGGTGTTCTGTGCGCACTGGTGACCGTGCTCGTGCTGGCGTCGCCCCTGCGAGCGAAGTCGCCGGCGCTACGCATCGTCCAGACCAACTCCGCGGGCACGACCGTCAGTGTGATCGATCCAGCCACCAACAGGGTCGTCGGGACCATTCATGACATCGAGGCGAATCACGGGGCCTCGGCGGCGCCCGATGGCAGCAAACTCTACGTCACCAACGAATCGGGCAGTACGCTCGACGTCGTGGACGCCGTAAGCCTGAAAGTGATCAAGCGGATCCCGCTGAGCGGACACCCCAACAACGTGGCGATCAGCAAGGATGGCGCGCGTGTGTATGTGGCCGTCGCGGTCGCGCCGGGCGCGGTCGACGTCATCGATACGGTGACGCTCACCAACGCCAAGAGCATCCCGATCAAGGGCGCGGTCCACAACACGTTCATCACGCCCGACGGTAAGTACGTGATTGCCGGATCGGTCGCCGGCAAGACGCTGACGGTCATCAACCAGAAGACGGAAGAGCCCGACTGGGTGATGACGTTCGATGGCGGGGTCAGGCCGGTTGCGTTTGAGAAGAATCCGGATGGGTCAACCCGGCGCATGTACGTGCAGATTTCAGAGTTGCACGGTTTCGCGGTCGTCGACTTCGCGACGCACCAGGAAATCAACCGAATCACGCTGCCCGACAGTCCCGATCGCGTGAAGAATCTCGATGGCGTCCAGGGCTCGCCGTCGCACGGAATCGGGATCACGCCTGACGGCAAGACGCTATGGGCCACCAGCAAGTGGTTCGGTTACGCCTATTGCTACTCGATGCCCGATCTCGAATTCCTCGGAAAGGTGGACGTGGGTCTGGGACCCGAGTGGCTGACTTTCACTCCGGACGGCAAGAGCATGTATGTCGGTGTCGCCGGTGAAGACGTGACCGCGGTTGTCGATGTGAAGGCGATGAAGCTGGTGACGAAGATTCCGGTCGGCTACACGCCGAAGCGCATCATCACCGCCATGCTCAAGACCGGCGACGAGCACACGACCGCCGATCGTCAGAACCGCTGAACCTCGTAGCCAACCTTGTGAAGCGCTCCGCCGTCTAAGGCCTCACAATCGAGTATCGATGTTCAAGGACCTGCAGCACGGCGTGCGCACGTTGTTGCGCGACAAAACCTGGACCGCGGTTGTCATCGTGTCGCTGGCGCTGGGAGTCGGCGCAAACGCGGCCTTGTTCAGCGCCGTCAACAGCCTGTTCCTGCGCAAGCTCCCGGTCAGGGATCCCGACTCGCTGGTTCGCCTGAAGTGGGCCGGCAAGAACGACATGGTCACCGACTCCAGCGAGTACGGCTTCTCGAACAAGGACGCCGCGGGCCTGCCGGTACGGTCCACGTTCTCCTACCCGATGTTCCGTCAGTTCGCCGCCGACAACCAGACACTGGCAGATCTGTTTGCGTGCGCGCCGTATGGCCGCACCAACGTGGTCGTCGCCGGCCAGGCAGAACTCGCGACGACTTTTATCACGTCCGGTAACTACTATCGGATGCTCGGCCTCACCGCGAACCCGGGACGGGCCATCGTGCCTGAAGACGACAATCCGGCCGCGCCACCAGTCGCCGTCATCAGTTCGAGGTACTGGCATACCCGCTTCGGGGGTGACCCGCGGGTGGTCGGCCGCGTGGTTCACATCAACAACGCGCCCGTCACCATCGTTGGCGTGATGACCACGCTGTCTGATGCGCAGCAGGCGGTTCGGGACGAACCGGACATCGCTGTCCCGCTGGCTCTGGACTCGGCGCTGACCAACCTCGGTCCACCGATGCCCGGCGATCCGATGCCGCCGCCACGCCTGCAGCAACCGACGACGTGGTGGTTGCAGGTGATGGGACGGTTGAAGCCTGGTGCGACCGCATCCCAGGTCCAGGCCAAC
>DASXIR010000012.1:0-3362 GCA_036497895.1 Vicinamibacterales bacterium | reverse complement strand
GCGGCCGCAAGAAATTCGACGTGTACTCGGGCGGTCGCTCGAACGACTGGAACCGCCGCGTCCACTGAAGCGCGGCTGATTCTTGTCACGCTCGCAATTCCTCGCGGTCATCCTGGCTGGTCTACTGCTCCGCGCGATCGCCCTCCCTGGTCCGGGCACTGGCGACCTGACCGTTTTCAAAGTCTGGACCTACAACGCCGCCCGCCATGGCGTCGCCGACATGTATGGCACCAGTGGGCCCGCCGACCAGTGGCATCCCGTCGAATACGCCGGCGTGGTCGGCTACGTCGTCTACCCGCCGCTGGCGCTGTACCAGCTGGCCGCCGCCGGTCAGTTGTACTGGCTCTGGTCGCACCATCATTTTCCAAACACCGTTGCGTTGAACGCGTTCGTCAAGCTTCCCGCGTTCCTGGCGGAGATCGGTCTGGTGCTGCTGTTGTTCGGACTCACGCGCAGGCGCCTGGGGACGGCAGCGGCGCGATGGAGCGTCGCGGCGTACTGGATCAATCCCGCCGCGCTCATCAACGCCAGCGTCCTCGGCTATCTTGACGCCCAGTTCGCGCTTCCAGCCGTGGCGGCGCTTGCGGCCGCGGCATTGGGCTGGCCGATGATGGCGGGAGCGTTCGTGGCCGGGTCGATCCTGACCAAGCCTCAGGGGCTGTTCATCGCACCGGCGGTTGCCCTCGCGTTGTGGGCGGCCGGGACACCGGATCGGCGCCTGACGCGCTTCGCGTGGGCGACGCTGGGGGGCTCGATGCTCACTGCCATCGTGCTCGGACCGATCACGATGGCCGGAGGCCTCCCCCATCTGCTGTTTGCGATGGGCCGTGGCGCGCACCACGACATGGTGTCAGCCAACGCGTGCAACCTGTGGTGGATCGTCGGCTACGCGCTGCGCGTTCGCTATTCGGCGGCGGACCTCGGCCTCTGGGCCGCGATCACCGCGCCGGCGAGGATTCTCGGAATTCCCCGCATCATCGAAATCGGTTATCCCGATCCGCTGATGATCGGCGTCGTGCTGACGATGGCGGCGACCGCGTGGGCGCTCTGGACGGCGAGAAAACGGGACGATCTGTGGCTGCTTGCCGGCGTCGGCGGGTTCACGATTCACGCCTACGCCACGCTGTCAGCACAGGTGCACGAGAATCACATGTTCGGAGCGGTACCGCTGCTGGTGCTGGCCGCGGCGGGACGCGCCGGCTTTCGCCCGATTCTTCTCACGGTCAGCGCCATCGTCGCGCTGAACCTGAACCTGTTCTACGGGTTCGGCCAAGGCGTGGGCTACGGTTTGCCGCGATCGCTGACCGTGATCGATGCCACGGTCCTGTTGTCGGTGGTCAACTGCGCGGCGCTTTGCTGGCACGCGGCAGTCCTGCACCGCGAAAGCTCAAAGGCAGTCGAATGCCGCCGAACATCAGCGCCAGCGTAGAGCCCAGCACCGGCAAGCCGTAGGCGTTCGACAGAAAGCTGTACTTGAACAGCGCGCCACTCGCGAAGGCGAAGTTCAGCGCCATGAAGAAGGCGACGAACGCGACGATCGGCGTCCAGAAGCCGACAATCAGCGCCAGGCCCGAGAGGATCTCGCCAAGCGGAACCAGGCGCGCGAAGATCATCGCGTATGGAATCGCGATCCGGTCCAGATACTGATGCTGCATCGAGCCCGGCGTCGCCGTTTGCATCCAGCCGGATAGCTGGCCGGCCAGCAGCGACGAATTGGCCATCCATCGGTACTTGCCGATGCCCTCGAACAGAAAGAACACGCCGATGAAGACGCGCAGAATCGCAAGCCCGGTGCCCTGTCGATCGATCGCCATGAATCAGATTCCGTTTCCCTGAAGTGTCCTGGTCGCCCGCTGCAGAGCGCGGATGAAGATCGTGGCCTGCTCGGCGGCGCGCTGGTAGTTGTCGGCATCCACCGCTTCGCGCACGCCGGGGATGGTCTTCACGCCGTAGCCGGTGTAGAGACCCGGCGCGTAAATCAGGTGACGGTACCACGGCCGATCGGGCAGGCCCGCAGGTTCGATCAGATCGCGCTCGGTCATCATCAGACGATGATTCAGCGCGGCGAGTGCTGCGGCGTCGACTGTTGCGCCACTCAGCAGCTTGTTGCCCTGCTCTCGGGCTTCTGCGCCTGCGCGCGTGAACGCTTCGGTCGCTGCCTTCATTCCGGCGAAATCGACCTTCTCCGCGCCGGCCGCTGACGCTTTGGTGGCCTGCTGCTCGATCTCGTTCACGTATTCGAGAATCTGCCGGCCGTAGACCTCGTAGTCGAGCGGCAGCATGTCCGCATCGGCCAACCGAAGAAGTGCGACACCGGTGGTCTGCGTCGCCAGCACGCTGTACTTGAACGTCGGATCGATATATTTCCTGAACCAGGTCGGGTTGTCGTAGGTGGAGTGATAGCTGCCATCGCCACCGGGGCCGCCGAGCCCCATGTCCATCGAGGTGATGCCGACGTGATCGAGGAAGGCGGTGTAGTCGGATCCTGATCCGAGCGCGCCGACATTCGGTTTGGTCGCCATCGGCGTCTGTTCACGCGTACGTGCCAGCCAGCCGTCGTAGAGCGAACCACTGGTGCCGTCAGCCTGCACGGACTGCGCGACTTCGTAGACGAACGGGGTCAACGAATGGACCGCGCTGCTGCTGAAATTCGGCCCGCCGGCGCCGGCGTCGCGGTTGACATAGACCGCAACCTTCGCACGCAGTTCGCTGGCGAGGTCTTCGACCCACTCGGTCGATCCGAGCAGGCCCTGCTCCTCTCCGTCCCAGCTGATGAAGACAATGGTGCGCCGCGGCCTCCACCCTTTCTTCATCATCTCGCTCATCGCCCGCGCCACCGCCATCATCGACACGTGGCCGCTCACCGAATCCGAGGCGCCGAACGTCCACGCATCGCGATGCGATCCGACCACCACCCATTCATCCGGAGCGACCGCGCCCTTGATGGTGCCGACGACATTGATCACGCGACGCTGGCCGTAGTCCATCTCCAGCTTCATATGAATCTTCGTCGGCCCCGGGCCGATGCGGTAGGTGATCGGCAGGGCGCCGCGCCATTCCGGCGGCGCCACCGGTCCCTTCAAACGCTTCAACAGCTCGACGCCGTCGCGGTAGGACATCGGCTGAACGGGGATCGGAGAGAACGTCTCGATCTTGTCCATCGGCAGGCGTTCGACGCCGGGCTTCGACGGACGATCGGGTGTTGATGGATCGCCGGGGTAGCGTGGCATGTCCATCACGCTGCCGCGCTGGATCATGCCGGCGCCGCGGAACGGACCGTCGGGATAGACGTCGCCTTGCGAGTAGCCGTCCTCGTGCGGATCCGAATAAATGAGGCAGGCGATCGCGCCGTGCTCCGCCGC
>DASXIR010000011.1:0-6798 GCA_036497895.1 Vicinamibacterales bacterium | reverse complement strand
TGCGCGCTGTTCATCGAAATCAGACTGCCGTGGCCGACTACTCGTAACGTTTCGCCGCCCTCTCGACTGCGTCTTTGTGACTCTTGAATCAGTGGCGCTGGAGCACTCATGGTGCTGTGCTGGACCTGCTCTGTCTCTCGATAGAAGCCGACGTCCATTACGGCTCACGAGTGGCTCGCGATCAACGCTGCCCGGTCCGTGCTTATTTGAAGGTGGAGGAAGAGAGGAGGAAGAGGACGCCGCCCGTAAACGTGGCCCCCGCACCGTCGTGATCGCTGGTGGCGATCGTGCGGCCGATCGACCCGAAGAACGAGAGATCGCGGCGCGGCGAGAACGCCACGCCCCCCGAGATCTCCCGTCGATCGCCGATCGGCCCGCCGATCACGTCCGTCGTCCAGGCTCGGCTGAACGCGGCGGACACCGCGACTCGCGGCGTCGCCTGAGCCCCGATGCCCCCGCCCGCGAACCACACGCCTGGCGTGAAGTAGCCGGCGCTGCCAAACACGCGCGCGGTGCCCCGATCGACCTCGACGCTGATTGGGAGACCGAGCTGCATGCGACTCGCGCCAGCTGCGAGCGACTGGAGCGAGCCTGATCCGAGAACCTCGAGCGTCGGCGCGACCGCGACTTTGAGGCCCGAGGGCTCGTCCGTCACAATTCCGATCTTGGCGCTGATGTACGTCGTGCCGAGCCCACCAACCACGCCGCTGACATCGTCGCCGACGACATGTGGAATGCTGGCGCTAATCTGCACGCGCTGCGTCCATCCCGCCGCAACGCCGACGATCGGCGCATTGACTTCGCTGAGATCGCTGCCTTGCCAGCGCAGCACGGCCACCGACACCGCGACGACGCCGGGCGGCAGCAGGCTCGCGTCGTCAATCCACGCGAAGGGCGCCGCGCCCGCAGGGACGGATGCGGGGCTCTGCGCGCGCGCAGGCGTCCCGACAGCCAACGCCACCGCGACACCGGCCCCCACGAGGAGGCCGCGCCTCACTCACCGCCCGTCCTTGTCGGCGTCAGCGGTCGTGTTGGGGTTCGCGGGCTTTGTCGCCTTGAGATCGGCGGCGGCTTGCTTCTTTGCCGTCGTCGCGGCGCTCTTGGCATTCACGGTTGGCTGCAGATCATGAATCGCCTGGCCCAGGCTGTCGTGATCGGTGCCGGTCATTTCAGCCTTGAGTGTGGCGAAGGGGATGTGCAGGTTCTGCGAGACATGCAGCGCGGCAATGAACTGTCCCCGATTCTTGAAGCCCGCGGCGGCGCTGGCGAGCGTCATGCCGGACGGCAGGAGGGGATGCAGGCGCGTGACGAGCGCGGGGTTCGCGGCAATTTTCTGCGCGACGGGCACAGGCGCGGGATGCATGGCAGTGCTGGCCGGATGGGCCGGCGTCGTCGGTGGCTTCGTCGCTGCCACCGTCGGGTGAGGGACGTGCTGGCCAGCCCAGGCGGGCCTCGCTACACAACTGAACATGAGCACGATGCCGAGTACATGCACGAGTCGCATACCTCAACCTCCAAGACTGTCCAGCGGCAACGCGCGTACCAAAACGATGGGCGCTTTCGCCGCCGTTCCAGAAGGTTTCTGATTTTGATCCGAACGCGGTGGGTAGTTCCTACACTCGGAGAGAGAGGAGCCGGGGCGAAGCGCAGCGCATCAGCGTGAGGGTATCGCGCTTGCACCTTATTGCATCATGCGAAGCCCGACCTTAGTGTTCGCCGTTGTGTTGACAGTGTCGACAGCCGTTACGCCAGCGTGGGCTCAGCGGGCGCCGGCGCCTGGGATGTGGGCCGTGGGCGGATCGATCGGCGCGACGACGCCGGCTGACCCGAGCCTCGACAATGGATTAGAAGTCGCGGGGAACGTCGAAGGCTATCTCACCTCGCGCCTGTCGATTCGCGGTCAGCTCGCCGGATCGTCGTGGGATATAGTCGGCCGCGGCTTCACCGGGACGGTGTCGCCTATCCGGCTAGATGGGAACGTCGTGTACAACTGGGAAGGCGGTGTGCTGCATCCCTACGTCACCGCGGGTCTCGGCATGTACCACTTTCGGTCAACGATCTCTGGCGCGGCGGACGGCGCGGACACGAACGCGGGCATCGATATCGGCGGCGGGATCGAGTATTTCTTCCAGCGCCACGCGACGATCACCGGCGAAGTGCTCTATCACCGCGTCGGCGCGTTCAATACCCCCGTGACGACCTTCAACGAAGGATCGTTCTGGTCATTTGATGTGGGCCTCAAGGCGTACCTCAAACACTAGCCCGCGCCCGGCGACCAACCCTGAGCTAACAGGCTGACTATAAGGGTTCCAGCGGCACCGAAAGAATTGTCGGTGGAGTTGGCGAGTGTCGGCGGTCGCTCCTCTCGACCAACCGCGGAACAACTCGGCCGCCGGTGTGTCGCGATCGAGATCGAACCGCGCTACGTGCAGATCGCTGGGAAGCGTTCGCGGGGAAAGCGGCGATGAAGGTGGGCGAGGCCGCGGCATCCGTCCCGGAGTGATCACCGGTGTTCGAACCGTCGACATGCCCCATGTGCCCTACCATAGACTTGGAGTTCAGTCGCGATGCCTGAGGAGGATGTGATGCGGCGTCTGATTCCGCTGTTCGCCGTCTGTTTCGTGGCCGCCCCCCTCGCCCAGCAGCGCGCGTCGACGCTGGATGATCCTATTCCAGGGACGTTCCGGATGGCGACGCTGAGCCCCGCGCATCCGTGCGCGGGCTTCATGGCCCTCGATCTCCTGGCGCGAGTGGCCCACGTGCCCGTCGGTCTCGAGAAGACAACGGACTGCGCACTGGACGGACGGACGCGTACGCCGGCCCACGAGAGCGAGACGGTGACTGGCGTGTCCGCGCGCGAGGCGGTCGATCACTTGGTCGCCTCGATGCCGCTCTATTCCTGGAAAGAGGTGAGCGGCGTCGTCGTCATCCGACCCACCTCCGCATGGATGGATCCCCATGATCTGCTGAATCAACGCGTCCAGCCATTCGACGCCAGCGATGTCTACCCCGACGACGTACTCCATGCCATGCTCCGCGCGGCGACACCGTCGTTGTTCATGCCTCACCAGGATATGCCGAGGTCTGGGGCGTTGGTGAATCTGCGCATGACGATCGCCTTTCCGGGGGGAACGCTACTCGACGCCCTCAACGCGATCGTCCACGCCTCGGGAAGCGCGGCCTGGCAAGTCGGATACGTCGGGGGGAAGGCGTGGCTGTCCGTGAGCACTTTCGATTTCCCGGGCGACCAAGTCATGGCGCCGGCTGTTCTTCCGCGGCCGCACTGAAGGTGGGTGAGGCGGGTGATGCGCCGCGTCTGGACGGTAGCTACGACTACGCGCACGAGCACCGTGGAGCGTTTTTCAGAATCCCGTAGCAACGCGGTAGCCGCAGTGCCGCAGGAAGTTTCGGCATTCGGCGACGGTGAACAGGTCTAGTGCCGTCGCTCAACGCACAGACGTGATCAAACGTGCGACGGCGCGCCGCGCGGAGAAACGCTTTCGGTTTGGCGAAAGCGAGTTCGATCGGATTGAAGTCGGACTGTACGCGGTTGGCTACGAGTCGATTCATGACGGCGGTGCCTGTGGGCCCCGGGGCGCTTCGAAGCGTTCCTGCAGGGGCACAGCCAGAGCCGTCCCCGCCTGTTCCACCGCCCGCAGGAGCTTAATCAGCAGTTCCTGCTGCAGCGAGAGGAATTCGTCATGGTTGGACGTGATCACGTACGCGACGACTTCGATGTCGAGCGAATAGGGCCCCACGCCGATGAAACGGACCGGCATCTTTCCCGTTTCCAGTTTGGGGTGGCCGGTGAGGATCTCGAGGAAGGACGAGAGCACTCGTGACAACTGGTCTGACGTCGTGTCCCTCCGCAGGTTGAGCGTTGGATGGAACCAGATCTTGTCCCGTCCGGAAATGTTCTCGAGCGCCATCGTCGAGAACTGGCCGTTGGGCACGCTGATGATCGTGCGATCCTGCGTGCGGATGCGCGTCGAGCGCAGGCCGATGTGCATCACGGTGCCGGTCTGGTCGCCGAAGCGGCAGACATCACCCACCAGCACGGGGCGGTCGCCGATCACCGAGAGCCCGCCGAAGAGGTTCTCGATGGTCTTCTGCGCGGCCAGCGCGACCGCGAGTCCGCCCACGCCGATGCCCGCCAGGATGGTCGACGTGTTGTAGCCCCAAACACTGAGGATGGTCAGGATGGCGACGAGGAATAGCGATATCTTGAGGAGTTGCCTCCCCAGCGGAAGCACTGAATACGTCATCGCCTGCACGCGTGGGTCCAGTTTCGTGCCCCAATGTTCGCCAACGAGGTCCACCACGACCGCGCCCGCCCAGGCAGCGGCCAGGACGAACGCCGCCCCCAGCGCGCGCTCGAGGAACACTCGAGACAACGTGGCTGGCGGCGCGAATTGCATCGCCGCCCGAAATCCTGCTGCCGCGAGAAAGACGCGCAGAGGACCGCCGAACGCCGGCGCGTTGACCACCGGTCGCATCACCGCCGTGAGTGCTCTCGACAGGAATGCCGCCACAATCCAGAGCGCCGGAGCGATCGCGACCAGCGCTATCCAGCGCCAGACGGGTGTATCGAGGATCTCGAACGTCACGAGCGGCTGGGGGAGCTTCTTCTCGAACGGCGTCTCGACGACAAGCTGATGCGCCGTGGGGATCAAGGCGACGCTCCCGGCCGAGACGAGCCAGACGTGATACCCGGGCTTCAGTTCGACCCGCTCAAGTTGCAGCTCCACGGTCTGCTTGTCGACTTGCAACGTGTCGAGCCGCTCCAGGGTGTCCGAAAGATTGTCGGACTGATCCCCGTCCGGATCGCGGCTGAGCATCGTAAGGTCGAACGGCGTGTCGTCGAGCAGATCCTCCAACTGGCGAGCGAGGTCGGGACCATCGTGTGCTCGTTGCGCCGGAGTCATGCGCCGCAAGTCGAGATAGCGAGTCGCTTTTGAATAATCGCGCGCGTGGCACGCTTCGAGAAACTGGAAGACTGATTCCTGCGGCGTGTTCCGGCCCAGCGGATCCTGCGTTTCAGAAGCGGGTGTCTGCGCACGCACGTCACCCCCGAGCAGGATCACCACGAACCATCCGGCTATACCGAACTTCTTACTTCGGATTGACGACAATCGTAACCATCATGCGTTGAAAAATCGGGTCGCCGACAACCCGAGGTTCCAGATTGAGCGGGCCTGACATTTGAGGCCGGGATTTCCGATTTGCGTTCCCCGAACGCGCCGATACTACAATCGGCGCGGGTTGGCGGCAAGCGATTGCTGCTTCCGCGAAGTGTGTACCGTGGTGATGATCGAGTGTTCCGAGGAGGCGATACGGCTGGTTGTGCTCGATGTAATCCCTCGAGCTTCCTTCGCGCGCGGGTTCGGTATCTGCCGTCTCGAAACTCAGCAGCGCTTTGATACGTGTGATCTTTTCTTGGAGTGAAAGGGCTTGCGCCGACATGTCATTCCTCCCAGCCAGAAGGGCGACCATTAGCAGCAACGCAGAGTACCGTTTTCCATCTTGCTCGCGCCTTGTCAACATGTCTTCGTCGTTCCCTCACAGCTTCGAGCCGCCGTCAACGCGAACGGTATCGCCAGTGATCCAGCGGGCGTCGTCGGACGCCAGGAACGCGACGACGGGACCAATATCCTCGGGTCGCGCCAGACGTTGGAGCGCTTGGATGTTCAACGCGTACTGTTGACCGGCCTCTGTCTTCGTGAAGTTCGACATCTCGGTGTCCACGATCCCGGGGGCGACGGCGTTGACGCGAATGCCGCGTGGACCAAGCGCCGCGGCCAAGTGTGTGACCAGCGTGTCGATGGCGCCCTTGGTCGCCGCATACGCGGCCAGCGTGCCGACGACCGCGTGGGCGGCGCGCGACGAGGTGAATACGATGCTGCTGCCACTGCCCAGAATCGGAAGCGTCTGCTGAACAAGAAAGAAGGGCGATCGGACATTCACCGCGAAGAGGCGGTCGAAATCCTCAACGGTCGTGTCTTCGATGCTCGCCGACTTCGACACGCCGGCATTCGCCACGAGAATGTCCAGCCGGTCGCCGACGATCACGCGAACCCGTTCAGCCAGGCTGTGCGCCCCGTCCGGCGCCGAAAGATCGGAGCCGACCGCTTCAGCCTGGCCGCCGCCATCGCGAATCTCGGCGACGACGGATTCCGCTTCGGCTTTGCCGCGGCCATAGTGAACCAGCACCTGGGCGCCTCGCTCGGCAAGCGCCAACGCGCTGGCGCGACCGATGCCGCGGGACGCTCCGGTGACGAGAGCTGTTTTGCCTGAGAGATTGACCACGGTCGTGTCCCCTTCCTGTTGCCGGCCTAATTAGCCGCGCTGCGTATTTGTGTCATCGCCGTCCGCCCGTCCGAACGAAGGAAGGTACCGGCCAATGTTCAGTTCGAAATCGCTCCGAACACCGTAACTTTTACTGCGAGGTGATGTCTACGCTGTTCGCAATTTGATCGCGCTTGTGCCCTCCGTGCTGGACCCGCTGACCATGTCGCCGATGCGCTCGCTGCTGGAGTCGATCCTCGGGCCTCGCGTCTTCGCGGTCGACGGGATTCTCGCGGGTCTGAAATCGACGATGGGACATCATTTAGCCTCAAGCTCAGCCATAATCCGGGGCAATGAGGCTTTTTTCCCGCGTGCTCGACCGCGCTGGATTCCCGCCTATCGCCGATGCCGAGGCTGAAGCCCGCAAGGTCGCGGTGCTGCGCATCGTCATCGGCCTGCTGATCGCCTGGCGAAGCGGAATCATCGCGAGCGACGCCGTCTATTACTTTGATC
>DASXIR010000010.1:0-2047 GCA_036497895.1 Vicinamibacterales bacterium | reverse complement strand
GAACCATCAAGACCGTCACGACGCAGGGTCTTATCGTCATTCAGGAAGTCAACGATCCGCTGTCGCTCGTGAAGCAGCGGGAGATTCGCAAATTCCTGCGATCGGTCGAGGACGTCAAGGAATGACTGTTTCGAGGGGCTTCGCCCTGTTACTCACTCTGGCCACCGCCGGCGCGCTGGTCAACGCTTCCGGCTCCGCCGGTACCGGGGTCGGCCGGCTGAAAACGATCAGCGCCCGCACCAACGCCAAGGGCTCACAGTTGGTGATCGAGGCAAGCGACCCACTGGCCTACGTCGCGACACGGCCCGACCCGTTGACCCTGGCGCTCGACTTCCGCAACGTCGCATCCGAGGGCGTGGCCAACGCGGTCGCGATCAGCGGAAAAGGCGCGATTGCGTATGTCTCCGTCGAAGACGGCGAGTCGCTCGGCACTCCGGTGGCGCACCTGCACATTGCGCTGGCGCAGCCGGTCGCGCATCACATTCGCAGCGATCGCAACACGGTGATCATCGAGTTCGACAAGCCGGAGGCGAAAGCGCCGTACGTGCTGCCGCCGCCCGTCAAGCCGGCGCCCGACGCCTTCGCGGCATTACAGCAGCAGGACAGCGACGCTCCTGCGGCCGAGCCGATCAGCGCTCTCAGCCCCGACCAGGCAATCGGCGGGCCGTCTGCCGTGTCCGCCAATCGGGCCGCTGGCGATCGAACGGCCGTGCAACGGCTGCGTCAACCTGAAGTTGCAGCGGCAGCGGCGGCGCCTCAGGCACAGCCGCCGGCGCCTCCGACACCCGCGCCGCAAGGTGTCGGCGGTCCGCAGCGGAACGATCGGCAGTTTACCGGCCATCCGGTGAGCCTCGACTTCCAGGGCGCGGATCTGCGGGCCGTGCTGCGAACGTTTGCCGAAATCAGCGGCCTCAACATCGTCATCGATCCGACCGTCGCGGGTACCGTGGACGTGGCCCTCCGCGACGTGCCGTGGGATCAGGCGCTCGACATCATCCTGCGCGCCAACAAACTCGGCTATCTGGTCGACGGCACCATCGTGCGAATTGCGCCGCTGACGGTGCTGTCGGAAGAAGAGGCGCAGCGTCGCAAGCTCGGCGAAGAACGCGCGCTTGCCGGACAGCTCGAGGTGATGACCCGCTCGCTCAGCTACGCCAGGGCCGAAGAGCTGATCACGTTGTTGACCAAGAGCTCGCTGTCGCAGCGTGGCACGGTCCAGGTGGATGCTCGCACCAACACCCTGATCATCACCGACCTGCCGGACAACCTCACCCGCGCACGGGACCTGATTACGACACTCGACCGCGCGCAGCCGCAAGTCGAGATCGAAGCGCGGATTGTGCAGACCAACAAGAACTACGCACGCGCGCTGGGCGTCCAGTGGGGGTTCAACGGGAAGGTCGATCCGACGCTGGGCAACACCACGGGTCTCGCGTTCCCCAACAGCGGTTCGCTGACCGGCCAGGCGGCAGGCGGCACTACCGCTCCGCCCGCCGGCACCGCCGTGAACCTTGGGGTTGCGGCAGCACCGAACGCGATCGGGCTCGCACTTGGATCGGTCAATGGCGCCTTCAACCTCGACGTGGCGCTGACCGCGCTCGAGTCGAGCGGCAACGGCCGCCTGTTGTCGACGCCGCGCGTGACCACGCAGAACAACATCGCCGCCGAAATGACCCAGGGCGTGCAGATTCCGATTCAGACGACCGCGAACAACACCGTGACGGTGAGCTTCAAGGATGCCGCGCTGACGTTGAAAGTCACACCGCAGATAACCGCCGCCAACACCGTCATCATGCTGATTAATCTGGAGAACGCGACGCCGGACTTCAGCCGTTCAATCAATGGCATCCCGCCGATCAACACCCAGCGCGCAGTCACGCAGGTGCTGGTCAGCGACGGACAGACAACCGTCATCGGCGGCATCTACACCAGCACCACGACCAACAACACCGACAAGACGCCGGGCCTGGGCGAGATTCCGCTGCTCAAATGGTTGTTCAGGCGCGAGGCGGTGAACGATCAGAACACCGAACTGCTGGTGTTCATC
>DASXIR010000009.1:0-19710 GCA_036497895.1 Vicinamibacterales bacterium | reverse complement strand
GCCGCCTGGGCGACGCTGTCGTGCAGGGGATGAACGAGCGATTCCTGAGCATGCAGCGTGTTTGCGCTCATCAGCGCGGCAACCACGAAAAGGGCCGGTACCTTCAGGCTGATCATCTGACGCCTCCATCGGGGACTGCGTCAGGCGCTCGCCGTACGGCTCAGACTATTCCGGATCTTTGCGTCGTGCCTGGTGCGGCGCTTCGCTGACTTCCCGCTCGATCGCGTCGATCGAGATCCAGCCGTCCGGCAATGGCGGCTGTCCCTCTGCCGACCGGCAGTCGGGACATGGCGCAGCGGCGCCGCTGCACTGGTCGTCATGGTTGACCGGTAGATCCGGATGATGCTCACAAGTCCAGTGGACGTCGTGGCACGTCGTACACGTCATGGGCGTACCGATGGTAGCGCGTTTGCGATCGGTCAATCCGCCCGTAGGGCACGAATTGGATCCTGTCTGCTCACCATGATGGCGGGAATCAACGTCGCGAACGCGGCCACGATCACCACGACGCCTCCAGCGCTTGCGAGAACGAACGGATCACCAGCCGAGATGCCAAAGACGCTGCTTGCCAGCAGTCGTCCGCCGGCGTAAGCGAGGCCGATTCCGATCGTGCCGCCGACCAGTGCGACACGCAGAGCCGAGCCCATCATCAGCCAGAAGACGTGACCCCGTGTGGCGCCGAGAGCCATCCGCGTCGCCAGTTCGGTCCGCCGGCTCGACGCCACGTACGCGATGACGCCGTAGACGCCGACCGCGGCGAGCAGGAGAGCGGCCGCGCCGAACGCCAGCATCAGCGACATACCCAGCTGCTGGTGTGTGGTTGCCGCATCGATGAGCTGCGGCGCCGCGGTGAAGGTGAGCAGGAGCTGCGGATCGAAGCGGAGTAGCTCCGCCCGGATTCGTTCGACGAGCGCGATCGGATCTCCCGACCCGGGAGCGACGACGACCGTTTGTCGCACGTTGGGCCAGATTTCCTGTGTGTTCGGTA
Source organism: Vicinamibacterales bacterium (assembly GCA_036497895.1). Taxonomy (GTDB): domain Bacteria; phylum Acidobacteriota; class Vicinamibacteria; order Vicinamibacterales; family CAVVIG01; genus CAVQFC01. The sequence continues at coordinate 18,722 of DASXIR010000009.1, read as the reverse complement.
TGTAGAACGTCGGTTCCGCGTCAACCGCCAGCGACGCGTAGCGCACATCGTCCACCACGCCAATAATTCGGCTTGGCTTCTGCCTGTCTACGTCCGGATATCCGAATGCAATCCGGGTCGCCAGAGGATCTCGGCTACCCACGAACTTCCGCACGAAGCTGCGATTGACGACGATGACAGGCTCAGTGCCGCGCCGATCGTCGGCATTGAACGGTCGTCCTCCGAGCAGCCGGATACCCATCGCCTCGAAGAAGCCGCGGCTGACGATGCGCATGTGGCTCGATTGCACGCGATCGGGGTGCGGTGCGTCGGCCGTGAGCTCGACATTGGTCGTGCCATCGCGGTCGGCGCCGAGCGGGTAGGTCCACGCGGATCCTACGACCGCACTGCCTGCCGTGGCGCGCACGCGGTTGAGCAGTTCTTCGGACCACGCGTCCGCCGGCCCGTGGTCGCGAAACATTTGAACCGGTCGGATCTCGATCACCAGACGACCGCTGGCAGAGAAGCCGGCATCGGTGGCTCGCAGCCGGTTGTAGCTCTGGATCAGCCATCCTGCGCCGGCGACCAGCGCAATCGCGAGCGCGACTTCCGCGACGACCATGGCGGACATCAGGCGCGAGATCTTGCGACTGGGAGTCGAACGACGCGAGCCGTCCGCCAGCAGTGCCTTCACGTCCGTGCCGACGAGCCGCATCGCCGGTGCCAGACCGCTTGCGATTCCGGTGAACACAACGGCGACGATGACAAACGTGGCGACGCGGGCATCGATCGGGACCGTCTCGAGGCGCGGCAATTGTGAGCCGCCGGCGATCATGAACGCGCGCACCGCGAGAAAAGCCAGTGTCGTGCCCGCGGCTGCGCCCGCGATCGAGAGGATCATCGACTGGGTCAGCAGCTGTCGCACCAGGCGACCAGGCGAGGCGCCAAGCGCGCTGCGCATCGCCACGTCGTGAGCGCGCGCGACGCCCCTGGCGAGGGACAGGTTGGTGACGTTGATGCACGCCAGCACCAGCAAGAGCGCCGTCGCGCCGAGGACGATCAGCAGCGTCGGGCGAAGATCGCCTACGGTTGACGCCAGCAGCGATTGGAAGACGTACTCTCGTCCGACGGCGTTGGGAATCGTCCGGCCGAGCTCCGCCATCGCGATCCGTCCGGCGGACTCGAGTGCGGTGATGCTGGCGCCGGGCTGCAATCGGAGGATCGCCTTGAACCCGTGGCCGCCGTCACTGGGCGACAATCTCAGATTGATCCAGGCATCGGCCCCGTGTGGCATGTCGAGATCGGGCGATGCGATGCCAACGATAGTGCTGGCGCCGGAAAACTCCGCCAGATGCAGAGGCCGGCCGATGACTCCGCGATCGCGTCCGAACATCGAGGTCCAGAGCCGCATTGAAATAATCACCGAGGTCGGTGCCTCGCGGCCGGACGGCACGTGCTCGTCGCTCGAGAACGCTCGTCCGAGTGTCATCGGCAGGCCAAGGGTCTCGAAGAATCCGGCGGCCACGCCGCTGGCGGCAATCGGCATCACCGTCCCATCGTCGCGCAGCACCGTCAGGTCCATCGGAAGTCCGGTGACTGCGGACGCATGCGCCACGACGGATGGCATTCGCCTCAGCGCATCGATCTCCGCTCCAGAGACCAGACCGCTCGTAGCGCGGCCGTCCGTCAGTCGGGTGTGTCCATCGACCAGTTCGCCGGCTCTGGGGTAGGGGAGAGGTCGAAGAAGGGTGGCGTTGACCGTGCTGAAGATGGCGGTCGTTGCTCCGATGCCGACGGCCAGTGTCAGGATGGCCACGCTCGAAAACAATGGCGCGGCGCGCAGGTCGCGAACCGCGTAGCGCACATCCTGCACCAGTGTTTCCAGGAACATTCTGCGGAGCGTTATACCAAACCGCGCCGAAGCGAGATGTCCTTTGTTGTCACACCCGCGCGCTTCAGCGCTGCGTCGGTCACGCAGGCCGCGGCAGGTGTCAAAAGAGACGGCGAGTTTGCAAGCGAGTGTAATATCGCGACGTGGATACGATCGAATGGCTGCTCGATTCGGACCCGGCGATCCGCTGGCAGGCGATGCGAGATCTGACCAACGCGTCGGCCGAGGCCGTCGCGGCCGAGCGCGCCCGTGTACCGTGCGACGGCCTGGGCGCAAGAATTCTCGCGGCGCAGGGGCCGGATGGATACTGGCACCGCTCCGGCTCGCCCGACTGGTTGCCGACGCTCTTCATGTTGCAGCTCCTGCGTGCGACCGGGGTTGATCGCGCCGACCCTGGAGTCGATTCGACGATCGCCCGCCTCGATGCCGGTTTCCGGTGGGACAAGGAATTCGGCAACATGCCGTTCTTCGAAGGCGAGATCGAACCCTGCATCAACGGTGGCGCGCTCGCGCTTGGCGGGTACTTCGGGCACCCGGCGAAGAGCCTCGCCCGGCGTCTGGTCAGCGAACAACTCGAGGACGGCGGCTGGAACTGCGATGCGCCGAAGAGCCTGCGCTCGTCGTACCACAGCACCATCTGCGTGCTCGAGGGACTGCTCGAGTACGAGCGCGCCGTCGGCTCCGCGCCGGAGATTGCGGCGTCGAGACAACGCGGCGAGGAGTACTTGCTCGAACGCGGTCTGTTCCGGCGGCGCTCGACGGGCGAGGTTGCGAATCCGGAGTTCCTCGAATTCGCCTTTCCGCCGCGCTACCACTACGACATCCTGCGTGCGCTCGACTATTTCAGAGCGGCTGGTGGTCCGCCTGATGAGCGCGTCAGTGACGCCGTGCAGCTGGTCCAGAGCCGGCGTCAGGCCGACGGTCGCTGGCTCCTCGAGCGTTCGTACGACGAGTCGCTCTCTTTTCCGTTCGACGAATCGGTAGGGCAGGCGAGCCGGTGGAACACGCTCCGGGCATTACGTGTGCTACGTTGGCAGGAGCAAACGTAGCTCGAACCGGCCATCAGCCATTACGGAAACTCTACTTGCAAATGAGCGTGCCGGACGTCACCGTGAACCCTTGAGCACTCTCGACTACATCCGCGTCACCCATGGCGAGCCGCACGCGGAGCGCGGACGACGGATGCTTGCCGCCCATCCGGAGCTGCGCCGCCTGGCTGGATATTCGCCGACCACGGCGATCTGGATCGTCTGCCTCGTGATTGCGCAGATCGGTCTGGCGCTGCTGCTGGGCGGGCGTGGCTGGATCTGGTGGTTGCCCTGCTCGTACATCGTCGGCGCGACAATCGATCACGCGCTGTGGGCGCTGATTCATGATTGCAGTCACAACCTGGTTTTCAGATCCCGCACACCGAATCGCCTGATCAGCATCGTCGCCAATCTTCCGCTGGTCGTCCCGAGCGCGATTTCGTTCGCCAAGTATCACCTGTTACATCACCGCCATATGGGGGACATGGATCTGGACGCGGGCGTTCCGGGACCGACCGAGTCCGCGGTCATCGGCCGTTCGGGATTCGCAAAGGCAGTGTGGCTGGCCGGCACAATCGTCGTGCAGGGCGCTGTTCGCCCGAACCGATTGAAAGTGCGTCTCATGGACGGGTGGACCGCGGCGAATATCGTGATTCAGTTCGTCTGCATCGGACTGCTGGCCGCGCTGGCCGGCGCCGGTCCGTTCAAGTATCTGATCGCGTCGACCGTGTTCGCGATCGGCCTGCACCCGCTCGGTGCGCGCTGGATCCAGGAGCATTTTGCGCGCAGACCGGATCAGGAAACCTACTCCTACTACGGGCCGCTCAATAAGGTCTGCTTCAACGTCGGCTACCACAACGAACACCATGATCTGGTGACGATTCCCTGGTCGCGGTTACCGGAAGTTCGGCGCATGGCGCCGGAGTTCTACGCGGGACTCCATTCGTACTCGTCGTGGACGGCGCTGCTGGTCGAGTTTCTGCGGAATCGGCAGATGACCCTGTACGATTACATCATCAGACCAAGGACTACCGATCGGTCGCCATCGGACGACACGGTTCAGTGGCACCCGAAGGATGAGAGAGCGCCGCAACCTCGATATCAGGGAGGAACGAGTATGGCAGGGAAGGGTTGAAGATCAGCGCCGCGTCCGACACGTTCGAGCGCCCCTTGACGAGGTAATCGGTGGCGGCAAGGGTGAGGCAGTCCACCAGTACTGAACGCCCCTTCAAATAATTCGAAAAGCCCAAAGACGGATCGAGGTGGATGCCCTTGCTGCCGGCAGGCACGCGCGGCGACTCCTCGGATGTCACGATCGCGTCGGGAAACTGCCCACGCATGAACTCCAGGAATTCGACTTCGTCCGTTGCGATGAACAACTGGAAGCGTTGCGGCCGTGCGGCCCGGATCACGCGGCGCACCTCGTCGGCATAGGTGGTGTACGGCACCGGCGCCGTTCGATAGTGTGAGAGCTTCCCGGACCATCGGTAGGTCGCATCCGTTCCGCGATAGTGGACGCCGACGATGTAGGCGTTGGGATCGAAGGTCCGGGACATCAGCTGCCTGGACGCGTCAAGGATTTCTGGACGCACGTCCACGTAGTCCACAATCAGGCGATGTAACTCTGCCCGGCTCAGTCCGAACGTCATGGGGTAGAGATACGGCGTGGCACCCTGCACAAGATCGGAGAATCCGCCGAACCGGCCGATCTTCCGGAACCGGCTGTCCAGACGCACTTCAGCGTCGGAGCCGCGAACGCGGTCCGGGGTTGACCGTCCGCCAACATACATGGTGGCCTGCTCGAAGAAGATCTCCCACCAGTTGGACGGATACCCGGCCTCGACGTAGATCGGACTATCGAAATCCACGCGCACGCCGATGGCGCCGTTCCCCTCAGCGTAGGCGAGCGCGCCCAGCACCGAATGAAACTCCGAGAACAGACCGTGAAACGGCGACTCGATGCCTTTGCTGGTGAGCCTCGGCAAGGCGTGCCGCGACGTCAGCACCATCACGCGTCCTCGAACCTCCTGAACCGGCAGCCACGACAGAAGCAGGTCTCGCGCCGCTCGCCGGAGCGACCGTCGAACCGGCGGCGCCGGGTTCTCTGATCGATACCAACCCGCCGTGATCATTGCGCCACCAGCTGCGTGTGTACGAGCTGCCGGTAGAACGCCGACGAACCCAAAAGCTCCTGATGCGTTCCGCTCGCTACGATCCGGCCCTGATCGAGAATCACGACCCGATCGACCGACGCGACAGTGGAGAGGCGGTGGGCGATGATCAGAGTCGTCGGTCGATAGTCGATCGCCTGCAGGGCATCGTGGACGACCGATTCGAGTTCGGCGTCGAGCGCACTGGTCGGCTCGTCGAGAATCAGGATCTTGGGCCGTCGCAGGAGTGCGCGGGCGATGGCGACCCGCTGTCGCTGTCCGCCCGATAACTGCACTCCGCGGTCGCCGACCTGGGCGTTGTAGCGTTCGGGAAGGCGTTCGATGAACTCGTCAACCCGAGCCAGGTGAGCGGCCGATGCGACGTCGCCGGCGTCGCTCGACTCGACCCCATAACGGATGTTGTCCGCGACGCTTCGCGAGAACAATGTCGGCTCCTGCATGACGGTGGCAATCTGCGACCGCAGCCATGCGGGATCGAGGCGACGCACATCCCGGCCGCCGACCAGGACGCGTCCTTCGTCGGGGTCGTAGAAGCGGAGGATGAGATTCAGCAGCGTGGACTTGCCCGAGCCGGATTTTCCGACCAGCGCCACGACTTCACCAGGCGCGATGGTCAAGTCGATGCCGCGCAACGCTTCGACATCCCGACGCGTGGGATATCTGAACCGGAGCTGCTCGAGCGTGATTGACGCCTCGGTGCTGTCTGGCGTCTCGCCACCGTGCAGCGGGATTTGCGGCTGAGAGTCGATCAGATCGAGCAACCATTCCATCGACCCGACCGCGCGAAACGCCTCCGCCGAAAACCGGGAGGCACTTCGAAAGCCACGGGCGACGAAGAGTGCATAGAGGATGAACGAGACGAGCCCGCCCGTCGTCATCTGGCCCGCGACGATCATCCGGCCGCCGACCCAGATCGCGAGCAGCGCCGCACATTCGCCGGCGATGAGCGATACTCCGCCGAGCGCGGCCCGGGATACCGATTTCTTTCGCACGAACTCGAGCGCGCCTTCGAGCAGGCGGTCGTAGCGGGCGCCTTCCGCGTCCTCTCTCCCGAACGCGCGGACGGTGCGGACGCCCGCCAGGACCTCGCCGGCGGCGGCACCTGCACTGGCCTGGGCTTCCTGCAGATACCCCGACATCACTTTCACGCGGCGGCCAAGGACGGAGGTCGCGTACGCGATCGGCGGAATGGCGATCAGCATCAGAAAGGTCAGTCGCGGCGACGTGTAAAACAGCAGTCCCGTACCGCAGATGCTGAATATGGCGGCGCGCAGCGTTTCCGCCAGTTCCTCGCCGAGGACGTGTTCGAGCGGCGGGACATCGGACCACAGACGGGTGGTGATGGCGGCCGTGTCGCGGCTGTCGAAGAACGCGATGTCCTGCCGCAGCAAGGTATGAAACAGCGCCCGTCGAATCCGGACGCCTACGCAACCCGCACCCAGGCCGAAGTAGTAATCGCGTCCGCAAGTCGAGAGGGCCTCGACCAGCAGGATCACCACCATCGTCAGCGACAGCTGATTGAGGCGCTCGATCTGACCGCCTTGGATGGCATCGTCGATGATGAGGCGGATGACGTAGGGATAGGCGAGCGCCGTGGCGATGCTCAGCGCCACAAACGCCGACCCGCGCAGATAGACCCGTTTCTCGGCCCAGACGAAACGCCAGACGCGCGCGAACTGCGTGAAGAGGCTTCGCGATGTGGAAGCGGGCTCAGTCATCGTACGCCAGCCGGCCCGACGGCGAAACCGCGGGCGAGGAGCGCCGCATCGGCGATCTCCTCGAGACGCTGAAACTTGCTGCCGTCCTCGATGGGCTCGTCCCAACGATTGTGCCAGTGCCACGCAAACGCGCCGTCATAGAGCTCGCCGCTTTCCGGCGTCCGGTTGAACGGCTCGAATGACGGGTTGGCCGTCCACTCCGTGTCGAAGAACGGTGACGGGTAGATCGCGACGTCGGCGCCGCGGTCGATCGCCCGGCGAAGATTTGCCTTGCCCCAGTTGAATTCGCCAGCCGGAAGTTCGATCACCCCGGCGACCAGCTCTCGCGTCAACCGGCCCCCTTTCTCTGCATACATGATCGCGCCGTTGTAGACGCCGTCGAGATCGTCCCACTGATACACGAACTCTTTACCAAGCAATGCGCCGAGGTTGCGCAGCAGAACCATGTCCATGTCCACGTACACGCCGCCGTAGTTGTGCAGCGCGAGAATCCTGAAGAGGTCGCCGTCGCGCCATACCTTGCGATCCTGCTGCCGGTACAGGCCGGGAAGTGCTTCGAGCGCAGTGCCTCGCGCCTCGTCCTCGACCGAGTACAAACGGTGTGTAAGTACGCCGTCAAACGCCTTCAACCAGGGATTGCCGGTCAGGTCCTCGTCGGACCACAGGATCAGTTGGCATCGCGAGAGATCCTGCGTGGCGAAGAACGATTTTACCGGCAGCGCCTGCTTTCGTCCGAACGGCCGCCGCCGCAGCCAGAAGGCGCCACGCGACTGGCGCCAGAACATGTGGAACGTGACCGGCGCCGGCGGCGCGACGTCGGCGATGCCCCGGCAGACCGCGAGCGCCTTCCTCCAGTCGTGGTACAGCTCGTAATGTGTCTCCGGCGAGATCGCAATCACTGATGCACGCTCATCGCGTCACGACAGGCAGGTGTACGCGTATAGTCGCCGCGGCACGCCGAATCCAATGTAGTGATAGAACCAGCGGTCGCACTTCGTGAGAATGCCGAGCTGGCGCGGATCGTCATCAGCAAAAGCGTAGCCTTCCCGGTGTACGAGATACGACAACACTGACTGATCCTGGCGATGGTTCTTGCGGGACGAGCCCGAGGGAGCGATGCAATCCTTCGCCATCGCGCAGTCCCGCCAGGGAGCGACCAGGCCCTGGTACAGGCGTTGGGCCGCCTGCCGATCGGCAGCGCTGCCGACCGCAAAGCCGACCAGCGTCGCATCGGCATTGATCCTGTCTCCGTACACCTCGGCATCGGCGCCCAACCACGCAAACATTCCGGGATGTGTCCAGTCGCGCATGGTCCCCGCCGAACGGCGAACCCACAACCCGCTGGCGGCTATCCGCGCCTTGATGACGCTGAGCGACTCGAAGTAGCAGCCCGCATCCGCCCACAGGACGTCGCACGGATCGGCGCTCGCTCGGACACGGTCGATCACCTCGGCGACGATCACCGGCTTCCAGGCGTACTCGCCGGCGTTGACGGTCACGTGCATGTGAGGGGGGTGCGCGTCATAATTGAACGTCCGGTGGACGGCTCGAGGCCAGCGGGGAAGCGCGTCGGCTTCCGCAGGCGTCAGCCCGATGTCGTAGCACTCGACGCGCGCATCGAGATCGCGCAGCGACGCCAGCATCTGGACCAGCGCGCCGAAATGATTCGACGAAGCTGCCGTGACGACCACGAGATCGGCGCTCATCGCGATTCCATCCTGCTATGTACAGCCTCGACACGATTCAGCAATTCTTCGCGGACTACCAGGACGGGCGCTACTTCAAGGATCTCCTCAACACGCCCTCGCCTCACCGTCTTCGCGAAGCACCCTGTCTCAGCTATCACGTGTCGAAGCGCCACTGTACGCCGCGCTTCACCATCGTCACGCCGACGTTCAACTGCGCCTCGACAATTCAGGCGTACATCGAGGCGACGGCCCGTGTGGTCTCGCTCCCATTCGACTGGATTCTTGTGGACGATGGCTCCGAGGACGGCACGCCCGAGCGCGCCCGCGACGCGCTGGAGGCGCTGGCCTGTCCGCTCCTGGCGCGCGCGACAATCGTACGGAATCCCGTGCCTGTGTACGAGACCGCTTGCGACAACATCGGCTTTCGCCTCGCCGAGACGGACGTCATTGTCGAGATCCAGTCCGATATTCACGTGCGGGAGCCGGGCTTCGATGCGCTGTTGATCGAGACGCTGGCACTCAGCGCCCTGCCGGCCGCCGTGTCCGGCCGGTGCGGTCACAGTTTCCTCGCTCTGCGCGGACCGCTGGCGCGCGCGCTGTTCGGTCTCGGCCGCAACGATGGTGTCGGCCTGCATGGAACGCGGATCGATACCCCGGATCTCGTCGAACCGCTCAGGGGACGTCGCTTTCGATGTGAGACCGTTCCGCGCGGACCGTGGGCGCTGCGCAAATCCGATCTCCAACGGTTCGGGTCGCTGGACGAGCGATGTTTCTTTCTCGGCAACGACGACCACGACTTTCATCGGCGCGTCTACGAGGCAGAGGGAAGACGCCCGGTCTACGTGCCGATGAGGTTGTACGCGCCGCTGAATGCAGGCGCCACCCGACGTGCCCGAACGGGTGTCAACGCAGAGATCTTCAGGATGCTGAAACATGAGAAGCGGGGCAGCCCGGCGTTCCACCAGTTCCTTTCGGCTCAACGAAGATTGGCGCAGCCAGAAGAAATCACCTAGTGTGTCGGCAGCAGGCCGGCGAGGCTCGTATCGACGCGATGTTCGGCCGCCAGCGCGGCGCCCACGATCCACTCGAGCTGCTGGCCGTCGTGGTGCAGACGATCCTGCAGCGCGGTGTCGTCGGGATTCTGGACCGCGGCGGCGCTCCACACCTCACGCGCCCTGGCAAGTTGTCCGAGTCTGAAATAGCCGTCCCCGAGCGCTCGTTGCGCGCGGGCCGCGAGCAGCGGCGGCGTGTCGCGGTTGATTAGCTTGAGCGCCTCGGTAAGATCGGCAACCCCCTTGTCCGTTCGATTGAAGATCGAGCGGTTGTAATAGAGGTTGATGACGCCGCGCAGGAAGTAGGCCAGGACGGTCGGGCGCTGCGCAATCGATTTCGTCAGCGCGCTCATCGCGTCGCGGCCGAGGTACAGCCGCTTGATGTCGCCGGACGTCGGCACCTTGTCCACATAGGAGAGCGCGAGGCTGAGCTGGACGTTGGCGCCGTCGCGATTCTTGACGATCCGGCGAAAAAAATCGATCGCACGATCGAACTGCGCGGTCTCGATGATGACCTGCCGGTATTCGGCCGCCAGTACAAGATTCTCGGAGTCGGACGCGACCGCCCGTTCGAGCGTCAACAGCCGCTGCGGCACGGCGTCGCCGGCCCAGGCAGCATCGGCTGTGATCGAACAGGCGAGCACCGCAAAAGCCGCGGCGATGAACTGCCTCCGGATCATCTAGCGCTCGAACCTCAATTGAATGCGGAACTGCCGGTATTCCGAGTTGTAGAACGACCCGAACGCCGGCGAGCCGAGGTTGGCCTGGACGTCGTTCGGTAGAAAGGTGTTCAGCGCGTTCCAGACCCGCACGCCGATCCACGGCTGCAGCTTGCCGACTTTGAAACGTCGCTCGATGCCGACTTCCAGGCGGACGAAGTCGGGGAAGCGCTCGCTGTTCCGCGGACCGACGAAGTCGAGCGACTCGTCAACGATCGAGTACGGTACGCCGGTGTGCCAATCGAAAATGCCGAGCAGCAGCCATCGATTGGTCGGCATGACACGGCCTCGCGCGGTCAGCCGGTGCGGCACGTCTGTGCTGCTCGGAGCATATGCGTTGACGCCGATGACGGGCGCCATCACCGCATCGTAGTAGTTGGTGAGGCTGTTGAGATCGGCACGAGCCATCGACCACGTGTAGCTGGCGTTGAAGTCGGCCGACGGGTTATGACTGAAGTGGACGCCGACCTCCAGGCCGCGATACAGCGACTGACCGGTGGACGTCAGTTGCAGCTGGCCGACCGTCCCGACCTGGACCGGGTTGACGATCAACTCGTGGTTGCCTTCCCGATCGAGTGCGGTGGCGTGGAACGACCAGTGGCTGTTGAGCCGATAGTCATAGCCGATGTCCCACGTCCGGCTGCTCGGCGTCCGCAAAGGCTCGGTGACGTGCGTGAACGCGACCGGCGGCCCGAGCGGCGTGGTGCCGTCACTCGCAAATCGCGTGTCGATTTCACTTTCGAAGTCATCGAACACCGCTGCGGTTGACGGCGTCCGCTCGTAGAACAAGCCGAACCCGCCGCGGAGTACCGCATTGCCCGATGGGGTCAGCACGATCGCGGTGCCGATGCGCGGGGTCACGTTGAAGCGGCCGACGATGCCATCTCGATCGACGCGCGCGCCGAGTTCCAGGTACCAGTTGGCGTTCGGCTGGAGTCGGTCCTGCGCGAACAGGGCGAGATCCGTCGTTTCAGTCGATTGCGTCGTGACGGGCGCTGAAAAATCAAGGCTGCGAGCGAGCGAGCCGTCCGCGCGTTCGATCAACACGGTCCGGCTGACGCTGTTGCCGTCGTACGAGTTGTGGAGCACGTCCATTCCGGCCTTGAAAAGGTTGAGGACGCCCAGGATGTTGTGCGTCCCTGAGACGGTCTCGACGATCTGCTCGGTGCCGGTGTTTCGATTCTGCTGGTTGTAGAAGTTGCCGAGGGTGGTATCCGGCAACAGCTGCATCGTCGCCGTCCCCTGTGGACGCACGTCGGTCCGGTAGTCGTGCTCGTGCACCGTCGTCTCGCTGAACAGCGAATTGCTCCAGACCACCCGGTGCGTGACGCTGGCTTCGGTTGTGGATGTGTTCAGATCGACGGTGGCTGGCGGCGGAGTGAAGGTGCCGAGGGTTGCGTCGAGCGCCACGCCGGGAAAGAAGCCCGCCGTTGCCACGAGCGTCTGGTTGGGCGATAGATTTCCGTCAACGCGCGTGAAGGAACTGAACGCCCGGGACACCTTGAGCTCGTTCGGCGGCAGGCTTGCGACATCGCTCGCGGCGTAGCGAAACTGCGCGGTCTGCTCCAGGAACCAGCGGTCCTTGACGATCGGACCGCCGACCTCGAGCCTCGGCGCCCAGTACCCGATCCCATAGAGGTTCACCGGCGACCCTCGCTTGGTTCGAAACGCCGGTGAAAAGTTGTTGAGCCGGATCTTCCATTGATCGGCGGCTCGTTTTGTCTGAATCACCACGAGGCCAGAAGAGAATCGCCCGTATTCGACCGCGTAAGGGTTGGGCAGAACCGCGACTGAGTCGATGGCGTCGTCAGGCAGCGAGATGTGGCTCAGCCCAGTCGCCGTGTCGGCCAGCGTGCTCGAGCCGATCTGCATTCCGGCCTGACTCGGACGGCCGCCCTTGATGCTGAAACCGCCAGGCGTTTCGAGAACACTCGCCAGCAGACGCAGCGATCCCGACAGCCCGCCGCCGGGCGCGAACTGGTCGATGTCCTGGCTGCTGAGGCCGTCGCTTGGCGACAGCGTGCCTTCAGCCGAGACGGGACTCGACGCTGTCACGTCGACCCGCTGCGTCAGCATGGCGATCGGCAGGTCAATCGCGACGTTCACAGCTTGACCCGGTGTGAGATGCACCCGCACCGTCGTCGGCACGAAGCCTTCGAGCGATCCGGTTACGTCGTAGTCACCGGCGGGCAGACTCTCCGAGGCGAAGGTGCTGTCCTCCCCGCAGAACAGACGTGTCACCTGTTGCGTGCCCCGATCGACGACCGTCACCGCCGCGCCGGGCAAGCGCACGGTTCCGGCTTGGGTGGTTACCAGCCCGGCAAGCGTACCCGTGGCCGGTTGCGCCGCCGCAAACCGGGCGGAGCACGCAATGACGACCAGCCATATCGTGAGTTGGCGCAAGGACTTCAGACTCGGGTTAACAGGATGCCCTATCGTCGCGTGTTCCCGCGGTGGGAGTCCAGCACGGTCCGCATAAGGAAAGTCAGTGGATTTCGGGTTACGAAAGGTTGATCCGATACCTGCAAGGATCGCGCTCGCCCCATAGAATGACCCATGCCGCCGGCCGACTCGAGCGAAACGCACCGGAATGTCGAGGTTCGCGACCGCACCGTCCGATTCCTGGTGTGGGCGGCTCTGCTCGGTGGGGGCTGCCTCGCCCTGGTGCGCGTTGTGCTGACGTTGCCTTTACACGTCCCTCTCAACTACAACGAAGGCTGGAACGCGTATCACACCGCCGACGTCGTGGCGGGGCAGCCGCTGTATACCGCCGGCCGTCCGTATTTTTTCAACAACTACCCTCCGCTGTCCTTCCTCGCCGTTGCCGCTGCGACCAGGATCATGCCCGATCCGATCGTCGCCGGACGCTGGCTCGCGCTGATCTCGTTCAGCGTGTGGACGATCGTGCTCATCGAGGCCGCGGTGGCATTCGGATGCCGCCGCGCGCACGCGTGTTTCGGTGCCTTGCTGTTCGCCGCCACGACCCTTGTCTTCACGGACTACGTCGGCATCGACGACCCGCAGATGATGGGGCAAGCGATTGCGAGCGTCGGGTTGGTTGCGCTGCTGCGCGTCAGCTCCGGACGCGCCGCGCTGGTCGTCGCGGCGGTGATGTTTGTCGTCGCAGTATTCGTGAAGCAGAACCTCGTCGCCCTTCCGATCGCCGGCGTACTGTGGCTCGCGTGTATTGATCGCCGGCGCGCCTGGTTTCTAGCGGCGGCGATCGTCGTTGCCGGCGCGGCGACCGCCGGGATATGCGTCGCAGGGTTCGGGACGCCGGTGATCGAATCGATGGTGCTGCCGCGAGTCTTCCTGCCGTTGAAGGGCCTCTGGATGATGGCGCAATGGCTTCTGCGCGGGTTGGTGCTGATCTTCTTCGAGGTGCGGCTGTTTCGAAAGCATTGGCGCGACTCCGCCGTCATCTTCGTCACGATCTACGTCGGTGTGGCCGCGGTCATCGGCGCAGTGCTGGGAGCAGGAGCCGGCGTCAACTGGAACGTGTTCTTTGATGCGGACTGGGCGCTTTGCCTCGGCGCTTCCGTCGCGCTCGAACGCGCCGGCGGCCGTCCGGCTCTGGGTGCCCTGCGATCATCGACCGCCATGATGGCCGGCTGCGCGATCGTTCCGGTCATCGCGGCGCTGGCCGCGTTCAAGCCCGACCACGCGGCCACAGACTATTGGCTCAATCCACGCGCGGCCGAAACCGTTGACGCGGCGGAGCAGATTGCGTTCTTGGGCGCCCAGCGCGGGCCTGCGATATGCGAAGAGCTTGCGCTGTGCTTCTGGTCCGGAAAACCGGTTGAGGTCGACGTGTTCAATACAGGACAGCAAATACTTCTCGGCCGCATCGATCAACGACCGCTCATCGCAGCGGTCGATCGCGGCCGCTTTGCGTCGATACAGATGAACACGCCGTCCAGGGACATCAGTCCGGCAATCTCGGGTTCGATTTCGCGGCGATACTTCGTCGATCATGCGGCGTTCAATCGAGTGTTCCTCGTGCCGCGGCCCAGGTAATCTGGATTTTTTATGAAGGCTGGCGCACACTCGCACCCGTGCTCACGGGTTGGGGATTCGTGGCCGCAGCCTGCCTGCTGTTCGCCGGTGTCGCGCTGCTCGTCCACGGCATCTTCAAGATGACCGATCGCCGCCCTGATCCGCCGTCGAACCGCGACGATCGCCGAAAAAACCGGAGATAGAGGTTGTCCATGGCCCTTGTTCGAGATCCTGTCCTCACACCGGTTCCGATCGCGCGCTTGCGTCCGACGCAGATCACGGTCGGCCTGCGCGAGGTCAAGGAAAAACGCCGCAGTCTGCGAAAGCGGCCGACCCGCAAGATTGGCCGGTTTCTCGGCGACCACATGATTCCGGTGATCCTCGGCCCCAACCATCGCCATTACATCATCGATCATCATCATCTCTCGCTGGCGTTGCTCAGCGAAGGCATCGAGCAGGTCCTGGTGACGGTGATTGCCGATCTGAGCATGCTCGAGCCGGAGCAGTTCTGGATCGTGCTCGATCACCACAGCTGGGTGCACCCGTACGACGCTGGGGGTCACCGGGTCAGTTTCGCGAAAATTCCGAAGCGGGTGGACCAGATGAAAGACGATCCGTTTCGCAGTCTTGCGGGCGAGCTGCGGCGCGCCGGGGGCTTCGCCAAGGACACGACGCCGTTCAGCGAGTTCCTGTGGGCGGACTTCCTTCGGCGTCGCCTCGATCGGCGGAAAGTCAAAGCGCACTTTGCTGCGTCGGTCCGCCAGGCGATGAGGCTGGCGAAGAGCCAGGATGCGCACTATCTGCCCGGGTGGTGCGGGCCTTCGTAGCCCGCAAAATTGCGACGAACTGAGCGTCCGTCACCGCGCCGGGATTGGTGTCAGTCCGGCCTTTACGATCACCGGCACCGCCTCGGGCGATGCGAGAAAGCGGATGAGGGCGTCGGCGGCCTCAGGTTCGCGTGCCGTCTTCGTCAGGACTGCGGCGTAGATCGTCACCAGCTGCACCTCGGCTGGAATCGGGCCGACGAAGGTAATGCCAGGGACGTGAATCAGCTCGCTGACCTGCTGAAAGCCGATCTCCGCCTCGCCGCGCGCGACAACCGCCGCGACCGGCTCGCCGGACGGCGGACCGCGAACCTTCCGGCTCTTGCCCGCCACCTGGTCTGCGACGCCCAGCTTTGCAAACAGCACGGTGGAGAGATAGGTGCCGCTGCTGCTGTCGGAATACGCGATCGACTTCGCCGCAAGCAGCGTGCGCTTTAACGCAGCGACGCTGCCGATGTCCGGCGTCGCCGCGCCCGCCGGCACCACCATGCCAATCATCGAGCTTGCGAGTTCGACCTTCGTCTCGGAGCGCACGAATCCGCGCTGGCCGACTTCGTCGGCTGCCGCGCCATCGAGGATCACGACGTCCGCGACCTCGCCTCGTGCCAGGCGCGTCGGTATGGCTTCGGGTGAGTCTCCGAGTGACGGCCCGCGCGCCGTAATCAGTCGATGACCGGTGGCGCGCTCGAACGCGGGGCCCAACTCGGAATAGGCCCCGAAATATCCGGCCGAGATCATGACGTGGATGTCGGCGGCTGATTCGACCTGCGCGAGCAGCGCGGCGGCCGCGCCAATCGTCAGCAGGATTCGAACGCGCCACCCTGATTTCACGGAGTCCTTCCGGGCCTTCGGCTGCTCACATCACGTAGGTCGCGTTCCCGTGATTCGTTTCGCTCGCGCGCGGTCTATGGCGGTGCCTGTCTACGCAAATAGATCGGGACCGGGGCGCCAGTCACCGTCGGCGGTTCCGTACGGGCTGGCGACAACGACGATGTAGCCGTCGGGGTCGCGCATCCAGCACTCCCAGTGGTTGGGGCCGCATTCGCCATCGGGCGGATTGCGGTGGCGGGGCAGCATCATCTCGACGCCCATGTCGGTCGCATGTTGCACGACCGCGTCGAAGTCGTCGACCTCGAACCAGAGCAGCACGCCGTTGCCGTACGGCCGGTCGGTGCGATCGCCGATCGGGCCGTGATGGTGGTGGGCGTCAAAGCTATGCAATTGCAGGACGAGCCGTCCATCCTTCACCAGTTGCTCGTATTGCTTGCCGCCGTGCGCGCTGCGGCAGTTCAGCAGACGCTGATACCACTGGCTGCTGGCTTCGACACTCGTGACACAGATGAGAGGCTGCGGGCGCATCGGTGCCTAGACTAACCGAACTCCGGCCGTCCCGCCGCGTCCAAGTCGACGGCAGGACGCGAACCTGTCAGGATGTCCGTCATGCGACGGATTGGGATCGCTATCGGCGCGCTGGTCATTCTCCTTGGCGCGTTCAGTTTTGCGGCGCCCGGCCTGCGCATCTCCCTGGATCGATTGGTGATGACGCCGGCCGGGTTTTATGCAATCGCCGCGGAGAGAGTCGTCGTCGGTCTGATGCTCGTGTTCGCGGCGGCGGCGTCGCGGGCACCGCGGACGGTTCGACTGCTCGGGCTGGTCCTGATCATCGCGGGGCTGGCGACGCCGTGGTTCGGAGTTGCCCGCGCGGAAGCAGTCCTGAACGTGTTCGCGGATTCAGGGGCGTGGCTGCTGCGCCTCGACGCTGCCGTGGGGATCGCGCTCGGCGGGTTTCTCGTGTACGTGTTCGGGGCCCCGGCGCGACGAACCGCGTAGGCGGTCGCCTACTGTCGTTGGGACCAGGTCGGCCCGAACCGATCCGGCACGTCGAGAGCAGTGAAGATGCCCATCGGTTCCACCGACTCGATCAGCGCGGTTCGTTGCGCCTCGAACTCCGCGACCGCGGTCGAGCGGACGCCGCGGGCCGGTTCCGAGACCAGCATCTCGCTCCAGTATTCGATGACGATGTATCGCGATGAGAGATTCTGATCGTTGAGAAACGAGCTGCCGAGATAGGACCGCGTGTGTCGATTCATGGCCGTCCACGCACCGTCGGCCCCGTACAAGTGCTCGAACTCGGTTTCGCGTCCTGGCTTGACGTCGAATTGCCACATGATTGCGATCATCGAATCCTCGGGATGTGTATGCAGAGTGTATCGCGACCGGTGCATCCTTTGAACTGAACCGTTGGCGGCGCCGATTGACGCCCGCACAAACCACAACAACAGGAGGGATCGTGGCGGAAACGAAAACCAAACCGACCGGCGAGAGCGTAACGGCCTTCATCAAGCGTCTTGAAGGCGACGAGCGGCGAAAGGACTGCGCGGCGCTGGTGCGACTGATGAAACAGGCGTCGGGCGCCCCCGCCAGGATGTATGGTCCTGCCATCGTCGGCTTCGGGAGTCAGGCGATCGAGTACGCCGACGGGAAGACCGCAGCGTGGCCGATGATCGCGTTCTCGCCGCGCAAGCAGGCGCTCACGCTTTATGTCGGGGCCTCAAAGACTCCGAAAGCGCTGCTGGGAAAGCTCGGAAAGCACAAGGTGGCGGGTGGCTGCCTGCACATCAAACGCCTCAGCGACGTCGATCTCGACGTGTTGACGACGCTGGTGTCGGCGTACGTCAAGAAACGTCGAGAGGCCTGAGCTCAGAAGCGAACGACCGGGCCGACGCTGAATTCGAACTGCTGCGTCACCGGTCCAGTGAGGACGACGAGGCAGCCGCTGATGCCGACCGTGCCGCACGCCCACGAGCTGACTTCAGGAGCGATCAGGATCGGCAGCCATTGCGCTTCGGCGCGTAGCGCGAGGTGGGGGCCCAGGAACTGCTTCAACCCGGCGCCGAAGCCGAACGAGAACCGCGTGAAGCCGTCGTGCGCGCCGGATACGTGCGTGGCACCGACGCTGCCCATCAGAAATGATCGGAGGCCTTTGACTTCGGGGATGACGAATTCGCGGGTGAAATCCGCGTGGAACTGATTGAGCGTGACGTCACCGAGCGACGGCCCCAGCGATCCCAGCGGCGAGTCGAAGTGCAGCGTGGAATTCGATCGCGTCCAGCGGAATTCAACCAGCGAGAGCTCGTCGAAGCGGACACCGGCGGACACGCCGTAGCTCGTGGCATCGTTCCAGGCTGCGGCAACTGGTGAAACCTGCGAGGCGCCGATGTCGAAGGTCCCTCCCAGCCTGGCGCCGACGAATGGCGTGACCTCGAACGATTCGATTTGCACGTACTGCGCATGCGCCGGCGCCGCGAACGTCAGCCACGCGAGCAGCGTCAGGCAGGTGGCTGGGTTTCTTGACGTGAAGCCGTGGCGGAACCCGTGCGGCATGCCGGTAGCGTACACGACCTGCGTGAGGCGATCTTCGAAACGGCGGGCGGCAGTCGCGCTTTGGCCGCAGCAGGTTAGCGCGGCCGTGATATGATTTTGTGTTCCACCCGGCACGCCTCAACCAGTGTGTCCCCATCGTCCAGAGGCCTAGGACGTGGCCCTTTCAAGGCTAAAACACGGGTTCGAATCCCGTTGGGGACGCCATACCGGCGGAAAAAATCCTCGCGAACAATCCGCTAAAACTACCGGCGCCACGGAGCTCAAACTCCGGC
>DASXIR010000008.1:0-26889 GCA_036497895.1 Vicinamibacterales bacterium | reverse complement strand
CGCGCGCGCGCGACGATAGTCTGACGCATCCGCCGGATGCCGATCGGATCGAGTCCGGTCAGTGGCTCGTCGAACAACAGCGTCGTCGCGTCCCGGACCAGTCCGCAGGCAATCACGACCTTCTGCCGCATGCCGCGCGACAACTCGCCCGGCAGCGACTGCTCCTTGCCTTTCAACTCGAGCTCCTCGACCAGGGCCGCGGCGCGGGCCTCCACGTCGGGCACCGAGTAGAGGCGCGCGGTCAGCCGCAGATGCTCCGCCACGGTCAGATATTCGAACAGGTGGGGCTCGTCTGGCATGAAGGCCAGCCGCCGCTTGGCTTCGAGCGGGTCAGTCGCGAGGTCGTGGCCATCGATCTGCACGTGACCGCCGGTCGGACGCAGGATGCCCGCCAGCGACCGCAACGTCGTGGTCTTGCCGGCCCCGTTGGGACCGATCAGCCCGACGATTTCGCCGGCAGCGACGGTAAACGACAAATCGTCCACCGCCGTGAACGGACTCGAGCCGGTCGTGTAGGTCCTGGTGAAGTGCTCGACGGCGATGGCCATTGTGGTAAGATTAGGGGTTCCGGAGGTTATTGATCACGTGGCATCGCACGCATCCGCGCTCAAAGCGCATCGTCAGAGTCTCAACAACCGCGAGCGCAATCGACAGTTTCGTTCGCGCCTTCGCACCGCCCTCAAGAGCATCCGCGCCGCCATCGACGGCAACGATCTCGCAGCCGCGAAGAGCGGTCTGAAGCAGACCATCTCGCTGATCGACAAGATGGCGACCAAGGGGATTATTCACAGGAACGCGGCTGGCCGCTACAAGTCCCGGCTCACCACGCGCCTGGCCGCCCGGTCCTGATTCGCTTCCCTGCACACAATTCGACGACCAGGCGCTCGAGCAGCACACGCGGATCGCCCGCGGACCGCTTGAGGGCGAGGTCGGTCCGGAACAGGGCGTCGACCGCCGGGCGAATCTCGCCAGGCGCCAGCGCCGGAAACTTCGCCCGGACCACCCACCCGAGCTGACCGAGAATCTTCTCGGCCGGCGCGCCCGCATCGAGCATCAGCGCCAGCTGGCGCAGCGCGTCCGCGGCACGACCGGCTTCGATGGCGTTGGTCATCGCCCAATCGTCCTGTAGTGCTGCCGGCCCGGTCACCTCACGCACGTCATCGGCGGTGATCTGCTTCTGCCCCATCGCGTACAACAGCAGCCGATCGACGTCTCCGCGCAGGCGCTTGACGTCAATCCCGGCGCGCTGGGCGACCAGACGCGCTGCGCCCGGATCGATCACGGCGCCCACCGCCGCCGCGCGGGTTCTCACCCATCGCTCGGCATCCGCGAGATCTTCGAGCACACCGCACTCGACGATGGTGGCCTGCTTTTGCAGCTGCTTGAACATGCGGCTGCGCCGGTCAACCGTGGTCGCGACCAGCACGAGCACGGTCTGCGGTTCGGGCTGCTTCACCAGCGCCTCGAACTGCTCGAGCGCACGGGCGGCGGCCTCGCTCTCCCGTTTGGGCGCCAGCAGCATCTCGGCCTGGGCGACGGTCACGACCCGGCGCGGCGCCATCATCGGCAGCGTGCGAATCGCCGCCTTGATCGATTCGACGCCTTCGACGAGCCGGTCGCCGCTGGTCCAGTCGCCGGCGTGAATCCGCTCGACGTTGAACGCCCGCAGTCCGTCCTCCACGAGCTCGGCAAACTCCGCCGCGAGCGCCGACTTCTCGACCTCGTCTTCGCCAAGCACGAGATAAATCGGATCAACGGTGGCGCTGGCAATTTGTTTACGGACGCCGGCCGGACTGAGCGCAGGCAACTAGAAGGCTTCGAGGATGGCGCTGACGATGGTCCGGGCGAACTCGGAACTGATGCGTTCGAGGCCGCTGGTGTCCTGCTGGAAGAACGCCGCCGGATCGGTGTTGGTCCGGCTGGTGGTGGCTTCGTACTCCTGGCGGAACAGAATGCCGGGATTCTCCCACAGCACTTTGTTCTCGCGCAGATCGCGCAGCTCGACCCGCGCCTGCATCGTGATCGCATAGCGCGACGCGAGCTGCTGCGGGTTGAGGCTGGCCGGCTGGATGCTGACGGCGGTGACCTCGCCATTGAGCAGCGCGTCGACGCCGGTGCTTTCCGGCAGGATCTGGTATTTGCCGCGGCCGATGAATTCCGCCCGAACCTTCTGCGTCAGCATCGTCTCGAGATTGAAGACGGTCGTGCGATTGGTGAACGCGGGGATGCCGATCGTGCGGATGTACGCCGGCAGGAACGAGCCGCGGCCCGCCAGCGTGTAGCCGCAGGCTGAGAGCGCGCCGCCGCAGAACATCCCGAAAACGCCGCGGAGAAATCCGCGCCGCGATCCTGCCGCGTTGGTCATCGCTTCAGCGTGCACTCCCGTCATCATGACACCACTATGGAAACCAGCGGACCCTTGCCGACCACCACCCTGCGAATCGTCTTGCCGTCAGTGTACGCGCGGATGGCGGCATCCGCGAGAGCCAGTTCGCGCAGCTGATCCTCGGTGGCGTCGATTGGCGCGGTAATCCGGCCACGCAGCTTGCCATTGACCTGGACCGGTACCGTGACCTCGGCGGCCTTCGCCACGGCGGCATCGAAGGCTGGCCAGCTCACGGTGTCGAGGCTGCCGACGTGACCGAGCATCTGCCACAGCTCCTCGGCAGTATGCGGCGCGAACGGTGAAATCATCAGGACCAGCGCGTCGATCGCTTCGCGCAGGACGGCGATCGTCTCAGGGCGCTCCATCTTTCCGGCCGGCGGCTCGTTTCTCGAGGGGGCGCCGTGCGCCGTGCCGTCGCTGAACGAATACAGCTCGTTGACCAGTTCCATCAGCGACGAAACCGCCGTGTTCAGGTGCATCCGATCTTCGATGTCGGAGGTGATGCGGCGGATCGTCTCATGGGTCTTGCGGCGCACGCTGCGCTCGGCATCGTTACAATCCGGGCCGCACGCCGGCATGCCTTCGCCGCCAATGGTTTCCGCCCAGTGATCGACCAGCCTCCACACGCGGACGAGGAAGCGGAAGCTGCCCTCGAGTCCGGCATCGCTCCATTCGACTTCCTTCTCCGGCGGCGCGACGAACATGACGTAGAGGCGCAGCGCGTCCGCGCCGTACTTGGCGAGCATATCGTCGGGATCGACGACGTTGCCCTTCGACTTCGACATGACGGCGCCGTTCTTGAGCACCATCCCCTGGGTCAGGAGGCGCTTGAACGGTTCGTCGAACGTAACCAGACCGACGTCTCGCAGCACCCGCGTGAAGAATCGCGAGTACAGCAGGTGCAGAATCGCATGCTCGACGCCGCCGCTGTAGAAATCGACGGGCATCCAGTACGCCGCATCGGCCGGATCGAACGGCAGCTTCGCGTTCTTCGGATCACAGAAGCGGAGGAAGTACCACGACGAATCGACGAACGTATCCATCGTGTCGGTTTCGCGTCTGGCCGGCCCGCCGCACTTGGGACAAATGACGTTGACCCACTCCGGCACCTGGGCCAGCGGCGAGTCGCCGCGTCCAGTGAACGTCGTAATTTCGGGCAGCTTGACCGGCAATTGCTCGTACGGCACGCCGACGACGCCGTCCTTGTCGCAGTGAATGACCGGAATCGGCGTGCCCCAGTAACGCTGGCGCGAAATTCCCCAGTCCTTCAACCGGTATTGCACGGTGCCCTGACCGATACCGCGTTCGGCGGCGGCCGTCGTCATCCGGCGATTGGCCTCTTCCCATGGCAGGCCGTTGAACTGGCCCGAGTTCACGAGCCGGCCCTCGCCGGCGTGAGCTTCGGTCATGGTCTCTGCGGAAATCGGCGCAGTGTCGCTCTGCACGACAATGGCAATCGGCAGGTTATAAGTTTTGGCAAACTCGAAGTCGCGGGCGTCGTGGCCCGGGACGCCCATCACCGCGCCGGTGCCGTACTCGCCGAGGACGAAATTCGCCACCCAGATCGGGATCGCCCCGCCGGTAAACGGATTGATGGCCGTCCGGCCGGTGTCGAAGCCCTCCTTGCCGCTCATCCGGACGTCGCGATCCTGCGAACGGAAGGCCAGCGCGCGAGCGCGAAAGGCCGCCGGATCAGGCGATGCCGCGGCGAAGCGTTCGACCAGCGGATGCTCGGGCGCGAGGACAATGAAGGTGGCGCCGTAAATGGTGTCGATGCGCGTCGTGAACACCTCCACGTCACCGGTCGCATCCGACAGTGCGAACCTGACGCGAGCGCCTTCGGATCGTCCGATCCAGTTGCGCTGCATGACGACGACTTTTTCCGGCCAGTCCTTCAGGGTCTCGAGGCCACTCAGGAGTTCGTCGGCATACTGAGTGATGCGAAAAAACCACTGCTCCAGATCGCGGGCGACCACTACCGAGCCACACCGCCAGCAGCAGCCGTCAATCACCTGCTCGTTGGCCAGCACGGTGTTGTCGACGGGACACCAGTTGACGGTCGAACGCTTGCGGTAGGCCAGGCCGCGCTCGAACATCTTCAGGAAAATCCACTGATTGAACTTGTAGTAGTCCGGCAGGCAGGTCGCGATCTCGCGCTCCCACGCGTAGCTGATGCCGAGCCGCTGCAACTGCCCCTTCATGTGGGCGATGTTGTCGAGCGTCGATTTCTCCGGGTGGGTGCCGGTCTTGATCGCAGCGTTTTCAGCCGGCAGACCGAACGCATCCCAACCGAACGGATGCAGCACGTTGAAGCCCCGCATCCGCTTGGTTCGCGCCATGATGTCGCCGATGATGTAATTGCGGACGTGGCCGACATGCGCGTGGCCTGACGGGTAGGCGAACATCTCGAGGCAGTAATACTTCGACCTCGACTCGTCCCGGTCGACTTCGAACGCTCGCGAAGAAGTCCACTGCCGCTGCCACTTCTTGTCCAGCTCTTGGGGTTTGTAGTCGGTCATGAGAGGCTGGGTTCATTGTACCCTCCGCCGCGCCACGGCAGCAGCCGTCCTACGCGCGTTCGGATTGGGCCGACGCTTCGGCCAGCGGCAGGGTGACGAAGAAGGTCGTACCGATGCCCGGGCGCGATTCGCATCGGATGTTGCCGCCGAGCGCCTGCACGCAATCGATCACAATCGCCAGACCCAGACCGGTACCGGTGACACCGAGTTCGCCATCGAGGTGGGCGTGGGCGCGGAAGAACCGATCGAAGATAGCCGGTTGATCGGCCTCCGGAATGCCGATGCCGTTGTCCCCGATCGCGATGGTGCAGGTCCGGACGGCTCCCGCGTCAGTCGCGGGCGCCTGGGCACCAGCCAAGCCAATCTCCACGAATGCATCTACCTTTTCGGTGTCGCTGTACTTGACGGCATTGGCGACGAGATTCAGCAGCACAAGTTCGATCCTCGCCGGATCGGCTATCAGGCGCGGCAGCCCGGGCGAGACGCGAATCGACACCCGCCGCGACGCAGCCATGTCGGCCAGTTGTCGCGCCACTTCTTCCGCAAGCGTGCGCAGATCGATGAGCTGCTGGTTGGGCAAGTCGGAGGCGTCACCCATGCGCGCCAGCCGCTGCAGGTTTTCGACCAGCCAGGACAGCCGCTCGGCACTGGCTCGGACGGTCGCCGACACCTTGGTGAGCCGGGCCTGGTCCTGACGGACGACGTCCTTGTCGAGCAGCGCGCCGGCAAACAACAGCGTCGAAATCGGGGACCGCAATTCGTGGCTGGCGGCGCGGTTGAAGGCCTTGATACGCTCGCTTTGATCCTGGATCGTCGTGGTGTACTCGCCGATGAACGTATCCACCGTCGTGCGCATCAGCACCCGGACCGATCGCGTCAGCCGCCGCTGCACCTCGAAACACTCGCCGATGGTCGGCGTCAGCGCGAGCCGACCGGTCTCCTCGACCAGGAACGACTCCAGGATCTCGCCGAGAATTTCGTATTCGTGGAGCAGCTGGTGGGCGCTCGCCCGCTGCTGGTGACGCAGCTGGCCGAGCTCTCGTGCCTTGTCCATCACCGACGCGTTGGCGGCAATCTCCTGATCCTCGGGCGCCGCCAGATATGCCGCGATTTGGTCGACCAGCATCGGAATGTGATCGAGCAGCTGATCGGACGGAAATACGTCGTCGGCCTTCACCGTCAACAGGTCACGGAGTCGCGCCAGCCAGCGAGTAGCCAGTGTCAAGCGCTCCGCGGCAATCCGCGCGGCGATCACCGACGGATAATGCTGCGCCGTAAGCGACTTCAACGGAAAGCTCTTGTCATCAAGCAGGAATGAAACAGTTTACCACCTGGATATCGCCGAGCCGTCGAGCTGCAGGGTTAAAAAGTAACGGCTCAGCGTCCGCGACGACGACGGCCCACGTCGACACACGAAGGCCTGGGCGGCGGCTCCGGATACCGTCAGATGGTCCAGAAAGGCGCGAGAATCGGGCGGAGTTGGGTCACCGTGGCCTCGCCGCGCGATGACGCGACACTGCTGGGCGGCCACGCCGCCGACTCTGCAGACGCCGCATGCTGAGCGATCACCGCGTCGAGCGACGCCGCCAGGGCCTGCAGGTCGTAGCCGCCTTCAGTGACCGACACGATTCGACCACGGCAGCACTCGTCGGCAACCGCCCGAAGCTCCCGCGTCATGGCGGCGAACGCCGGAGTCGTCAGGCGCATGCCGCCGAGTGGATCGCGCTCGTGCGCATCGAAACCGGCCGACACGATGACGAGATCCGGCTCGAATTGCAGGAGGATCGGCGCCACCACTTTCGCGAAGACCAGCTGATAGTCAGCATCTACGGCGCCGATCTCCATCGGAACGTTGACGGTGAACCCGCGTCCTCTGTCATGTCCAACTTCGTCGGCTGCGCCGGTGCCAGGGTAGTACGGGAACTGATGCGTGGACACATAAAGGACGTGGGGGTCCGACTCGAAGATGTGCTGCGTGCCGTTGCCGTGATGCACGTCGTAATCGACGATCGCCACACTGGCGGCGCCCTGCGCTCGAGCGTGAGCGGCGGCCACAGCGACGTTGTTGAACAGGCAGAATCCCATCGCGCGGTCGCGCTCGGCATGATGGCCCGGCGGCCGCACCACCGCCACGGCGGCGGTATGCGAGTCGCCCATGACCCGCTCGACCGCATCGATGGCCGCACCCGCCGCCAACCGCGCAATCTCGTACGATTCCGGAGAGGTGTAGGTGTCGGGGTCGAGCGACAGCGACCGGCCGGCGACCTCAGCCATCCGTTGCAGGTAGCCGTCGTCGTGCACGCGCGCGAGTTGTTCGATGGTCGCCTCACGAGGCGCGACCACTTCAGTCCCACGATCTTTCCACCGCTCGACCACCACGGCCATCGCCTCGGCGCGTTCGGGCCGCTCCGGATGGCCGGGAGGGGTCTGGTGTTCGATAAATCGATCGGAATGAACCAGGATGACGGACATGAGGTTTCAGCGTTCAGATTGTAGATTGGCGCACGTGGATTGCATAGCATCAGGGTATGAGCGAATCACGCGTAGCTCTCGTCACCGGCGCCAACCGCGGTATCGGACTGGAGGTCTGTCGACAGCTCGCGGCGCGTGGATTTCATGTGGTGCTCACAGCGCGCAACGAAGAGGATGCGGAACGAGCCGGCAGCACGATTCACGCCGCGGGCACCGGGTCGGTCATTCCGGCCCGGCTCGACGTCACTGATGCCGGATCAATCCGCGAACTGGCCGACGATCTATCCGGGAGAAGTCTGACCGTTGATGTCCTCGTCAACAACGCCGGCATTCTCCTGAACGAAGACGACGGCGCCCTGGAGATGACGGTCCGCGACGTTCGCGCCACGTTGGAGACCAACGTGATCGGCGCGATCGCGGTCAGTCAGGCCTTCGTGCCGGGCATGATCGAGCGGGGCTACGGCCGGGTCGTCAACGTCTCATCCGAGGCGGGTCAACTGACGTCGATGGAAACCTACGCGCCGGCTTATTCGATTTCGAAGGCGGCCCTGAACGCATTCACACGGCAACTCGCGGGAGAGACGCGCGGCACCGATGTCCTGGTCAACAGCGCTTGTCCCGGATGGGTGCGAACGGACATGGGTGGCCCAGGCGCGCCGAAATCGGTCGAAGAAGGCGCGGACACGATCCTCTGGCTTGCGACGCTCGGGCCAAAGGGGCCCACGGGTGGATTCTTCAGCGACCGCCGGAAGATCGAGTGGTGACCAAGTCGGGCGCTGCGCAAAGGCGCTGAGCCGCTCAGAGCATGGCCAGTGCACGCGCCTCGAGCGACGTGAGCCGCGCCTCAAGGGCGCGCCGGTGCTCTTCGATCGCGGAGTCGTCGGCGTCCTTCTCGACAAACAACGGCTCACCGATCGCGATCGCGACGTCTGAGAACGGCTTCGGAATCTGGGTACGGTCCCAGCTGCCGAGCGTCCAGCGATTCCGCGCCTCGATGTGAAATGGGACAATCGGATTGCCCGTCACCTTCGCCAGCCAGATCGCGCCTGGCTGTGCCACCTTTGCCGGACCACGCGGTCCGTCGAGTGTGAATGCCGCCGGCTTCCCCATCGCCATGTCGCGCTTCAACTGCACGAGCGCTTTCACCGCACCGCGAGACGTCGACCCACGCGCCGTTCCGTAGCCGAACTTCTCGATGATGCCGGCGATCCACTCGCCGTCGAAGTTCTCGCTGGTGATGACGATGATGCCGCGGTTGCGGAAGTACTGAACGGCCGGCAGGATGCGGCCGTGCCAGAACGCCATGATCGGCGGACGACCGCTGCGTGCCACCGCGTCAAGATGTTCGGTGCCGTCCTCTCGCCATTTGAACGTGAGCGCCAATGACGCCGCCAACGGATAACCGACGATCGGGATGAGCCTGGCTTGGACGCGCTTCGATCGCGACGCGCGCCAGTTGTCGGGCGTGTTCATCGCCCTTCGGGCGTTGGAGAAGAGGACAACGGCGAGCGGGGCTGCAGCTTGCCATTCACAAAAGACATCAGATCGACAAACTGTGTGTCCGCCTGGGCGCTGGCTTGCGCACCCTTCAACATGATCGAGCAGAACGGACAGGCGGTGACGACGGTGTTGGCGCCGGTGGCCTGGAGCTGCTTGAAGCGGACATCGCTGATGCGGGTCCCGGGCTCTTCTTCCTTGGTGGCGAACAGCAGTCCGCCGCCGGCGCCACAGCAATAGGGATTTTCGCGGTTGCGTTCCGGTTCGCTGATCTCGGCGCCGAAACGCTCGAGCAGAGCCCGCGGTTCGTTGACGACCTTCTGGTAGCGTCCGAGGTAGCAGGGGTCGTGGAAGGTGACCTTGTCATTGGCTGAACCGGAATGAACGCCGGCCGCCTCGTCTCGCAACAGTTCCTCGACGAACACCGACGAGTGCACGATCTCCACGTCGTAGCCGAACTTGCGGTAGTCGTCGCCGATCGTCTTCACGCAGTGCGGACACGACGTCAGGATCTTCTTCACGCCGGCGGAGGTCAACTCCGCGATGTTGCCGGTCGCGAGCTCCTGGTACATGTACTCGTTGCCGGTGCGCTTCGCGGGATCGCCTGTGCAGCGCTCCTTCGACAGCACGCCGAACCTGACCTTCTTAAAGCGCAGGATCGAGAAGAGCGACTTCAGCGATTTTTGAAAATCCGCGTCGAACGATCCGGCGCAGCCGAGCCAGACGAGAACGTCGTGCCGGGTGGGATCGAAGGTCTCGAGCTCGGCGGCGGCGACGAACTTGGCGCGCTGGTCGGAGCCGAGCCCCCAGATATTGCTGCGGCGTTCGAGGTTGTTGTACATCGCGCCGAGGTAATCCGGTGCGTCGCCGTTTGACACCAGACCCCGGCGCGCGCCAATCAGAATCGGCAACTGCTCGATGCCAACCGGACACTGGTTCTCGCAGGCGCCGCAGGTCGTGCACTGCCACAACACTTCTTCGGAGTACAGCTCGCCGAGCTTCAGTTCCTGGCGTCCGGCCAGGACTGCCTCCTGCGTCTGCAACACGATCGTTTTCGGGTTGAGGGCTTTTCCGGCCTTCCACGCCGGGCAGTTCACCTGGCAGCGTCCACATTCGACGCAGGTCAGCGCGTCGAGCACGGACTTGCTGCCGAGATCCTTGACCGTCTCGAGCCCGACCTGCTCCTTCTCGAAGTCGAGGTTCGGCAGGTTGCCCAACTCGCGCGACTTCAAGAGGACGGTGAGTGGCGAGAGGACCAGATGCAGGTGCTTGGACGCCGGGATCAGCGCCATGAACGCGAGAATCACGCCCATGTGCACCCACCAGTTGGCCCGCCAGGCGACCGTCGATTCATCGAGGCGAAACGCCAGGAGGAAGGTGACCATCAGCGTCGCGATGAAGAGCGCGATCACAATCGATTCGATCGACACCTTCGCTCCAAGCGCGACGGGGCGGACGAACGCGCGCCTGATCAGCAGGTACACGATGCCGACCAGCACGGCTGACGCCAACGGGATCAGCGCGACGCGATAGAGGTAAAACCAGCGGGCATGTGTCAGATCGACGATCCCGAGACCGCTGAGGAACTCGGTCAGCGTGTAGCCGCCGAAGGCCACGAATCCCCAGAACACGAAGGCGTGCATCAAGCCGGTCAGCGGCCGTTCGCGAATGGTCTGGCGCTGAAAGACGACGTCGAAGAGAAAGCGGCGGGTGCGGAAGGCGAGGTCAGCCGAACTGAACGTGTTGGGTGCTGCCGCAATCAACTGAACGCGACGCGCCACCTGCGCCGCAAAGGCACCGACGCCGGCGAGGAAGAGCGCCCAGAAGGCGACGATCTGCACGTGCGTCTATTTCTTCACAGCCGCGATCAGCGCCGGCACGATCTCGAACAAATCGCCGACGATGCCGTAGTCCGCGATCTCGAAGATCGGGGCGTCAGGATCCTTGTTGATGGCAACGATGGTGTGGGCGCCCTTCATGCCCACGAGGTGCTGGATCGCGCCGGAAATGCCGAGTGCCAGGTACAGCTTCGGCGCCACGGTCTGCCCGGAACTGCCGACCTGACGCTCCATAGGGAGCCAGCCCGCGTCACAAATGGGACGCGATGCCGCGAGTTCGGCGCCGATCGCTTCGGCCAACTGGCGCGCGATTGCGATGTTGGCCTCCTCCTTGATGCCGCGGCCGACCGAAACAATCCGCTCCGCCTGCGACAAATCGACCGCCTGTCGCGCCTGCTGAAATGGCGGTTCGGGCTTCTCGCGAATCGCGGCCGCATCGACCGAAACTGTCAGCGGTCGGATGGCAGCCGGTGCGGTCCCTTTGGCAACCTGATCCACTCTGTAGGCGCCAATCTGGAACGTGACGAAATGCGGTGCGGGACCAAGCGGAACTACATCCGCGGTCAGCTTGCCCTGGAACATCGGCCGGACGAACGAGACCTCAGCACCAGGCTTGATCGCGGTGACGTCGGTCAGGAGGGCCCGGTCCATTCGCGCCGCCAGTTTCGGCGCGAAGTCGCGCGTCTGGTAGGTGTGCGGCAGCAGCACGTAGGCCGGTGCCAGTTGCGCAATCGCGTCCTGAAGCGCCGCGGTAAAGCCGTCGGGCGTGTACGGCTCGAGCGCCGCGTGTTCAACCGTGAGCACCTCGCCAACCTGAGCTGCGCTCAACTCGGCGGCGACGCTTCCAACATTGGCACCGGCGACGAGGACCGCAACCGGCAGCGATGTGGACGAGGCGAGCTGTTGTGCGGCGACGATGGTTTCCCAGGTTGTGCGGTTCAGCGTACCGCCGCGCTGTTCGGCAATAACGAGGATCATGAAATCACCCGCGCGTCCTCGCGCAGTTTGCGGACCAGTTCCCCGGCCGCTTCCGCCGGTGAGCCGCCGATGATCTGCGTCTTCTTGCCCTTTTCCGGAACATAGAGGCTGACGATCTTCTGGCGCGCGACCAGGCCCGCCGGCGCCGCCGACTTGCGGATTTCCTTCTTCTTCGCCGCCATGATGCCCTTGAGCGTCGCGTAGCGGAGCTGATTGATCCCACTCTGGATGGTCAGCACCGCCGGTAGCGGCATCGCCACCCACTGGAACCAGCCGCCCTCCAGCTCGCGCTTCACGCGCAGTGCGGCGCCCTCGACCTGGACTTCCATGATGATCGTCGCATGCGGCAAGCCGAGCCGCTCCGCCAGAACCACGCCGACCTGCGCGAAGCCCTGGTCGTCGGACTGCAATCCGGTCAGTACCAGGTCGAACTGCTCGCTCTTCATCGCGCTGGCGAGCGAGTCTCCGGTGACGAACGCGTCCGCGCTGGCCAGGCCATCGTCTTCGACGTGAATGGCGCGATCGGCGCCGCGCGCCAGCGCTTCGCGGATGACCTGGGCGACGCGCGCCGGTCCGGCCGAGCAGACCACCACTTCGCCGCCGCTCTTCTCCTTCAGACGCAGCGCTTCCTCGAGCGCGTAGGCATCCGGCTCGTTCATCTCGAAGCTGGCATCCTGATCGCGAATCCAGGTCCGGTCGTCGTTGACGCGCGGCTGCCACTCGCGGGTCGGGACCTGTTTGATGCAGACGGCTATCTTCATACGCTCACCACCTTACAACGATCAACGCATCGGTCCCGGAAGACGCCGGGCTTTCGGCCGCAGCGGGTTCAGCGAGTTCCGCGTGGACGGCCATCACGCCTCGAACCGCTTGAACAACAGCGCCGCATTGGTGCCGCCGAAACCGAACGAGTTCGACAGCGCGTAGGTAATCGACATCGGCCGGCTCTTATGGGGCACGTAGTCGAGGTCGCAGTTTTCATCGGGATGATCGAGGTTGATGGTGGGCGGGGCGATCGATCTGTGGAGTGCCAGCACGGTGATCCCGGCCTCGAGCCCACCCGCCGCACCCAACAGGTGCCCGGTCATCGACTTGGTCGAAGAGACCGCGAGCGCCCGGGCGTGATCGCCGAAGCAGCGCTTGATCGCCAGCGTCTCGAGCGAATCGCCCTGCGGCGTCGAGGTGCCGTGGGCATTGATGTAGTCGACTTGCGCGGGACTGATGCCGGCACTCTCGATCGCGGCACTCATGACCCGGAACGCGCCGTCCCCATCGTCGGACGGAGCGGTGATGTGGTAGGCGTCGGCCGACATGCCGTAACCGACCAGTTCGGCGTAGATGCGGGCGCCGCGCGCCTGGGCCCGCTCGTACTCCTCCAGGATCAGCACGCCGGCGCCTTCGCCGACGATGAAGCCGTCGCGATCCTTGTCGAAGGGCCGGCTGGCACGCGCCGGCTCGTCGTTGCGCTGCGACAACGCGCGCAGCGCGCCAAACCCACCGATGCCCATCGGCGTGATCGCCGCCTCCGAGCCGCCAGCAATCATCACATCGGCGCCGCCGCGCTTGATGATTTCGAAGGCGTCGCCGATCGCATGGGCCGAGGCCGAGCAGGCGGTGCAGGTGGCGGAGTTGGGTCCCCGGGCACCGTAGCGGATCGACACCTGACCCGCGGCCAGATTGATGATCGCCGAGGGAATGAAAAAGGGAGAAATCTTGCGCGGGCCGCCGGCGAGCAGCGCCTTGTGCTCGCGCTCGATCGTGGTGAACCCGCCGATCCCCGATGCGATGAAGACGCCGACGCGGCGCGACAGTTCCGGCGAGATCGTCAGGGCCGCATCGTCCATCGCAAACTGCGATGCGGCGATCGCGTACTGGATGAAGATGTCCATCTTCTTGACATCTTTTTTGTCGATGAACGCCAGCGGGTCGAAGTTCTTGACTTCGCCCGCGATGCGCGTTGCGAACTGGGTTGCGTCGAACTTGGTGATCGTAGCAATGCCGCTCCGGCCCGCCGTGATCCCCTCCCAGTTCGCTTCGTTGCCAATCCCGAGCGATGACACCAGGCCGATGCCGGTGATCACCACTCGCCGTCTGTCAGTCACGAATCCTACTTCTTGGTTTTGGCGTGCGACTCGATGTACTCGACCGCTTCCTTGACGCGCGTGATCTTCTCGGCGTCCTCGTCAGGAATTTCGATGCCGAACTCTTCTTCGAACGCCATCACCAGTTCGACCGTGTCGAGCGAGTCGGCGCCAAGGTCGTCCACGAACGATGCGTCCGGCGTCACTTCTTCTTCGTCGACGCCGAGTTGTTCCACGATGATGCTCTTCACTTTGTCGGATACGGCCATTCAATCCTCCTACATGTACATCCCGCCGTTGACGGCGAGAACGTGCCCAGTAATATACGACGCCTCATCTGATGCAAGGAAACAAACCGCGGCGGCAATGTCGTCGACGCTGCCGAGACGGCCGAGCGGAATCTGCGCCGCCCAGTCCACTTGCGCTTTGTCGGTGATGGCGCGGGTCATGTCCGTGTCGATCATGCCTGGCGTCACCACGTTGACGGTAATGTTGCGCGACGCGACCTCGCGCGCCAAGGCCTTGGCAAAACCGATCAGACCGGCCTTGGAGGCCGCGTAGTTGGTCTGGCCGGCGTTGCCCATCTGGCCGACCACCGATCCGACCGAGATGATCCGGCCGCTGCGCTGCTTGAGCATCGGCCGCAGCGCCGCCTGCGCGAGCACGAAGGTCGCGGTGAGATTGGTCGCGAGCACCGCATCCCAGTCTTCGCGTTTCATGCGCAGCAGCAGCTGATCGCGGGTAATACCGGCGTTGCTGACCACGATGTCGAGCCGTCCATGGCGCGAGACGATGTCCGCGGGCGCCGCTTCCACGGCCACCGCATCGGTCACATCCAGGGTGAGCGCCTCAGCCTTCTGTCCTGCGGCGGCGATGGCGTCGACGCACTCGCGCGCATGGTCGGCGCGCGCCGCTGCCACGACCGTCGCGCCCTGGGCGGCGAGCCGGGTGGCTACCGCGCGCCCGATGCCGCGTGACGCGCCGGTAACGAGCGCGACTTTTCCGGTGAGGTTCAGCATGTCCTGGTTGCGCGATTACGCAAGCGCGGTCTCGACGTTTGCGAGGTCGGCGGGACTGCCGAAGCTCACGACCTTGGCTTCGCGGTGAATCTTGCGCACGAGTCCGGTCAGCACCGCGCCAGGACCCACCTCAACATACGTTGTGACGCCCTCAGACGCAAGGCGCGCGACCACCGCTTCCCACCGGACCGGCGACGACACCTGGCTGATCAGCGCCTCGATCGCCGCAGCCGCGTCGCGCTTTGGTTCGGCGTCAACGTTGGCGACGATCGGCACGCGCGGTGTGGACACGTGCAGTGCGCGCAGTTCCGGCGCCAGGCGCTCTTCGGCCGGTTTCATCAGGGCGCAATGGAACGGGGCGCTGACCGACAGCGCGATCACGCGTTTTGCGCCCAGCTCCCTGGCGCGCTCGCCGGCGCGGGCGACTGCGTCGCGCGATCCGGCAATCACGACCTGTCCGCCGCCATTGAGGTTCGCGGGGCTCACCACGTCACCCGCGGCGGCGTGGGCGCACGCCTCCGCAACCTGCTCGGCGTCGAGGCCCAGAATCGCCGACATCGCGCCCTCGCCCGCCGGCACCGCTTCCTGCATGTACTGGCCGCGTCGGCGCACCAGCCGCAAGCCGTCGGCGAACGCAAAGGTGCCGGCGGCGACGTTGGCTGAATACTCGCCCAGACTGTGACCCGCAACCATCGCCGGCGTGAACCCGCGCGATTCGAGCAGACGGCAGGCCGCCGTGCTGACCGCGAGGATGGCCGGCTGGGTGTTCTCGGTGAGTGTGAGCTGATCCTCGGGGCCGTCGAAGATGATGTGGCTGAGCGGCTCGCCCAGCGCGGCGTCTGCCTGATCGAAGGTGTCGCGGCAAATCGGAAACGCTTCCGCCAGGGCGCGGCCCATGCCGACTTTCTGGGCGCCTTGTCCGGGAAAGAGAAAGGCAATCACGAGTGCGATACCGCCGTCGCCGCGATGTCGGCGCCCACCCGTTCGATGAACCGTTGGGCCGAGAACCGGTAGGCCATCGCGACGGCGTTGCGCACCGCCTTTGCGCTGGATCGTCCGTGGCCGACGATGGTGACGCCGGCGACGCCGAGCAGCGGCGCGCCGCCGTATTCGGAGTAATCGACGCGACGACGGAAGCGCCGCAGGGCACGGCGCGTCAGCATCGACCCCACCCGCATCGTAATCGTGCTCGACAGCTCTTCGCTCAACAAGCCTTCCATCACCTCGACCAGCCCCTCGCTGATCTTCAACGCGACGTTACCGGTGAATCCATCGCAGACGATGACGTCCGCCTGCCCGCTGTACACATCCCGGGCCTCGACATTGCCGATGAACGGGAGTGTCGAGCCCTTGAGCAGGCGGTGCGCCTCGCGCGTCAATTCGTTCCCCTTGGTCGCTTCCTCGCCGATCGAAAGCAACCCGACCCGCGGCGCTTCGATGCCGAACGCCAGCCGCGAGTAGACGCCGCCCATGACGGCGAACTGCAACAGGTGATGCGGCCGGCTCTCGACGCCGGCGCCGACGTCCAGCAGCACCGCCGGCCGGCCTCGAGTTGGAATCGTCGCGGCCAGCGCCGGTCGATCGACGCCCGGCAGCATGCCGAACGCGGCGTGTGCCGCCATGACCGTCGCGCCGGTGTGGCCGGCGCTGAACAACGCGGCCGCCTCCCCACGCGCCACCAGTTCCGCGGCGACCCGAATCGACGCGCCTGGTTTGCGCCGCAGCGCAGCGGCCGGCGACTCTCCCATGCCGACCACGTCCGGGGCTTCGACCACCCGCACCCGATCGCGGTCAATCTCGTCGTGGCGCTCGAGCTCGGCGTCAATCGCCGTCGGCGCGCCGACCAGCGCGACGCCGAGATCGAAATGGCGCGCGGCGGCCAGGGCACCGTCCACCACGTGGCGCGGCGCAAAATCGCCGCCCATTGCGTCCACCGCGATCCAGATCATCGCCGGGGTCAGTGTTCTATTCTTCCTTGACCGCCCGCGCCTGACGGCCACGGTAGTAGCCGCAGTTCGCGCACACATGGTGCGGCTGCTTCGGCTCGTGGCATTGCGGGCACTCGCTGAGGCCGGTGGCGGTGAGCGCGTCGTGCGTCCGGCGCTTGGCCGTCCGGGTCTTGGAGTGGCGTCGTTTGGGATTCGGCATCGTCTTCGTCCTTCAGTTCTTGGTGCGAACGTCTATCGGAGTCTTCGTCAGGGCCCGCAACGCATCGAGGCGCGGGTCCTGCCACTCGCGCGTGCACGAGCACGTCTCGCGATTCAGGTTGGTGCCGCAGATCGGACACAACCCATGGCAGCTGTCGCTGCAGAGCGGCTTCATCGGCAGGGCCAGATGGAACTGCTCGCGCAGCAGGTGATCGAGGTCGATTTCATCGTGCTCGTAAAACGCCGTCGTCAGATCGTCTTCTTCCAGCTCGCGTTCAGCCTCGGCGCTCGCTTGCGTGTGCGGCTGGTAGCGCAGGTCGAAACCCTGATCGACCGTCAACGTGAACGCGTCGAGACAGCGCCCACACGTCAGCTCCAGCGTCGTTTTGACCTGCCCGACCAGCCGGAACAGCGCCTTGTCCTTGAAGATCTCGAATGCCAGCGACACCGGCGCCGCGACGCGGAAGTCCTCGTCGGTGCCAAGCGCCTCGGCCGCGTACTCCTTCTCGAATCGCTCCTGCGCCGCCCTGATGGTGCTGAGATTCAGCGTGAGCATGAACCTCCCAATATACCTTGGAAAAGGGGCCGGGGGCTACTCTGTCAGTCAACCGCCCAGGGCTTGGGGATGTACAGCTGCTCGAAGAGGCGGACGGCGTAGCGGTCGGTCATTCCAGCGATAAAGTCGCGGGTGGCGGCGTCAAGGCCTTCCTGCTCCATGGTCCGGGCGTCCAGGAACTGTTCGGGC
This sequence comes from Vicinamibacterales bacterium, assembly GCA_036497895.1. Taxonomy (GTDB): domain Bacteria; phylum Acidobacteriota; class Vicinamibacteria; order Vicinamibacterales; family CAVVIG01; genus CAVQFC01. The sequence goes on along the minus strand of DASXIR010000008.1, from coordinate 9,207 downwards.
CGCTGGCGGACCTTCTCCCAGAGCCCGCTCAGAATCCCCGACGCCTTGGCGAACTCGGCCGTCGCAATCGAGTTCTCGTAGACCGAGTCGAACAGAAACGCCCGAAGTCCGAGTACGGCGTTCAGCACGGTCTCGCTCATCCGGATCTCGGTGAGCCCGCCGGCGAGTGTTTCGGTCACCACGTCCTTCACAAGCGTGCCGATCCGTGCCGAAGACGACCGGCCCAGCACCGCCACGAGATCCTCCGGCAGGTCCTCCGCCTTCAGCAGTCCGGCCCGCGTCGCATCGTCGATGTCGTGGTTGACATACGCGATGAGGTCGGCGACGCGCATGATTTGTCCCTCGACGGTGGCTGACCGAAGCGCCGGCGGCATGCCGACCGGGGCACCGGACTTTCCTTTCGAATGCTTGGCGATGCCATCACGCACTTCCCAGGTCAGGTTCAGGCCGCTGCCGTCGTGCTCGAGCAGATCGACGATGCGCAGACTCTGTTCGTAGTGATTGAATCCGCCCGGCATCAGCGCGCTGATGACCCGCTCGCCCGCGTGTCCGAACGGTGGATGGCCGAGATCGTGGCCGAGCGCGATCGCCTCGGTCAGCTCCTCGTGCAAACGCAGCACCTTCGCGATGGTGCGGGCGATCTGCGACACCTCGAGGGTGTGGGTCAGACGCGTGCGATAGTGGTCGCCGGTGGGAGCAAAAAACACCTGCGTCTTGTGCTTCAGCCGCCGGAACGCCTTGCAATGGATGATGCGATCGCGGTCGCGCTGAAACGCCGGTCGCACCTCGTCTTCCGGCTCGGCGCGAAGCCGTCCGCGCGTGTCAGCGCTTTTGGCCGCCTGCGGCGCGAGAGTCTCGCGTTCACGCGCTTCGAGTTGTTGTCTGAGGTTGGTCATACGACGATCAACGCCGAGCCTGCCGGGAAGTCATGCCAGCATCGAGAGAAAGCTCGTGCCGTGTACCAGCGAGCCGAGGTTGAAATTCTCGACCACGGTCTGACCGAGGTCGGCGAATGTCGGCCGCGTGCCGAGGTCAACGCCGGCCCGGACTGCTGGCCCCGTCACCAGCAACGGCACATACTCGCGCGCGTGATCCGTACTTCTGGTGGTCGGGTCGTTACCGTGATCGGCCGTCACCACCAGGCAGTCGTCGTGTCGCAGTTGCGGCAGCAGGCCCGCCAGGCGGGCGTCGAAGCGCTCCAGGTTCTGCGCATAGCCGCGGACGTCGTTGCGGTGCCCGTACTGGGTGTCGAAGTCGACCAGGTTGGTGAAGATGAACCCGCGATCGACCGCGGCCATTTGCTGTTCGAGCCGATCCATCCCGTCCTCGTCGCTGACAGTATGAATGGCCTGCGTAATGCCGCGGCCGGCGAACAGATCCTGGATCTTGCCAATCGCAACCACCGGCACGGACGCGGACGTCAGGCGATCCAGTGCGGTTTCGCCGAACGGCGGGAGTGCGTAATCGTGACGGTTGGCGGTGCGCTTGAAGTGCCCGGGCACGCCGACAAACGGCCGGGCGATGACGCGTCCGACACCGAGTCCCTCGCCGACGAGCTTGTACGCGATCTCACAGGCCCGATACAGCTCCTGGACGGGTACGACCTCTTCGTGTGCGGCGATCTGAAACACGCTGTCCGCCGACGTGTAGACGATCAGCGCGCCGGTCCGCATCTGCTCGGCGCCCAGTTCGTCGAGAATCTGCGTCCCCGATGCCGCCTTGTTGCCGAGCACGCCTCGACCGGTCTGCTGCGCGAACGCAGTGATGACTGCAGGGGAAAACCCGTTGGGAAATGTCGGGAACGCTCGATCGAGCACGATGCCCATCATCTCCCAGTGTCCCGTGACCGAGTCTTTGCCGGCGGATGCTTCCGCCATCCGGCCGAACGCTGCGGGCGGCGGGATCCGGTTCAAGTCGCTGACGGCACCCAGCGACGCGATTCGGTCGAGGCCAAGACTGCGAAGGGTCGGAAGCGCCAGCGCCTCCTGCTTCGCGATGTTGCCGAGCGTATTGCTGCCCTGGTCGCCGTAGGCCGCCGCGTCCGGCAACTCGCCGATCCCGACGCTGTCCATGACAATGACGATGACGCGCCGGAACGGCGAGGAAGCCACGGCGCCTTACTGATGGGAGAAGTAGTTGGAAACCGCTTTTGGCGTCTTTATCGCGGCAATGGCGTGCTTGAAGATCATGTGATCGACGCCGCCCTGATCGAGCACCAGCGCGAACCGATCGAAGTTCTTGATCCGTCCCTCGAGTTCGCTGCCGTCCATCATCCGAATCGTGACCGCGAGCTTTTCGCGGCGGACGTAGTTGAGGAAGACGTCCTGGATGTTGGGCTGGGACGATTTCGATTCCGACGCGGAAGCCATCAGCGTTCGCGCTCCTGAAGCCGTTCGTTGATCCACTCGAGCACCGCGGCGATCACCGAAACCGATTCGCCAGGACCGTCGAACCAGACAAGAGTAGGCTCTTTGCGGAACCAGATCAACTGGCGTCTGGCGTAGCGCCGATTCTCCTGCGCAATCAGCGCGCGGGTCGCCGCCTCGTCGCGGACACCGTGGAGATGCTCGAGCGCCTGGCGGTAGACCAGCCCGCCGAATGGCCGCGCATCTTCCGGAACGCCGGCGGCGAGCAGAGTCCGTATTTCGTCGAGCAGCCCGCGCGCGAACTGATCGTCGACACGACGCGTCACCCGCTCCGAGATGGCGGGCGCCGGCAGCCGCAGTCCAAGCGCCAGCATCTCCACTTCCGGGATCAGCGACCTGGTCTCGGCAAAGTGGTCGGTCAATGGCCGGCCGGTCAGGAAGAACACTTCGAGCGCTCGCACCAGCCGTTTCAGATCGCGCGGCTGAATCCGCTCCGCTGAGACCGGATCGACCTTGCGCAGCATCCGGTGCAGCAATGTGACGTCGCGGCGCGCGGCGATCGCTTCGAGCCGGCTCCGGAGCGCCGGGTCGGCGCCGGGACCGGGAAACAGCCCGCGTGTCAGCGCACGGAAGTAGAACCCGGTGCCGCCGACCAGAATCGGCAGCCGGCCGCGCGACTGGATGTCACGGATGCAGTCGGCCGCGTCGCGCGCATACTGCGCGGCAGTGTACTCCTCGCGTGGATCGACGATGTCGATCAGGTGATGCGGGATGCCGCGACGCTCGCCGGGCGCGGTTTTATCGGTCCCGATGTCGAAGCCGCGGTACACCGCGGTCGAGTCGCAGTTGACGATCTCCCCGCGATGGCGTGCGGCGATCTCGAGCGCGAGCGCGCTCTTCCCGGTCGCGGTCGGACCGAGCACCGCGAGCGCCAGCAGCTTCATGAGACGCGAACGAGGACGTAGAGGATGAACGCGATCAGCAGGATCGCGAGTCCCAGCTGCTGCGTGCGGGTCACCGCGGCGGTGTTTCGTTGTAGAAGAACGTGACGGTGAAGAACGCCTTGTCGGACGGATATTCCGGCGGCAGCGGCTGGGTCGGGTTCGACGAGGACAACGCGCCCAACGCGGCGTTGTTGAACGCTTCGACGCCGGACGGCCCGGCCACGTTCAAATCGGTGATCGACCCGTCCTTGTGCACGTTGAACTGCATCACGACGTGGCCCTTGGTCGACATCGCCGCGTACGGAATCAGCCAGTTGCGCTTCACCTGCGCGATGAAACGCCGGATCCAGGGGCCGAACTCGACGCCCTTGGTATCGAACTGGATCTCGGGGCCGAACTGGCCACCGCTGCCTCCGGGATTGTCGAAGGTCTGATTCTGGGTGTAGCGATCGAGGTTGCGCAACGCATCGCCCAGCGATCCGCCGGACGAGGGCGAGCGGCCGTTCAGGCCGTTCTGCGAAGCCGAGCGCATCGGCATCTGCAACGCTGATTGCGAATCGGGAATCTTCGAATCAGGCCGTGGATTGTCGGCCGGCGCGCCAGCTGCAGGATCGGGTTGCGGGCCCTGTCCGCGCGCGACCTGCTTGGGCGGCTCCTCGACACGCTCCGGCGTATTGCCCTTGCTGTACGGCAGCGGGTTGGTCGGTTTGGGCGCCTTCTCGGGAGCGGCCGCCACGCGGTTGAGATCGGACGGCACGGCGCGCTCGGGGGCGCGCGGCGCCGGGCGCTCAACGCGGGGCTGGACGAACACAAACTGCATATTGTCCCGGGGCGGCTGAACGGGTACCGGCACCGGCCGTGACTGGGTCAGGAACGGAAACCACTTCGGCACCACCAACAGCAGGATGACGAACACCAGGTGCGCGATGATCGAAAGCAGGACGCCTTCACGCCACGAGATGGCCTGCCCGACCGGGCTTATATCCGGGTGGTAATCGTCGAAATCGAAATACATCAGGTACTTAGAGTCAGTATATCAGCCAGCCGCCGCTAATCCCTTCGGGCTGTATAAAGAATGACGCTGCCGAAAGTCAGAGGGATGGGAGAAATATCGCTGAGACCAGCCTGTCGCAAGACTTTCACAAACTCAGCCGGTGTCTCGAACGCCCCGATCGAAGCCGGAAGGTAACCGTAGGCCGCATTGTGCCGCGAGATGGCGCGGCCGATCATCGGCAGCACCCGCCGCAGGTACCACAAATAAACTGTGCTGATTCCCGGCGCCGCCGGCACCGCGAACTCGAGAATCGCCAGACGGCCGCCGGGCTTCAGCACCCGGCGCATCTCAGTGCAGGCGGTCGCGATGCCGTCCACGTTGCGGATGCCGAACGCAACAGTCACCGCATCGACTGACGCATCCGCGAGCGGGATGCGAGTGGCATCGCCGCGAACCAGTGCGACGCGATCCTCGAGGCGTTCGCTCCGCAGCTTCTTCGCCCCCACGCGCAGCATGCCGTCGGAAAAATCGACGCCGACCACGCGTCCGGCGCCGGGCATCGCACGGGCGGCCGCAATCGCCAGATCGGCGGTTCCGGCGCACAAATCGAGCACCCGCTGATCGCCGGTCAGCGCCAGGGAGGCAATCGCACGGGTCCGCCAGCGACGGTCGATGCCCGCGCTCAACAGGTGGTTCAGGAAATCGTAACGCCCGGCAATAGCGTCGAACATGCCGGCGATTTTTTCGGGTGACTTGGAAAGGTGGTTCAATCCTGGTCCTTGGGACTTGGGGCTTGGTTCCTGGTCCGTCCTTGGTCCCTGGTCCGTGCCTGGTCCCTGGTCCGTGCCTGGTCCCTGGTCCGTCCCATGGTCCTTTAGTCCGTGGTTCCTGGTCCGCTTGGTGCCTGGTCTGGACCTTGGACCGCGGACCAAGGACGGACCGTGGACCAGGAACGGACCACGAACTAAGTCCCAAGTCCTACGGACCAGGACTTTGTCCTGTCCACGGCGGGTAGAGCGTGTGATCGAAGCCGAGCGCCGAGAGGATCTTCCCGGCCATGAAGTCGGCGAGATCGTCGAGTGTCTTCGGCAGCTGGTAAAACGCCGGCATCGCGGGGAGGATCATGGCGCCGGCCTCGGCGCAGAGGACCATGTTCTTCAGCTGCGGCAGGCTCATCGGCGTCTCTCGCGGGACGATCACGAGGCGGCGTTGCTCCTTCAGCATCACATCAGCCGCACGCTCGACCAGGCTGCGCGACAGGCCATGTGCGACCGCGGCGAGGGTTTTCATCGAACACGGCACGATCGCCATGCCGCGGCAGCCATGACTGCCGCTGGCGATGGTCGCGCCGAGGTCTCGATTACTGTGAATCGTGATCGTCCCCGCATTCACGCCCGCGCCGTAGCGCTCGGCCAGATACGGCACGAAACGATCGACCGATGCCGCATCGCCGAGTTCGTCGCGCAGCAGCCGCCGCCCGTAATCGGACACGATCAGCTCGACGTGAACGCCGCGCTCCAGTAGCGCGGCAACAGTGCGGGTCGCGTACACGGCGCCGCTCGCGCCGGTAATCGCGATGGCGATCGCCGGCGGCCGCTCAGTGTCGCCAGGGGCCATAGAGCGCAACCGTCAACACGAGCAAGTACAGGATTCCCACGTAGCCGTTCAGATCGAACGCGCGCTTCACCTGCGACAGGTCGTCGGCGCGCACCAGCGACTGCTCGTAGATGAGCATCACAGCGACGGCAGCAACACCGGTGAGATAGACGCCGCCAAGTGGCGTCACGACCGCGAGTGCGAGCAGGCATGCCACGGCAATCACGTGCATCGCCCGCGAAATGGTCAGCGAGGTTGCGACGCCGAACCGGACCGGAATCGAGCGCAGGCCGTGCGCGCGATCGAAGGCAAGATCCTGGCACGCGTAGAGGACGTCGAAGCCGGCCACCCAGGTGCCGATCGCCGCCGCCAGCAGCCATGGTTCCCAGCCGCCGCGTCCGCCGACGGCGAGCCAGCCGCCGACCGGCGCGATTGCCATCGCCAGGCCAAGGAACAGCTGCGTCCAGGTGGTGAAGCGCTTGGCGAGCGAGTACCAGAACACGATCGCCAGCGCGACCGGTGACAGCGCCAGGCAGATCGAGTTCAGCCGCCAGGAGGCGAAGACGAAGACCGCCGCGGCGACCACGACGAAGACGGTCGCTTCACGCGGCGTCATCGTGCCGGCCGGGAGCTCGCGGTTCGCGGTCCGGGGATTGAGCGCGTCCATCCGCCAGTCGGCCAGCCGGTTGAAACCCATCGCCGCGCTGCGCGCCGCAACCATCGCCACCAGGATCCAGGCAATGGTGGTCCAGGTCACCGCGACGTGCTGCGCCGCCAGCAGCGCGCCGGCCAGCGCGAACGGCAACGCGAACACGGAATGGCTGAAGCGGATGAACGAGGCGTATGTGACCAGGCGCTTCAACATGTCAGATTTCACGTCCGCGAGTTTTCGATCCGAATTCTGCGGTCTGAACGCTCATAACTCGTCGAGCCAGTGAATCTGCGCTGGCTCTACTCCGCCGACCAGATATTCTTCCACATCGACCGTGCCAGGCGGAATGTCGACGGCGATGAGCCGCGCCGACTTGCCCGGCTCGATGGTGCCGTAGTCGGCGTCGAAGCCGAGCGCTCGCGCCCCTTGACGGGTGGCGCTGTCCAGCAGCGCGCCTGCCGAGACCGTCGGCGCCAGAGCCCTCATCGTCGCCAGTTCGGCGAACACGTTCAGATCCGGCGCGCTCGCGAGGCTGTCAGTTCCGACGGCGACGTTGACGCCGTAGTTGTAGAAGTCCTCGATCGGCGGTGCGCCGGCGCCGGTGTGAAAGTTACTGCGGGGACAGGCCACCACGGTCGAACCGCGCGCCACCAGGCGGTCGAGATCCGCCGTCGTCATCTGGACTCCGTGGACGGTGAGCACACGCGGACCCAGAAAGCCGCTTTCGTCGAGGAACTGCACCGGCGAGCCGCCAGGCGGCACCCACGCCGGGTCCCAGGATCCGATCTCCTCGAGCAGCACCCGCCACGGTCCCTGTCCCGTGCGAATGAACTCCATCTCCTCGACACTCTCGGAGAGATGGATGCTGCAGGGCGCGAACGGATCGCGATCGAGGGCCCGCCGAATCGCGCGGAGCACGAGCGGCGACACCGAATACGGCGCGTGCGCCGCGAGGCTGGCGCGGACGCGATCGGTCGCAACCAGAGCCTCGAGGGCGCGCGTCGCCTGTTCGACGACCCCGGACGGATCGGCGGTGTTGAACCGGATCAGCTCGTAGAACACGATCGCGGCCAGCGGGCTCCGCGTGAGCGGACCGAAGCTGACGAGCGTGTTGCTGATGTCACCGATAATTGCGGTGCCGCACGCCGCCGACTCGGCGATCGCGCGATTGACCGCGTCCAGAATCTCCGGACTGGCGGCGTCGGGCTGCTGACGCCGGGCCGCCATGACGCCGCGAATCCACGTCACGAATTGCGAAGCGGGCGGCACTTCGTCCCGCAGGTACGACAGCTCGAGATGCGTGTGTGCGTTGACCAGGCCGGGCAGCACCGCCGCCGATCCGAGATCCACTTCGTGAGCGCCATCGGCGAGCGAACGCCGGCCCGACGCGCCGGTCGCGCTGACACGGCCCTGTTCGACGGCGATCCACCCGTGACGGACGGGCGGGCCGGCGATCGGCAGAATCCACGAGGCGTGATAGCGGATCAATTGGGGATGACGCGAAGCTGCTTGCCGGACCGGCTCCGGGCCGGATAGTTCATCAGCTCGTCGGGAACGCTCGCGTCACCGGCCTCGCGCGCGATCGCGAGCTCGAGCATCCGCGGCACCTCGCGCTGACGGCAAATCGGATCGCCCAGAATCTCGTAGTGCATGTTGCGGCGCTTGGCCGCGAAGCCGGCGTCCTCGATGTTGCGCACGATCTCGAGTTCGTCCATGCAATAGGACGCACCGGCAGCACGCACGACGTTCTCCTCGATCATGACGCTACCCATGTCGTTGGCGCCGTACGCCAGGCTCAACTGTCCGACTTTGCCGCCCTGAGTAACCCATGAGGCCTGCAGGTTGTCGAAGTTGTCGAGCACGATGCGCGCGATGGCCAGCGTCCGGAGATAGTCGATGCCTGTCGCTTCCGACCCAGCCAGCTCGGTGTGATCGGGCTGATAGCTCCAGGTGATGAAAGCTGTGAAGCCGCCGGTCTCGTCCTGCAGTTCGCGCAGCCGCAGCAGATGTTCGAGACGCTCCTGATCGGTTTCCACCGTGCCGTACATCATGGTGGCGGTCGTACGCAGCCCGGTGCGGTGAGCGTGACGCATCACGTCGAGCCATTCGTCGGCCGTCGCCTTGCCGTAACAGTGCAACAGCTTGCGGACCCGATCGACCAGAATCTCCGCTCCACCGCCGGGAATGCTGTCGAGGCCGGCGGCGATCAGCCGATCGATCACCTCGGGCACAGCGAGTTGCGACAACCGCGACAGATGGATCACTTCTGGCGGTGACAACGCGTGCAGCTTGAAATCCGGATAGCGCTGTTTCACCGCGCGGAACAGATCTTCGTACCAGACCAGCGGCAGATCCGGATTGTGGCCGCCCTGCATCAGCAATTGCACACCGCCGACGGCGATGGTCTCGTCTATTTTCCTGAACAGTTCGTCGAAGCCAAGGACGTAGCCCTCCGGCGATCCCACGTCACGGTAGAACGCACAGAACGTGCACTTGGCGACGCAGACGTTGGTGTAGTTCACGTTACGGTCGATGATGTAGGTGACGACCGGCTCGGGATGCTTGCGGACGCGGACTGCATCGGCCAGCGACCCGAGCAACGCGGTTGGCGCGCGGCGATACAGTTCGAGCGCTTCATCGGCATTCAACCGTTGT
>DASXIR010000007.1:0-8482 GCA_036497895.1 Vicinamibacterales bacterium | reverse complement strand
GCCGGCCCTGGTTGCGCTGTTGAGCGCGGTCGCGGCTGTGCTCCTCATCGCCTGCGCCAACATCGCCAATCTGTTGCTGGCGCGTGGGTCGGCGCGCCGCCGCGAAATTGCGATCCGCACCGCGCTCGGCGCCAGTCGTCTTCGCGTTGTCCGTCAGCTGCTGGTTGAAAGTCTGGTGCTGGCAGCCATCGGCGGGCTGGCAGGAACAGTGCTCGCGCTGTGGGGTGTTGACGCGCTGGTCCGGATCAGCCCGGTCCAGATTCCGCGCTTGAATACGGTGCACATCGATCGCACCGTGCTGATTTTTACCCTGGCTGCGTCGATGCTGACGGGAGCGCTCTGCGGCGTTCTACCAGCGCTCCAGCTGTCGCGGACGAAACCCGGCGAGGCGCTCAAGGACGGCGACCGCGGCGGTAGTGGCGGTCACGGCACGCAAACCCGACGGGCCCTGGTCGTCGCCGAGGTCGCGCTGTCGCTGATGCTGCTCGCATCCGCGGGGCTGCTGCTGCGAAGCCTGGAGCTGCTGCAACGAGTCAGCCCAGGCTTCACCACCGAACACACGTTGACGATGCAGCTGTTGTTGCCGCAGACGCGCTACTCGAAGTCCGCTGAGATGATCGCGTTCTACCACCGGCTTCACGACGAGGTCGCGGCTGTACCAGCGGTCTCCGCGAGTGCGGTCTCGACGACCCTGCCGATGACCGGCAGCGACATCGGTATGGGCTTCGTGCCGGAAGGTCACCCGGTCGATCCCAAAGCGCGCACTGTTGCCACCTTCTTCGGTGTCAGCCCCGACTACTTCTCCACTTTGGGCATTCGAGTGATCCGCGGACGTGGTTTCACCACGCGAGACGACGAACACGCGCCGAATGTCATGGTCATCAGCGAGACGATGGCCGCGAAGTACTGGCCTGGCGAGGATCCAATCGGTAAGCGGGTCACGATCGGCTACAACAGCACTGGTCCGCGCGAGATTGTCGGAGTCGCCGCCGATGTGCGGCAGACCAACCTCACCGACCCGCTGTCGGCGCAGATGTATGCGCCATTCGTGCAGGCGCCGTGGCCGTTCCTGACGGCGGTTGCGCGAACGCAGATGGCGCCGGAGGCCGCAGCTGGATCGATGCGCCAGGTCCTGGCGCGGCTCGATCCGGAACAAGCTGCCGGTGATATTCGTACCTTCGACCAATATGTCGCACGAACCATCGCCACACCGCGGTTCACGGCGATCCTCATCGGCGCGTTCGCCGGTCTGGCTCTGCTGCTCGCCGGCTTCGGCCTCTACGCAGTGATGGCCTATGCCGTCGTCCAGCGCAGCCGTGAAATCGGCATTCGCATGGCCCTGGGCGCGCAGGCGCGAGACGTACGAGGGTTGGTGGTACGCGAGGCTACGAGGCTCGGCGCCGTCGGTCTCCTCCTCGGCCTCGCTGGCTCGGTGGCGGTCACGCGTCTCCTGGGCAGCCTGCTGTTCGGGGTTGGAGCCAACGATCCCGCAACGTTCATCGCCGTGTCGACGACGCTGATTGGTGTCCTGATTCTCGCGGCTTATCTGCCGGCGAGGCGCGCCACCCAGGTCGATCCGATCGTCGCTCTCAGGGCAGAATAGCCTCATGCTGATTTCGCTTCGGAATGTCGAAAAGTCTTACCCGCACGGCGTCGGCCGCACGTATGTGCTGCGGCGGCTCAACGCGGACATCAAGGAAGGCGAGTTCGTCTCGATCATGGGGCCATCGGGGGCTGGAAAGTCGACGCTGCTGCACATCCTCGGCATGCACGACAGCGCCTGGACCGGCGAGTACTACTTCATGGACCAGCCGGTCCACCGTCTCAATCCCAAACAGCGTTCGGAACTGCACAAGAAACACATCGGTTTCGTGTTCCAGAGCTACCACCTGCTCGACAACCTGACCGTTTATGAGAATCTGGAGATTCCGCTCTCCTATCGCAATGTCAGCCGGAAAGATCGGCAGAGCATGGTCGCCGACATCCTCGACCGCTTCCACATCGTCGGCAAGAAGGATCTCTATCCGAATCAGCTGTCCGGCGGACAGCAGCAGCTGGTTGGTGTGGCGCGTGCCGTGATCGCCAACCCGCAGGTGATCCTCGCCGACGAACCGACCGGCAACCTTCACTCGGCGCAAGGCAAAGAAATCATGGAGTTGTTCCGCGGCTTGAACGAAGGCGGCGCAACCATCATTCAGGTCACGCACTCGGAAGTGAACGCGTCGTACGGCACGCGGATCATTCAACTGCGCGATGGCTGGGTGGTCGACGACTAGATCAAACCAAAGCCCGGTCGCCTGCGTCTAAAACGGCGGCCGTTCGTCAGTCGGCATTGTCGGTCAGCAGCCGCCGGCCGTCGCCGCGACTGCAGGGAGAAACTCACGTGGCACTTGCCCATCGATGGCCCGAATCAACGACCGACCGCGGAGACGGATTTCCGATGCGCGCTGAAGCCGCTCAACCGCGAGTCCTGATCGCGGACGACCAGCCCGATGTCCTCGAGGCGTTGCGGCTCCTGTTAAAAGGTGAAGGCTATCGGATCGAGTCGGCCGGATCGCCGGCGGCGATTCTCGAAGCCGTGGACAGCGACGAGTTCGACGCAGTCCTGATGGATCTCAATTACGCGCGAGACACCACCTCGGGCCAGGAAGGGCTCGATCTGCTCTCGCAACTCCGCTCACACGATCAGACCCTTCCTCTCGTCGTGATGACCGCGTGGGGCAGCGTCGAGGTGGCGGTCGAAGCGATGCGCCGCGGCGCCCGCGACTTCGTGCAGAAACCGTGGGAGAACGCCCGGTTGCTCGCCATCGTCCGGACGCAGGTGGAGTTGGCGCGGGCGCTCCGCCGTCAGCAGACGCTCGAAGCCGAAAACCGATCGCTGAAGCCGGAAATCCGGCCGATGCTGATCGCCGAGGCCGCATCGATGCGGCCGGTGCTCGAGTTGATCGCGCGCGTCGGACCGTCGGACGCGAACGTCCTGGTGACCGGCGAAAACGGAACCGGCAAGGGCACGGTCGCCCAGGCGCTGCATGCGGTGTCGGCGCGAGCGGGACGCGGCCTGGTCACGGTCAACGCCGGCGGACTCTCGGAGGGTGTGTTCGAGAGCGAGCTGTTCGGTCATGTGAAAGGCGCATTCACCGACGCCAAGACCGATCGGGTCGGCCGTTTCGAGCTGGCAGACGGCGGTACCTTGTTCCTCGACGAGATCGCCAACGTCCCGATCAATCTGCAACCCAAACTGCTCCGTGTCCTCGAGACCGGCGACTTCGAGCGCGTCGGGTCGTCGCGCACCCGCCAGGCGAACGTGCGTATCGTGTCGGCCACCAACTCGAACCTCGGCGAAGAGGTTACCGCCGGCCGATTCAGACAGGACCTGCTCTTCCGCCTGAACACGATCGAGATTCGACTTCCGGCCCTTCGTGAGCGGCGCGAGGACATCCCCGCGCTGGCGACGCACTTCCTGCGCCAGCATGCACAACGCTATCGGAAAAACATCGCCAGCTTCGAACCTGCAGCTCTTCAGGCGCTCCTCGACCATCCATGGCCCGGAAACATCCGTGAGCTCGATCATGCGGTCGAGCGCGGCGTGCTCATGGCGCAGGGATCCGCTGTCCGGCTCGCCGAGCTGGGGCTGCGAATCGATCGCGACGCCACTTCGCGCATCGAGGATATGAGCCTGGAAGACGTCGAGGGCTTCCTGATTAAGAAGGCGATGGCCCGCTTCGACGGGAACGTCAGCCAGGCCGCCAAGGCGCTCGGGCTCAGCCGCAGCGCTTTGTATCGCCGCCTGCAGCGCTACGGCTTGTAAGATCACGGTGTGAGCGGGCGACCTATCGAGTCGGCGGACGCCGTCACGGCTTCTGCCCTCGATCCGATCGACGGCCGGCCCAGTGGCTGGCTTCGCTTCGATCAACACATCCTGCTGCTCGCGCTCACCGCCGGATTCCCCGCAGCTCTGGTCGCGCTGGTCCTGCTCTGGACTGGCGACTACACCCCAAAGGTTCAGTGGACGCTCACCGCGTGCATCGTCGGCGTCTGGACCGGCTGCTCGTTCAGCGTGCGTCACCGGGTCGTGCTGCCGCTGCAGACGCTCTCGAACCTCCTGGCGGCGCTGCGCGAAAGCGACTTCTCGATTCGCGCGCGCGGGGCGAGCGGCGACGATCCGCTTGGAGCGGTCATGCTCGAAGTCAATTTTCTGGCGTCAACGCTGCACGACCAGCGCCTCGGTGCACTCGAGGCGGGGGCGTTGTTGCGCACGATGATGGTCGAGATCGACGTGGCCGTGTTCACGTTCGACGGCAACCAGTCGCTGCGCCTGGTGAACCGAGCCGGCGAGCACCTGCTGGCGCAGCCGGCCAAGCAGATGCTCGGGCGCCAGGCGGCAGACCTGGGCCTGGCGGCGTTTCTCGAAGGCGCATCGCCGCGCGTCGAGGACGTCGCGTTTCCCGGCGCCTCAGGACGGTGGGAAGTGCGCCGGACTACGTTCCGCCAGGAGGGTCGACCCCATCAACTGCTCGTCCTTGCCGACGTCAGCCGTCCGCTTCGCGACGAAGAGCGCCAGGCGTGGCAACGCCTGATCCGCGTGATCGGCCATGAGATCAACAACTCGCTGGCGCCGATCAAGTCGATTGCGGGCAGCCTCGAGACGATGCTGGCGCGCGAGCGGATGCCCGATGACTGGAACGATGACATGAGGCGCGGGCTGGCGGTCATCGCCGCGCGATCTGATTCGCTCAGCCGCTTCACCACGGCGTACGCGAGGCTGGCGAAGCTGCCCGCTCCGCGCGTCGAAGCCCTCAACGTGCCGACGCTGGTCCGGCGAATCGCCGGCGTGGAGACGCGTCTGCCGATTCATCTGGACGAAGGACCCGCTGTCACGATTCGAGCCGACCCGGATCAACTCGAACAGCTGCTGATCAATCTGCTGCACAACGCGGCGGATGCCGCGCTGCAGACCGGCGGCGGCGTCACCATCGGCTGGACGCGAGAGGGTCGAGGATTCGAACTCTGGATCGACGATGAAGGCTCTGGGCTGACCAACGAAGGCAACCTGTTCGTGCCGTTCTTCACAACCAAGCCGGGTGGCTCGGGCATCGGTCTCGTGTTGAGCCGCCAGATCGCCGAAGCGCACGGCGGATCGCTGACTCTCGAAAACCGGACCGATCGACGCGGCTGTCGCGCCTACTTGCGACTACCGATCTGAGTCGCCTCGTCGCCGAGGTGCTCGCGCCTCAGATCGCGCGCCCGCTCGTACAGATCGGATTTGGTCGGATACAACTCACGCAGCACGATATCGCCGCCACGGCGCAGCTGGAGTTCGGCTCCGCTGCAACACGAAATCATCACGCACTGCAGGTCGCTGCCCCGCCAGAGCTCACGCTCTTCGTCGTGCATCCGGGCTCCTGGCGTCCGCCATCAAAACAGCCGCCCTCCGAGCGGAGTTTCCTGTCCAGGCGCGATCAGCACGACTTCGCCCTGCTCGTCTGGCACGCCGAGCGTCAGCACCTCCGACATGAATGGTCCGATCTGTCGAGGCGGAAAGTTCACGACCGCAAGGACCAGACGATTCTGCAGTGCCGCCGGAGTGTAGTGCTTTGTGATCTGGGCTGACGATTTCTTCACGCCGATCGTCTGGCCGAAGTCGATCCAGAGCTTGTACGCCGGCTTGTGCGCCTCCGGAAACGGCTGGACGTCCACGATGCGCCCGACACGAATATCGACTCGCTGAAATTCGGTGTAGGAAAGCAGTGCAGGCTCGTTACTCATCGGATGGAAAACTGACACACGGCTGGCCTGATTGCTATCTGGCCGATGGATCGGATACGGTCGAGCCGGTACAGCGCTTGATTGCAGATTCACCGGCATGACTCCCCCGCCCGCCAACATCATCGTCGTGGACGACGACCCGCTGATGCGGAGCATGCTGATGAAGTTGCTCGCAATCGAGGGCTTTCATGTCGTCGGCGCCGAAGACGGCCTGGAGGCCCTCCACGTGCTGCGAGCTGTCCGTCATCGCGCGCCCGCGACGCCGTCCCTGGTTCTGCTCGACCTGAAAATGCCGCGGCTGAGCGGCGACGAGTTTCGCCGCGCGCAGTTGGCCGACCCGGTTCTGGCGAGCGTACCGGTCGTTGTCATGTCCGGCGCGTCTGACCTGGAACAACGCGCGAACGTGCTTGGCGCGGTCGCATCGCTGGGCAAGCCAATCGAGCGCGATGCCCTGCTTGCGATCGTTCGTCAGCACTGCGCTTGACGTCACGAACGGCCGCCGACGGCCTGGCGGACCGCCGAAGCCAGGACGCCGCCGAGTGCGGCCGCGGCGAGGTAGAGCGCAGGAAGCGCGTGATCGTCCAGCATCCAGCACACCAGCACGCCGATCGCGCCGCCGATGCCGACCGTTGACAGTGCGTCGCCCAGTCGATGCAGCGGCCCGCGCGGGCAGCGGTGGTGCTCGGTGAGAGCGCCCATGCACCTGGGACAAGTGGCCATATGAATGGACCGGAAATCGCGAGCCTAGACGACGCGAAATCTTAGCATAAGGAGTCGTCCGCTCCCGCTCGCGTCCTTCATTTGAACAGCGCCAGGTCGATCGCGCTGCCCATCGCTTCGTATCCCGCATCGCTCGGGTGCAGGTGATCGCCGGAGTCGAACGACGCTTTGAACCTGGTGGGCTGCCCGGGATCCAGGACGGCGCGGTCGAAGTCGATGACTCCGTCGTAGGCGTGCCCGGTGCGGATCCAGGCATTCACCGCCTGGCGTTTGGCTTCGCCGACTTCCGTGAAATACGCGGCGCCGCCGAACGGTGTAAGGGTCGCGCCTATCACGCGCAATCCACGCCCCTGGGCTCGATCGATCAGCTGTTTCAGCGCCGCGATGAGATCCGGTGCGCTCGGAGCCGCATTTTCTCCAGCGTTGCCGATGTCGTTGATGCCCTCGAGAATCACCACGTGAGTCGCTCCTGGCTGCATCAGGACGTCACGATTGAATCGCGCCAGGATGTTGTAGCCGAATTCCGGAATGCTGTCGCTCAGCAGCCGGTTGCCGCCGATTCCGGCGTTCAGCACCGCCGCTTTGCCCAGCCGGCGAGCCAGTTGATCGGGCCAGCGTCGATTCGCGTCGGTCGTGGACGCCGTTCCGTCGGTGATCGAATCTCCAAGCGCGACGATGACCGGGCCGGAACGCGGCGGGGCGACTTCGACTCCGCCCAGGAAATACCACGCGGTGAGTTTCTCTGCGACCGGGAAGTTCGCGACGCCGACGTGGTTGCCCACCGCCGACAAATAACTGGTCTGGCGGGAATAGCGATGGATCGTCACGACCTGGGCGCCCGTATCACCAGGAAAAAACAGATCGATGGCGAGATCGGCGAACGATGGACACCTGAGCGTCACCGGATCGCTCACCGCTATGGCGCCGGGCGGAATCTCGAACGCGCTCCGGCCGCTGAATGTCAGCACCTGACTGGAGTCAGCAGCGATCGTCGCCTCGCTGGCGCGGATGGCGACTCGCGCCGCGCCGATGGCGAGCGGGTTGGTGCCGAACGCATTCGTCACCGTGACTCGCAGGCGGTCTCCGCCGGTCGTGATGCGCACGATTTGCCTGAGCGTCTGGTCTTTCGGCAGCGGAATGGCCGCCGCCATTCCCTGCGGCCTGGCCGCTGCGGGCGCCGCAGCGGATTCGGCCGCCGACGGATAGTGACGGGCGATTGCCGCAGTCGTCCATGTTCCGACCCATCGGACGGCAGCCCCCTGTCTCTGACCGGAAGAGGCGCCGGTTGACGCCGCGAGCAGCAGAACCGACAGCCACACAGCCATTCGTTTCATGCGGCTATTGTAGGGTAGCTGTCGCGATTTGCCGCCGCGCGTTCCAGGCCGCCGCTACAATCGTATGGACATGGCGCCGGACGCAGACCGCGTGGTGTATCGCAGCGAAACCGTGACGATCGGCGCATTCCGCTGCCCCACCGATCATCCGAGCTTTCGCGATTCCGGCCCCATTCAGCACGATTGCTTCGTCTTCCCTCGCACCGCAGTCGTCATCCGACATCATGGCGGCACGCCATTCATTGCCGATCCCACCATCGTGACGCTGTACAACCGCCGGCAGGCCTACGAACGGCGGGCGTTGAGCCCTGACGGCGACCGCTGCGACTGGTTCGCGATCGCGCCTGCGGTCATTCGCGAAGCAATCGGCCAACGCGATCCGCATGCGGCCGATCGCGAGCGACCGATCCGATTCACCCACGCTGCGGTCGATTCATCGACCTACCTCGCGCAGCGTCAGCTGTTCGTTCAAGCGGCATCCGGACATGAGGTGGACGCGCTGCACATCGATGAATCCGTGGTCCTGATCACGTCGGCCTGGAGCGGCATTCACGGCTTCCACTCCGGGCGCATGTTCGTCATCTCGAGCGGTATTCCACTCCCACGACATCGTTGACGGAAACGATTGCGCGATGCGTTCGACGATGGTAGCGTCGTCGAAT
>DASXIR010000006.1:0-10025 GCA_036497895.1 Vicinamibacterales bacterium | reverse complement strand
GGCGTCACGGCCGAAACAGCCCGAGTAGCGATGCCGCACCACTGGGACTTCAGCGCAGACGCAGCCTTCCGTCGGGAGCCGACGCTGACGATGGTCCGCGTGGCGACGGCGATTCTGCCGGCGTATCTCGACGCGTTCGCGACGTCCGCAGCGCTCCGGTTCGCGCATACGTCGGGATCGGTGGAGACCGCGCTCGTGGCGCGAATAGCCGGCACGCGCCTCGATCACGATCAGCGGCTGACCGTCGCCGACAACACGATCGGCGACTGGACATTCTTCGCCGACGCGATTGGCGAACTTCGTTGGTACGGCCCCAGCGGACGCCCGCTGCGCGACGGTCATCCACCGATGCCGCTCGTGTCCGCATACGCAGGCGTCAAGCACGACCAGCGATTTCATCGCGCCGGCGATCTGTCGAACTTCGACGACCCCACCGGGCGGGTCGAAGCCGGATTCTTCATTGCAGCGTGGCGCCGTGCAAATCGACACGGCGGCGACGCGATATCTATTGGCGCCGGCGCGAACGTTGAAGCGGCGCTGGACGGCGACAATCGCCTGCCTGGTGGATTTCGCGTCTTCGCGCGAGCCGCCATCGATCTCCCCAACGCCTTCAGCCGATCCCGGTAACTCGGAAAGCAGCCCTCAGAGCTTACCGATACGTTCCAGCACCGCGCGCAGTTCCCGGGATCGGATATCGTCGATGGGCTCCATCACCGGCTTGCACGTGTCGTGCGCGATCACGCCCATCCACTTCAAGGCACGTTTGTAGCATTGCGGGTACTGCAGGATGTTGGCGAATGCGATGGAGTTGAGCGGGCCGACGACGCTGTGGAACAGGTCGCGCGCCTTCTCCACGTGGCCGTCGCGGACATGCTCGAAAATGTCGCTCTGCTCGCGCGGCACCACGCAGCTCGCGGCCGAGGTCATGCCCTGGGCGCCGTACAGCAGCATCAGGAAGTTCATCTGGTCGTGACCGGCCCAGGCCTGAAGCTTACCGTCCGTCGCGACCGAATACTGGGCGATCTTGGCTGGATACGGCAGGAACAGCTTCGAGCAGTGCAGCGTCGGAATGTTGTCGGCCATGCGCTTCAGCAGCGGCAGCGACATCTCGATCCCCGCGCCGCCGTCGTAGACCATGAGCGGCAGGTCGGTGGCGTCGCCGACATACTTGACGTGGCGGTAGATGCCCTCGGCGCCGTGCGGATGGTAGTAAGGCGCGGTGGTGAAGATATAGTCTGCGCCGGCATCGGCGGCGTGCCTGGCGAGCATCGCGCTGGTGTCGCTCGCGGAGTGGATAACGCCGACGCCAACTGGCACCCGGCGGTTGGCGTGCTTGATCGCCACTTCAGCGAACTGCTTGCGCTCCTCGTCTGTGAGGCAGAACACCTCGCCGGTGCTGCCAAGCGCCAGGATCCCATGCACGCCTTTGCCGATGACGTAATCAACGAGGCTCCTGGTGGATTCCACGTCGATGCCGCCAGCCGGGGTCAGCGGCGTAACCAGGAGCACGTGGTTGCCAAAGAGTTTCGCCTTCTTCTCCGCAAGTTTGTCCATTTTTCCGCCTTCCCGTTAGTCCGTAGTGTCCCACGCTTCCGCCGACCGGCCTCACGGGCTGAACTGCGGTCGGTGATGTAGACTTTCCAAATTCAAAATTCATCGGAGCACCCGCACACGAGGAACGAGTTGATGGCTCCCAGGAAATCACCCGCAAAGGCGAAGGCCGCCAGCCCAACCACCGTCGCTGCCTACCTGGCCTCGCTCACTCCGGAAAAACGGGCGGTGATCGAAGAGGCCCAGGCCCTCGTCCACAGGCACATCCCCAAGGGTTACGCAGAGTTCATGAACTGGGGCGTGATCAACTGGGGGATCCCTCTCGAAGAGTTCTCCGACACGCACAATGGTCAGCCCCTGTGCTACGTAGGCCTCGGCGCGAAGAGGAGCAACAACTCGCTATACCTGATGGGCGTGTACGACGGCTCGAACGGCAAGTACACGACGCCGTTCTCCGAGCAACCGTGAGGATGCGAACCACGGGCGCCTCGGCCGTCGCGTTGATGTCACTGGCGCTGTCGCTCGCGGCGCAAAACGGCGCGCCGCCGGTTGTCGGCGCGCCGTATCCGCGACCCGCCGGGGCTCACGCCGTTGTGATCGAGAAAGACATCATGGTCGCGATGCGCGACGGCACGAAGCTGGCTACCGACCTGTATCGCCCCGCCGACCTCACCAGTCCGCTGCCAACCATCCTGATTCGTACGCCGTACAACAAGTCGGCAGCAGCTGACGGCGACGCATCAGCTCGCTTCTTTGCCTCGCACGGCTATGCGGTCGCCATCCAGGATGTGCGTGGCAAGTTCGCCTCGCAGGGACAGTTTTCCGTCTACGAAGGCGATACGACCGACTGGCCGGACATGTTCGATTGGATCGGGACGCAGCCGTGGTCCACCGGCAGGATTGGCACCTACGGCTGTTCGTACCTCGGCGAAGGGCAGATCATCGCCGCGCAGCAGCACCATCCGAAACATATCGCGGCGATTGCGCAGGCGGCCGGCGGCAACATCGGCCGCGTCGGCCGCAGACGCGAGTTCTGGGGATCGGTCGAAGGCGGCGCGACGGCGTTGTCGATCAACTTCGGCTGGATGCCGATGTATGCGTCGATCGACAAGGGCGCGCGACCGTTGCCGACGCTGGACCTCGCCAGCTTTTTCAAGACGCTGCCGCTCATCGACATGACCGATCGGGCAGGCTCGCCGTCGCCGGACTGGCGCAACTTTCTCGAGCGGTCGCCGGACGACCCCTGGTGGGACGCGCGCGGATATCTCACGGCGAACGCCCGCGTGTCGGTCGCTGCGTTGCATGTGTCGTCCTGGTTCGACCTGGCCGAAGAAGCGCTCGAAGAGGCCGCGATCTTCCGGACGAATGGGTTGAACGATCGCGCCCGGGCCGGGCAATACGCCATCATCTCGCCGACCACGCACTGCGGCTCGGAACGCGCCAGCGGTGACACGCGCGTCGGCGATCTGCCCGTGGGCGATGCACGGCTCCACTACTGGGAGACGTATCTCTCCTGGTTCGATCGGTGGCTCAACGGCAACGAACATGCGATCGATTCGCTGCCGCGCCTGCAGTACTACGTGATCGGCCGGAATGCCTGGCACTCGTCTGACCAGTGGCCGGTTGCAGGCATGACGGAAACGCCGTTCTATCTCACCAGCGCCGGCCACGCCAACTCCGCGCAAGGCAACGGACAGCTGACGCTGACGAAAGCCGCGCGAGCCGGCGCCGACACGTTCACCTACGATCCGGCCAATCCGGTTCCGGCCCGCGGCGGGTCGATCTGCTGCACCGGCAATCCGAAAGACCAACCCGGCTCATACGATCAGGCCGACATCGAACAACGGGCCGACGTCCTCGTATATTCGACCGGCATCCTGCGCGAAGGCCTCGAGCTCACCGGTCCGATCAAGGCGGTCATCGCCCTCAGCTCCGACGCGCCGGACACCGACGTCACCGTGAAGCTGCTGGACGTGTTTCCCGGCGGCCGCGTGATGAACATGCAAGAGGGCATCACGCGCGTGCGCTATCGTGATGGCTTCGATCGGGCGCGCCTGATGAAACCAGGCACGATTTACGAGGTCCCGGTCGATCTGCACGCCACTTCCTGGTACTTACCCGCGGGGCATCGACTGCGCGTCGACGTGTCGAGTTCGAACTTTCCGCGCTTCGATCGCAACCTGAACACCGGCGGGCGCAACTACGACGAAACGGCGTGGCGGCGCGCGACCAACAGCGTGCACCACTCGCCGGAGCATGCGTCGCGGCTGATCCTTCCCGTCGTGAAGTAACACACATCGGCGCGTCTCGTTATTTCGCCTGCACCAAGCCCGGCCAGTAGCCGCCTCGACGCCTGCCCAATTTCCGGTGCCCGGCCGCCATTCTTCAGCTAAGGTATTGTAGAGCTTGAGCGTTCCGATCGGGGAGATGGGCTATGAATCGGTTATCGCGATTTCTCGTCGGTCTCGGCTGGATCTGCGCGGCGGGAGTGGTTACATCCGCCCAAACCTCACTTCCCGAAGTGATGTCTCCTGCGCAGGTGGCGGTCTCACGGCCGATGCGCGAGGGCACCGACGACTCGCGAGCGGACGACAGGAAGGTTCACACACATCAGCCCTTACCGCACCAGGGCTCCGACGGAAGGCGAGACGACGAAGCTCTCCAACGCTCAGTTGGCGCAGTGACTAACGTCAGCATCAGGACCAGTTTTCCGGGCGTCGGGGCGAACGGCTCCGCACCTCCGGATACCAACATGGCCGTGGGGCCGAGACATATTCTCCAAACGGTCAACTCACGTTACGCCATCTACGACAAGGGCGGCGTGCTGCTTGCCGGCCCACACTCCCTCAGTTCGCTGTGGGCCCCATTCGGCAGCGGCAACGGCTGTGCCACAAACAATGGCGGCGATGTGGTGGCTCAGTACGACAACCTCGCTGATCGTTTTATCGTGACGCAGTTGGGCGGAGTGTCGGCTCCTTACTCCGAGTGTATTGCGATCTCCAAGACCTCCGATCCCACCGGCGCCTACTATCTCTATTCCTATTCCTACGGATCAACGCTGAACGATTACCCGAAATTTGGGGTCTGGCCCACCGTCCACAATAGCGCCTATCTAGCCACTTCCAACTTGTTCGCGAATGGACAGAGCTTCGTGGGGAGTCAGCTCTGCGCCTATGATCGGACGAAGATGCTTGTGGGCGATCCGACGGCCCAGAGTATCTGCTACACGATTAGCTCGGACGGCGGTTACCTTCCCGCCGACCTTGACGGTGCCACGCCGCCCCTCGATGGCACGCCGGGCTTCTTTCTCAACTACGAGACATTGAGCAGTCTGAGAATGTATGCGCTGGCTCCCAACTTCTCTAGTCCGAGCGCTTCCAGCCTCTCCGTAGAAACTCCGGATATTCCAGTGGCCAGCTTCGCCGAAGCGTGCGCCCCAACGTTTACCTGCATTCCGCAGATCGGAACCTCGCAGCAGCTCGATTCACTCGGGGACCGCCTGATGTATCGGCTCGCGTTCCGCAATTTTGGCGATCATGAAGCCCTGGTGGTCAACCACTCCGTTGGGGTTGGGTCGACCGTTGGTGAGCGATGGTATGAACTGCGCGCTCCCGTGGCCGCGAGCGGCCCATTCACTCTGTTCCAGCAAGGCACTTTCGCACCGGACTCGACGTACCGTTGGATGGGCAGCGCCGCCATGGATGCGGCCGGCGACATCGGACTCGGCTACAGCGCCTCGAGCAGCAGCATTCACCCAGCCATCCGCTACACCGGCCGCGTGCCGACCGATCCGTCGGGCACATTGCGATCCGAAGTCAGCCTGATTGAGGGGACGGGTTCCCAAACGGGAGGGTTGTCCCGATGGGGTGACTACAGTGCCATGCGCATTGACCCCATCGACGACTGCACGTTCTGGTACACGAACGAATACTTACCCGCGGACGGCAGCTTCAACTGGAGCACTTTTTTCGGGAGCTTCAAGTTCGCTTCCTGCGGCGGTACGCAGGTGTCGGTGCCTAATGTGGTGAATGACACACAAGCGGCAGCGACGACCGCCATTACCGGCGCGGGATTAGTCGTCGGGACGGTGACGACTGCCTCGAGTACGACCGTGGCGGCCGGGGCGGTGATCAGTGAGAGTCCGGTGGCGGGGACGCAGGTGGCGTCGGGCAGCGCGGTAAACCTGGTGGTCTCGACCGGGCCGGCGCTGATCGCGGTGCCGAACGTCGTCAATCTGACGCAAGCGGCGGCGACGACCGCGATTACCGGCGCCGGATTAGTCGTCGGAACGGTGACCACCGCGTCGAGTGCGACGGTGCCGACCGGGTCGGTGATCAGTGAGAGTCCGGTGGCGGGGAGGCAGGTCGCGTCGGGCAGCGCGGTGAACCTGGTGGTCTCGACGGGCCCGGCGCCAGCGAGCCCGGTTGTGGACATCGTCGTGCCTTCGGATGGAGCCGGCACACGCGTCACGGCCGCGTTCAATACGTCGGCGGCCGGCGACGTGCTGCTGGCCTTCGCCGCTTCTGATGGCCCGCAGGGAAGCCCGCAAACGCTGACCGTCTCCGGTGCGAGCTTGACGTGGACGCTGGTGAAGCGCAGTAACACGCAGTCAGGGACGTCGGAAATCTGGCAGGCGAAAGCGTCAGGGCTATTGACAAACGCCACTGTGCAGAGCGTTCAGTCCGCGGCCGGCTACCACCAATCTCTCACGGTCGTCGCATTCCGGGGCGCGACAGGTATCGGCGCGTCGGCAACCGCCAACGGCTCGAGTGGCGCGCCAAGCGTGACGCTCGTGACGACGCGCGCTAATTCGCTGGTCTACGGTGTCGGAAATGACTGGGATCAGGCGGTCGGACGAACGTTGGGGGCGAATCAAGCGATTGTGCACCAGTGGATCGATACCGCCACTGGAGACACTTACTGGGTACAAAGTCTCAACGCGCCGGTGCCGACGGCGGGTACCAACGTTCAGTTGAATGACACGTCGCCGACAAACGATCGATGGAACTTCGCGACCGTTGAGATCATCCCGTAAGATCCGTGACATCCACCCAGTTGCTCTTTCGAACTTATCGCAACAACGCAGCGCTGAGATCGACGCGGTCGTAAACTGGCCAACCGTCCTAAAGTTAGCCAGCGTCTGCTAGGCGCGGAGGGCGAGTGCCGCTCTAACCCGATCCGGCGTCAAGGGCACCTGCCGCAGGCGCACGCCCGTCGCATCAAATACGGCGTTGCCGATCGCCGCGGCGACCACTGTAATCGCTGTTTCCCCCGCACCAGTCGCCCGGACATCGTCGCGATTGATCAGCACCGTCTCGATCGCCGGAACGGAGAAGCCAAGCGGCAGCGTGTGGTACGTGCGCCAGTCGATCGACGTCACGCGGCGATCGTCCCACGTCACCTCTTCGCCGAGCACCCGGCTCAAACCGTGCAGCGCGCCGCCCTCGACCTGGTTGCGCATGCCGTCGGGGTTCGAGATCGGCCCGCAGTCTTGCGCGACCACGAGCCGCTTCGCGGTGATGGCGCCGGTCGCTTGATCGACCTCCACGATCGCCACCATCGCCACGTACCCGTTGTCGCCTTCGTACGCGACCGCCGAGATGCCGCGGCCGGTGACGACGCCCGTGCGCGTGCTGCCGGGCCTGGGCGAGGGCCGTGTATCCCACCCGGCGGCCTTGGCTGCCCGCGAGACCACTTCCCTCAGTCGATCGTCGGCGAGATGGCGCAGCCGGTATTCGACTGGATCCGCCTTCACGCGGGCGGCAATCTCGTCCATGAACGATTCGTGCGCGAACGTATTCTGGAGCCGCGATGGCGAGCGGAGCGGACCGGTGAAAAACGGCGACGCGACGGTGTGCGTCAGCACGCGCTCGCTCGCGATCGTGCCGGTGCCTCCGGCGCGCGCGCCCACGCGCCCCACGACGTAGGACGGCGCCGCGTTGCTGCCGTTTCTGAATTCCCCACTCGGCTCCGCCGCTGCGCCCGGACGGAAAGGTGCGGTTGGAAATCCTGCGAGCATGCCGGTGACCACGTTCCCAGGCGCGTCGTAACCTGGGCGTCCTCCGAGCGATGCGAACCACGCTTCGGTGTCCCACGCGACGATTGCGCCCGACGCGTCGATGCCGACACGCTCGTCGATGACGTACGGGAACCCGTAGTTTTCCCACGCCATTTCGTCCTGGCGCGACAGCTGCACGCGGACGGGTCTGCCGGCGGCCTGCGAGAGCAGCGCCGCGTCGTACGATACGGTGTCGGCGCCGTTGATGCCGTAGCAGCCCGACCCGCGCGTGAAGATCACGCGGACGGTCTCGACCGGCACGTTCAGCACGCGCGCGACGCCGCTGCGCGTCGGATACGCGGACTGCGTGGCTGACCAGACGGTCACTGTGCCGCTCGCGACTTCCGCGACGGCGCACGACGAGCCCATCGACCCGTGCATCTGAAACGGATGCAGGTACGTGGCGGTGAGCGTCGAGGCGGCGCCCTTCAGCTTGTCGTCGACGTCCTTCGAACGGACGGTGAACGCGTCGCGCGACGGCTGTGTGCGCATGTGGTCGTAGAAGCTCGCCTGGGCCGGCAGCGTCGCCGGTGTGCGCCAGTTCACCCGGAGCTTCGCCGCCGCCTGTATCGCCTGCCACGGCTTCTCGGCGACGATGCCGACGAAGTTTCCCTTGACGACAACTGTCACGACGCCCGCCATGCCGCGGACGGACCCCTCGTCCACGGACGCCACGGTGGCGCCGACGGAAGGCGGGCGCACGACGGCGCCGTGCGCCATGCCGGGGCGCCGAACGTTGTGCACATACTCGAACGCACCGGTTGCCATCGCCGCCATGTCGAGTCGCGGCACTGGAGTGCCGAGCACGGTCCACTCGCGAGGCGGCTTTCGCTTCGCACTCCCGTCGAGGGGGAGGTTCAGTTTGCGGCCGGCCACGAGATCGCCGTACAACACGCGACGGGCACGATCGGCACGCGACGCCACCGCGCCGTCGGCGGCGATCAGCTGATCGGCCGGTAGATTCAGCCGCGCGGCCGCGAGCTTCACGAGCGCTTCGCGCGCCGTCGCGGCCGCGAGCGCCAGGCTGCCCTCGTTGAAATTAGTCGGCGTGGACTGGCTGCCGGACGTCGTGCCCTGGTCGGGGCACACGTCGGTGTCACACATCACCAGATGAACGCGCGAGATGGGGACCGACAGCTCCTCGGCCACGAGCTGCGTCTGCGCCGTGAGCATGCCTTGCCCGAGCTCGCATTTGCCGGTGAAGGCCGTGACGCGGCCGTCGGCGGCAACCGCAATCCACGAATCGAGCTGCCGCGGGTCCACGTGCGAAGCGCGCGTGTCGAAGGGCCCCTGCGCGTCGAGCGCACGCTCGAGCAGGCCCGACGCGCGGAAGGAAATGATGAGCGCGCCCGAACGAGCGAGAAAGTCGCGGCGCGAGAATCCTTCGCGGGCCAGCGCGCGTGCGGCGTGGGGCGTCATGCCGCACCTCCGCGCGCGTAGCGCCTGATGGCGCGAAGCATCCGGGTGTGCGTGAAGCAGCGGCACAGCACGCCCGACATCGCGCGCTCGATCTCCTGATCGTCCGGGCGCGGATGCTGATCGACGTACGCCTTCGCCGTCATGATCACCGCGTTCAGGCAGAACCCGCATTGCGCGGCCTGCTCGTCGATGAACGCCTGCTGAATGGGATGGGGACGATCGATGGTTCCCAGTCCTTCGAGCGTGGTGATGTCGGCAGTCCCGACGGTTCCGACTGGCGTCACACACGACCGTACAGCGCGGCCGGAGACGATCACGGTGCACGCGCCGCACTGGCCGAGGCCGCAGCCGAACTTGGGGCCTTTCAGCTCGAGGTCGTCGCTGAGGATGTAGAGCAGAGGCGTGTCGGGATCGACGTCGAGTGTGTGGGACCGGCCGTTCACTGTGAGCGCGACAGAACTCATGCGCTGGCCCTCCGCGTAACGGATTCGATCGAGGCTCCGCTATGTGCCGGCGTTCCGTAGTAGCCCGTTCGGCACGACCACAACTACTCTAAACGACTTTGATGCGGGGCGAGTTTGCTGGCTCGACGGTTGCGCTGGGCGACACTCCGATCGTCTTGACGATGGGGTGGCAGACTTACCCTGATTGCCTGGCCGGAGCGAGTCCCGCGCGCCAGTCTGCCCTCAGGCTAAAGACCAGCCAATATGCCCAGAACATCGTGGTCACGATCGCAATAGCAAGAGGGAACCAGAGAGCGAAAAATGCCAAAAGCGAGTACACCAGCAACGCGAAGTAGCCGTTTCGGTGGGCCTCGCGCACGAGCTTGGCTGACGTCTCATCCCTGGCCAATCGATTTCTCAACACCGCCCCGGAGACCAGGATCCAGCCAACCGCCTGAACCGCCGTCACAGAGTTGTAGACGACAACCGCCGGGGCGGCGTGGTCAGTCAGCAGGTACTCGCCCAGCAACTGGGTGGGAAACGGCATGAACACC
>DASXIR010000005.1:0-13100 GCA_036497895.1 Vicinamibacterales bacterium | reverse complement strand
CATCCCGATGCTCGCTGACGCCGCGACATCCAGATGCACCTGCACCGCCTCGGCGGGGTTCATGTGGACCGACTGCATGAACCAGCGCGGCTCGTAGGCGCCGATTGGCAGCAGCGCGAGATCGATCGCACCAAGCCGCTGAGGGATCGCCGAAAAGAATGGCGCGTAGGCGCTGTCGCCGGCGAAGAAGAGGCGGCGGCCTCCGACCTCGAACACGAACCCTCCCCACAACGCGCGGTTTCGATCGAACGGCGTGCGCGCCGAAAAATGGTGCGCCGGCGTCAACGCGATCGGGAACGCCGCCGCCTTGCTCTCCTGCCACCAATCAAGCTCTTCGACCTTGCGAATACCGAACGACCGGAGCAGCGGTCCGTTCTTCAGCGGCGTCACCACCAGCGGGTCGAATCGCCTGGCGAGCTGCGTCAGCGTCCACCAATCGCAGTGATCGTAGTGGTTGTGGCTGAGCAGCACCGTCGAAATGCGAGGCAGATCGTCGAACGGCACCGCCGCCGGTCGGACGCGCTTCGGTCCGAGAAAACTGAGAGGACTGGCGCGCTCCGAGTACATCGGATCGGTCAGGATGTTTCCTTCGGCGGTCTGGATCAGGAAGCTCGAGTGACCGATGAACGTCACCACCGCCGCCGCTCCATTCAGCGGCGCCGGTTGCCGCAACGGCGTGTCGATATGGGCCGGCCATGGGCGGCGCGGTTCGACGAGCATCTGCGGCACCGCCGACAGCGGCTGCGCTGCGGCTCCGGAAGGGTTGAGGAAGCGTTCCCCGTCAAAGTGGTCGTGAGGCGTCTCCATATCGTGATCACCAAATGTACAACTGGTTTGCCCCGAAGCCCTTTCTGCCAGAACCAGGTGTCCGGTCTGGCGCGCGGAAATCAGCGAATTCGCGACCGGGATCCGGTAGCATGCGGCCACCATTCACGCATACCTGCTGACCGATTGAGGCAGTCGGCACGCCCGGCATCTGGCGGCACTTGGCGAAGGAGAAGGCATGCACTCGCAACTGACGCTGGCTTCACTGCTCGAACGCGCCGGCAAACTGTTTCCACGCACCGAGGTCATCTCACATCGGCCGGACAACTCGGCACATCGCTACTCCTACGGCGACCTCTACCAGCGCGCGCGTGCGCTCGCGGCGGCGCTTCAGAAGGCGGGTGTGCAGCCGGGCGATCGCGTGGCCACGCTGATGTGGAATCACTACATGCACCTCGAGGCCTACCTTGCAATCCCGGCCATCGGCGGTGTGCTGCATACCTTGAATCTCCGTCTCCACCCCGACGAACTGACCTACATCGTCAATCACGCCGAGGATCGGTTTCTGATCGTGGACGATGTGCTGCTGCCACTGTTCGAGAAGATTCGGGACCGGGTGAAGATCGAGCGGATCATCGTGAACCGGTTTGGCGGCACCACCGCGGCGTCAGACCTCGATGATTACGAGCAGTTCCTGGAGGCCTGCGGCGATCAGCCTTCGTACGCCGACGTCGACGAAACCGACGCGGCGGCGATGTGCTACACGTCAGGGACCACCGGAAAGCCGAAAGGGGTTGTTTACAGTCATCGCACCATCGCTCTGCACTCGCTGGCGATATCACTCCCGGACAATTTCTCGATTGGACGCCACGACACGGTGCTCCCGGCGATGTCGATGTTCCACGCCAACGCGTGGGGCATCCCGTTCGCGTCGGTGATGAATGGCAGCCGCCTGATCCTTCCCGGACCGAACCTGCAGCCCGAGCGCCTGCTCGATCTACTGTCCACCTATCGCGTCACCCTGACTGGCGGCGTTCCGACAATTTGGCTCGGCGTGCTCGACGAGCTCGAGAAGAACCCCGGTCGTTGGTCTCTCGAACCGGGCCTGCGCGTCATCGTGGCGGGCTCAGCGGCGCCCGAAACGCTGTTTCGCCGTTTCGACAAGTTCGGCGCGCGTGTCATTCAGCCGTGGGGCATGACTGAAACCGCCCCCATCGCGACGATCTGCACGCTGAAACCCCACATGGCGTCGTGGTCCGACGAAGAGAAATACGGCCACCGTGCGAAGCAGGGTTCGCCTGCGCCGTTCATGGAGATCCGGGCCGTTGGCGATGACGGCGAAGTGCCGTGGGACGGAGTGACGCAGGGCGAGTTGGAGGTGCGCGGACCGTGGGTTGCGACCAGTTTCTACAAACAGCCCGAGGAAGCCGCCCGGTGGTCAGCCGATGGTTGGTACCGCACTGGTGACGTGGCAACGATCGATGCCGAAGGCTGCATGAAGATTACCGACCGCATCAAGGACCTGATCAAATCAGGCGGCGAATGGATCAGCTCAGTTGACGTTGAAAACGCGCTGGTCGCGCATCCGGCGATCGCAGAGGCTGCGGTGATCGCGGTCGCGGATCCCAAATGGCAGGAACGGCCGCTGGCGATCGTTGTGCTCCGTGACGGCGCCTCGGCGTCTGTCGACGACTTGCGCGCGTTCCTGTCGTTGACATTTGCCAGGTGGCAACTGCCGGACGATTTCGTGTTCGTCGCCCAACTGCCGCACACCTCGACCGGGAAGCTGTTGAAGTCCGAGCTCCGCGAACAGTACAAGGATCGATTCCTGACCGCGGCCGCACGGAATGCGCCTGGCCTGGGACGAGCCTAGCGGGATGTGAGGAAACGGGTCAGCGCCGCCATCGTTTCTGCTGGTCGTTCCTCCATGACCCAGTGGCCGGTATTCGGCAGGACGATGGTGGCCGCTTTGGTCGCCACCAGCTTCACCTGCCTGGCGAGGACCTCACCGTTCGCCTTCCCGCCACCAATCGCGAGCACCGGCATCGTCAGCCTGGTTCGAGCGAATTTTGAAAAGTCCTTCGCCGCCCTGGGGAATGAGACGAAGTACTCCCAGGCAGCCCGCATGCGGCCTGGACGAGCGTACGCGATGGTATAGGCCCGGCGAGCAGCTTCGGGAATCGATTTCGTTTTGTCGGCGGCAAAGTCGTTCCAGAAATGCTCGAAGTAGATGCGTTCGCGTCCCTTGACCAGCGCCTCAGGCGTCGGCCCGTTGAACCGGAAATGCCAGATCGCGGGGTTGTTGTAGATAGCTTCCCATCCAGCGACGCCCGGCAGGAATGCGTCCATCAGCACGAGCTTCTCGGTCTCCGAGGGGAACTGCGCTGCGTACGCGTAGGCGACCATCAAACCGATATCGTGGCCGATCACGACAGCTTTCTTTATCCCGAGACCTTTCACGAGGCCGTGAAGCCGAGTGCCGGCGCGCGTCATGTCCAGGCCGTCGGCAGGGATGCCCGAGCCCCCGATGCCCGGCAGATCCGGAGCGATGACCGTGTAGCGGTCCGCCAACTTCGTCATCAGGGGCCGCCACATCAGCGATGTTTCGGCGTAGCCGTGCAGGAGCACGATCGCCGGGCCGTGGCCCGCAAGCAGGTACTGCAACTTGATACCGTCAACCGTTCCCGTTCGTACAGCGATGCGCAACCGACCAACCATGAAACCTCCGAACGTCCGAGAGATCGAAATCAGACTGACCCTTTCAGATCATCCATGAAGTCGGTCGCTGAATCTAGGGTCATGCCGGCCAGTCGCGAATGGTCGCTCCTCTCCACCGGCCACGTGTCGTCCGGCGCCGGCGCTCCAGCAGCAGGCGAACGCGCTGCTTGCCCAGCAGGTTGACGACAAACGAAATGAGCACCAGTTGAAGGTCAAGCCACAGGCTCGGTCTCCTCACGTAGCGGCGGTCGAGCGCGAGAGAGCGACGACCTGCTTGCGACCCGATGACCTGCGCGAGTCCGGTCAGACCCGGGGACAGCCGCCAGCGGAAGTCGTAAGGCCGGGTCGCCCAACCGAGCCGGGTGACATCGGATTCAGTGAGGGGCCGAGGTCCGACCGCACTCATCTCGCCACGCAGGATATTGACGAACTGGGGCAGCTCGTCGAGTCCGGTGGCGCGCAGAATCCGACCCACTCGCGTGATGCGTCCGTCCCGCATCGAGCGAAACTTGAAAATCGTGAAGCGCATGCGCGATCGCCCGAGCCGATCCTGACGGAACAGGATCGGCGTACCGTCCTCCAGCAGGATGGCGCCCGCGACCACCACCAGAATCGGCGCAAACACCAGCAGTCCGGCGGCGCCCCCGGCAAGGTCGAACAGGCGCTTGCGATTCGGCATTGACGCCATCATCAGACCGTTATACTTTACACGGCAAAGTATGCGACGCATCAGAGTCAAACTGATTCTCCCGTCGCTGACCGAGGCGACCAGCCCCTACTGGCGGCCGATCAAGTACTCGCTGTTTCCGCCGCTTGGCCTGGCGACGCTGGCGGCGTTTCTCGATCCCGACGATGAGGCGGTGCTGGTTGACGAGCACGTGCAGCGGCTGGATACCGGCGACCAGCCGGATCTGGTACTGATCCAGGCCTACATCACCAACGCATATCGCGCCTATCGTATCGCCGACCACTACCGCGCCCGAGGCGTGTTCGTCGCGATCGGAGGGCTCCACGTCACCTCGCTGCCGGATGAAGCGGCGGCGCACGCCGACGCGCTGTTTCTCGGTCCGGCCGAACAGACATTTCCGCAGTTCCTCGCCGACTTTCGCGCCGGCCACCCCGGGTCGATCTATCGATCGGCTTCGGGACGGACGCTGGATCATCTGCCGCCGGTGCGCCGCGACCTGATCGATCGGCGCCGCTACCTGGTGCCGAACTCGATCGTGGTGACGCGCGGTTGCCCGCAACATTGCGACTTCTGCTACAAGGACGCGTTCTTCTCCGGCGGCCGTTCGTTCTACACCCAGCGGGTGGACGCGGCCCTCGACGAGATCTCGCGCCTGCCGGGGCGGCATCTGTATTTCCTCGACGATCACCTTCTCGGCGATCCGCACTTCGCACGGGCGCTGTTCGAGGGCATGCGCGGCGCCAACCGGCTGTTTCAAGGCGCGGCGACGGTCGATTCGATCCTGCGCGGCGATCTCATCGAACGGGCCGCGGAGGCGGGACTGCGAAGCCTGTTCGTGGGATTCGAGACGCTGACTCCC
This sequence comes from Vicinamibacterales bacterium, assembly GCA_036497895.1. Taxonomy (GTDB): domain Bacteria; phylum Acidobacteriota; class Vicinamibacteria; order Vicinamibacterales; family CAVVIG01; genus CAVQFC01. The sequence continues at coordinate 8,070 of DASXIR010000005.1, read as the reverse complement.
GGCAATCTGGTCAGCAGCAACAAGCGCCAGAACCTCGGTCGCGACTACAACGCGGTCACCGATCGGCTGCATCAGCTCGGAATCATGATCAACGGCAGCTTCGTCTTCGGCATGGACGACGACCGTGACGATGTGTTCGCGCGCACAGTGGACTGGGCGATCGCCCACGGCATCACGACCGCGACCTTCCATATTCAGACGCCGTATCCGTCCACCCGCCTGTTCGCGAAGATGCAGGAGCAAGGGCGCATCGAGACCCGCAACTGGGACCTCTACGACACCCGCCACGTCGTCTACCGGCCCGCACGGCTGACGCCGCGACAGCTGAAGGAAGGCTATGATTGGGCCTACCGCGAGTTCTATCGGTGGTCATCCATCACGCGGGCATCGCTCTCGCACGGCACGCTCAAGCATCAGGCCAAGCATTTCTTCTACGCGTCAGGCTGGAAGAAATTCGAGCCGCTCTGGAACTTCATGATCAAAGCCCGACACCTCGACTGCATGACGCCGGTACTCGAGGCGGTGCTGTCGAAAGTGTCGCAAACGGAGCCGGCCTCGTCACCGCACCCATCAGGGGACGTTCTTGCCGGCGCGTGATCGAGCTACTCCCCGCTCGCTGCACGCGCAGGCAATCGGAGAATTGCAGTTCATCCGCTCCACGATGGAACGCGCCACCACCTTCACCGCGGTGCCGGGTTGGGGCGGCGTCGTCATCGGTGTGACCGCGCTCGCTGCGACGCCGATCGCCGGCACACCGGACGGCACTCGCTGGCTGACGGTCTGGCTCGGCGAAGCAGTGCTCGCCATCGCGATCGGTGTGGCCGCGATGAGGCGCAAGGCCCACGTCAACGGTACGTCGCTCTCGACGGCGCCGGCGCGCCGGTTTTTGCTCGCGTATCTTCCGCCGATGGCCGCCGGTGCGGTGCTCACGGCCGTATTCGCGCGCATCGGTCGAATCGAGTCGTTGCCAGGCTGCTGGCTGCTTCTCTACGGCGTCGCGCTCACGACCGGTGGATCGTTCTCGGTGCCGGTCGTCGCGGTGATGGGGCTCGTGTTCATGGCGCTCGGATCCGCCGCGTCTCTCGGCCCGGCAGGCTGGGGGCCATGGCTGATGGCCGCAGGCTTCGGCGGCGTGCACATCGGCTTCGGCCTGGTCATCGCAAGGAGATTTGGTGGGTAGACAGGCAAGTGTTGCCAGTGCCAGGACACCAACAAAAGTCGCTCGAGCCGCACCCCCGACCGCGGCGCAGCTCGATCGCGTCATCCACGAGCGCGTTCGCCTGGCGATCGTCAGCGCGCTGGCGGTGAACGAACGTCTGTCGTTCGGCGATCTGAAGGTGTTGCTTCATATCACTGACGGCAACCTGAGCGTCCACGCACGCAAGCTCGAGGACGCTGGCTACCTGATCTGCCGCAAGGGATTTGACGGCCGCGTGCCGCGCACCGAGTATCGGCTGACCGTCGCCGGGCGGAAAGCCCTCGAAAAATACCTGACGCACATGGAAGCGCTGATCAAAGCGGTTCGGGATTGACGTACTTCGGGTTAAGTAGTGTCCGGCTTCAGCCGGACCCGGAGCGCGCACCTTTCGATGCGCGCTCCGTAGAGTGACCGCGCCGCTCCTCAGTGCTGCGGTAAGTTGACCAGCGTGCCCCGCCTGATGTCCGACCGGATATTGTGCAGCTCGTGCGCGAAGTCGCGCTCGAAATCGTCCCAATCGTCCACGCACACGAAGCTGCCGGGCACGGTCGGATCGCCCTTCCCCTTGTAGCGCGCAACTTTCGGATACGCGCAGATGGGCAGGGTCGAGTCGGCGACACCGTTGGTGAAGTGGGACGCGATGAAGGTGCGTGGTGGAATGCCGTTCTGCGCCCACCGATCGAGCGCCTGAAGGATATCGTGATCCGGATCGTCCGGGCCCGGAGTGTTCGCCACCGTGTACGCGAAGCTCGAGTTGGGACCGTTGCCGCCGCCGCAGTGATTCACGCCCGGCGCCATGAAGAAGCGGAAGAAGTCCTGCGTGTCCTCGAGCGCTTCGCGCGGCCGGATGTGATCGTCGTCACGGCCCTTGCGACGGCCGTGGTCCGAGCCGTCGTGATCGTGCGAGTGGTCGTTCAGATCGAGCCCGCCACCTGTCACCGCGATCACACTGTTGTAGTAGTTCACGCTGTTGTGGGGCTCGAGTGTGGTGTCGGTCCATCCCTGCCACATGATCAGCTTGCCGCCCCGCGCCCTGAACGCGCTGAGGTCGGGATGGTTCGAGTTGATGATGCCGGCGAGCTTGTCGTCGAAGAACTGGACGTCGGTCGTGAAGTTGAAGGTGTGGAAATCCCAGGTCGGGTCGTTCTCGAACACCATGTTCTGAAACAGGTTGTTCACGAACGCGCCGAATGCCACCCAGCCGAATTCACTGCCGCGCTCGAATCCCGGAAACAGATTCTGCCCGGTGTCGGGGTTGCTCGGTCCGTCGTAGAGCTTCTGCACCGCGTCCACCTCGGTCGCGGTCAGGCAAGTCGGGCCATCGGCTCCCGGACAGAGCATGGTCTTGGGATTGAACTGACAGTCTCTCGGGTCGTTCAGATAGGGATCAGTGCTGACGCCACCGTCCCGCGTTCCGCACTTCGCCACCACCGCGCTCGTGATGACCGGCAGCTTCGCGGTGTTGAAATTTTCCAGGCGCAGTGCCCGCCAGATGAATTCCACGTTCTGATGCGTCCACTGGTTCCACGGCGCGCCGGCGATGATCGCATCGTAGTCGTCGGGAAAGCGCTCTGCCTCCATCAGCGCCTGGTGCCCCCCGTTCGAGCAACCGTGGAAGTACGACGACTTCGGACGATGGCCATAGAGCGCCTGAACGATCACCTTGCCGGCCAGCGCGGTGACGTGGTCGCCGCGATAGGCGTAATCGATCACCTTCTCGGGATGTCCGAGCGCCCAGTTCGCGGTTGACACCTGATGGCCGAGATCCGAATTCGCGACGGCGTATCCATCCCGCAGCGGCCGAACCATCGAGGTGTGCCAGATGGCGCCGGTGAGGGCCCCGTTGCCGACCCCCAGGAACTTGCCGTTCCAATTCGCCTTGGCGGGCAGCCAGATCTCCATGTTGATGTTCGAATCAGCAGTCGGCGTCAGCTGCGCTTTCACGAGGCAGAACGGAAATGGGGCCGACACCGTGATCATCGCGGTGCCGCTGCTGGCGGCGGTCAGGAACGGCGCAGTGATGTCGGTCGCCGACAACACAGTGCCATCCTGCAAATCCAGGCCGACAAGATCCGTACACGCTGTAGCAGCGGCGACAGGGTGCGCCCGGTCGGTGAGCGCCAACGCGGCCGCCATCGCCGCGAAGAATGTGAGGGCCACGACGAAGTGCTTCACGAGTCGCATTCGCTCCTCCAGTCATAGTGTGCTGACGTTGTCGCGGAGTGATATCGATCGCCGGGGGCGGGCGATGCGGAATCGGCGCTGGGTTGAATCACGGTGCGCGCCATCGGGTTGGGCTCCCGGATCAGCTGGCGTCGGGCATCCGCGGCGTGGGCGCGACGCGCCGCGGAGTCTAGTCAGGGCAGCACGAGCGGTCAATGTAAATCAGACGCTGTTGCACCAAATGTTCGTCACGATACCAACTCAGCTGGGGCTAGAATGCCGTCGGTGCGCGACGACTGCGTGGTTTGACAGATCGACGATTAGCAAACACGGAGGTCCGACATGACATTGAAACGGCGACTCATAGTGATGGCGGCGTTTGTCATGCTCCTGTCAGGTTCGGCGCCGGCGCAGGAGGCCGCTCACGAAGATTTCTTCACCACCAGCGACGGCGTGAAGATCCACTACTTGACGACTGGAACGACGGGCTCGTGGGTGGTGCTGATCCATGGCTACTCGGACAATGCCGAGCGCATGTGGTTCCGGACGGGCATTGCGCCGGCACTGGCGAAGCGTCACCGCATCGTCGCCCTGGACAATCGCAACCACGGCAAAAGCGACAAGCCGCAGCCCGGTGGCGCGGGCCGCGCCCAGGACGTCGTCGAGCTGATGGACCACCTGCACATCGACAAGGCCCACATTCACGGTTACTCGATGGGTGGCGCCATGACCGCGCAGTTGCTGGCGATGGTGCCGCAACGGTTCATCACCGCCGGCCTCGGCGGCTCAGGGATTCAGGAAACCGATCCGAAGCTGCGGGCGCAGGCCGAAGCCATGGACGCGGCGCTGCCGAAAGCGCAGGGTGAGGCCGCTGCCGCGATGGCGCGCTTCCGCGAGCGGGTCGCGCAGTCGCGTCCGGCGGGCTCCGAGCCGGTGTCGGCAACGCGCCTGCAGATCGATGTGACGAAACTGACTGTGCCGATTCTGGCTGTGAACGGATCGTTCGACAGTCCGTATGCGAAGACGCAACGGTTGTGGAGGGAGGCTCACGTCTTCGAAAGCGTCATCCTCGCCGAGAAAACGCATCTCACGGCGATCGCCAGCACTGGAGCGCCGCCGCTCTACATCGAATCGATCACGCGCTTCATCGATGCGTATGACGAACGCTGAGCGTTACGGCTGCGCGGAGAGGTGACGGGCTCGTAACTCCCAGTACTATTGTCCCTCTCGCGCCGTTGCCGTTCAAGACTGTTTCTTGCCGTTCCGCGCCGGTATCATCACCGGTCCATGGCGAAATCGACCGATCGCCGCAGTCGGCGTCGCGCGACCGTTCCCTCGTCTCAAGTCGTTCCCGCAGCACCGGCCGCCCGGGACTCACGCCCGCTGCTCGAGCGAATGCTGGACACACCGGCGATTGCACAGCTGGTCCCCCGGCTGCAGCCGGAAGTGCTTCACCGCGTCATCCAGAACTGTGGCCTCGAGGACTGCAGCGAGCTCGTGGCGCTCGCGACCCCGAACCAGTTGGCCCGCGTCTTCGACCTCGACCTGTGGAGCGCCAGCCAGCCGGGACAGGAGGAACGGTTCGACGCCGATCGCTTCGGCGTGTGGCTCGGCGTCCTGCTCGAGTGCGGTGCCGATGTCGCGGCCCGGAAGCTGGCCGGGATGGATACCGACCTGGTGATCGCAGGGATCTCTCGGTACGTGCGTGTCTTCGATCCGGCCGCCCTGTCACCATCGGTGTCGCCGGATGGTGATGAGTGGGAGGCGCCTGAGGCGCACGACGGCGTCGAAATCGAAGTCGGCGGCTACCGGCTCGTGGCACGTCGCGCCGACTCGTGGGACGCCATCGTCGCGACACTCATTGCGCTGGACGCAGAGCATCAACTGTTTTTCCACCGCGTGATGCGGGAATGCCGTCGCCTCTCAAACTCCGGATACGAGCTGGACGGGCTGGATGACCTGCTCGGCGACGATGCGCAGGTGATGTTCGACGTCGCGCTGGGTCGCGAGCGTCGCCGGGATGCGCAGGGTTATGTGGCGCCGGCGGAGGCGCGGGCATTTCTGCAGATGTCGCGACGTCTCGATCTTCTGGGAGCGCAGGCGCCCGCAATCAACCCGTTGGCGCGCTCGTATTTTCACACCGTCGCATCACCGCCTGTGGCCGATCCGCAGCCCAGGTCGGCACGCCTGCGGGCAGCGCCCGAGTCAGATGCGGAATCCGCGCCCGACCCTGCACACTCGCCGGACGCCGTCGCCGCCATTGTCGGGATGCTTCAAGAGGCTGGGGTGCTGCCGGAGCCGCCACGCTCGCTGCTCGGCGACGCCCCGGTTGGAGCAACGCGGCTTGGGCGCATGCAGAAACATATGCAGATCGCCGGCGAGCGCGATCCGCTCGCCTGGGTCACCAGACATCAGGAAATGGCCTACCTGGCGAACGCGATCATGACGGGATGCTCGATTCAGGCCCGGTCATTCACCGCGCAAGAGGCATCGGACGCGGTCGTCGCGGCCTGCAACCTCGGACTGGAGCGCTGGCCGTTGCACTGGCGCGAGGCACCAGCCGCTGGACTGCCGGACGGCTTTCTCGTCGATCACGATCTCGTGACCGTGTTTCAAGTTGGTTGGGCGGTGCTCCACGATACGGTCTGCATCTTCACGGCACAGCGCCTGATCTCGGTTCTCGGGCAACTACGTTGTGAGGACCGCGAGATCAAGATCGAGCTGGACGCGCTTCGACGGCAGCTGAAGAAGCACCTGGAGACCGGGATGCCATGGCTTGCGAGAGACGCATTCGACGTGATCGCGATCCTCGACATGCCGGCCTGGGCCGCGCTGCTCGGGCTCGTCGACGAATGCCCGGTGATGCACGCGGCGATCGCCGCCTCTCGAAATGTCGCGACGCGCGCCGTCAGCCCGTCCGCCTTCGAGTTCATTTCCGAGAACAGCCAGATCGCGGCCGTTCAAGAATTCGTGCAGTCGTTGCCGGACAGATTGCGAAGCTAGCGCACCATCGAGAGGCCGGGCGTCTCAGGCGTCGCGCAACGTTGCCTGCGACAGGGATGTCGAACAGATCACCGAGGCCCTGATCGAACACAATCTCCGGTGCGACGCGCGTCACCTCTTGCTTTGTGCCGCCTGGCAGTCTGAATGACTCAATCGCTACGAAGTCTTCCGCCACTTCCCCACCGACGTCGGCTTCCCGGCGTCGTCTTTCGTCGTCAACGTCAACAGGTTGCCGTCCACCTGCCAATATCGCGGCCGGCTGGTTGCGAGCGGGCCGGTACCTGACGCCGGCTGGCCCTGGAGCATGTACGTGAGCGTGTGGTTCTGCATGTCGACAGCGGTTCGGCCGCTGGTCGAGATTGTCCCGTTCTGCACGTCGATGCCGGCAGCACGTAAGGTGTCGGACGTCGCGACGTCGGTCCGGATCTCCATGGTGAGGTTGCTGAAATCGTCATAGCTGAGGGTGCCCTGCCCCTTGAGCATGACGGGGGGCTTGCCAGGCGGGTAGAACTCGAACGACTCGAGCGACCAGCGCCCTTCGAGATATTTTCGAGCCTGGTTGGCGGTTCCTGCGCCTGTCTCTGGCGTGCCTCCCTTGGCCTGCCTCTTCTCGGGGCCACACGCCGTCATGAGAAGCGTTGTCAGCAGCGCGAAGGTGAGCGATTGTCGTAACGTCATGTCTTGTCCTCGATGTTTGGAGTCTGACGTGGATTTTCCAGTGTGGCAGTCGCTACTTCCGCGTAACCGCCGACAGCAGCACCGGAGAGTCCCCGGCAAAATCGTCGACCTGCACGCCGGTCTCGCCACCCGCCTTGACCCGCGCCGCCGCGGCCATCTCTCCGCCGCCATTACCGTGCGCGTCGACCGTCAACCTGATCAGCCCCACCAGGTAACCGGCGCGCGACTTGCTGTCGTCGACTGCTTTGAGGAATGCGATCGGCTTGTCGGTCACGAAAACGATCGTGCGGCCGGCGTCGGATGTGGTGTCCCGTGCGAAGCGAATCGTAAACTTGCGCTTGCCGATCTCGACGCTACCGACATCGGGCGCTTTTCTGAGCGCCGGGATGAACCCGGGATACCCGCCGACGCGCAGCCCTTCCAGGACAGCGTTGCGATCGAACTCGGGTGTATACCGATTGACGTGGATCACAATCGGCGCCGAGACCGCGACACCGGCAGCATTTTCGGCGCGGGCGTTCGCGCTGAACGTCTCTGGCGCTCCGGCACCTTGAGGCGCCTGCGCGACGGCTGGCGCGACGGCCGCGAGGAATAGTCCCACAAACGTCAGATACCACAGGCGCACCGTAACCTCCCTGGCAGGACGAACAGAATCATTGAAGTATAAGAGATGGAACCAAGACAGTGCTATGCAGTTCCGGTAGCCCGACGTGTTACCCAATCCTGTCAGCAAGACTGGCGGCCCCTTTAGGATTCCCCGCGTCGCTCAACTAGAATCGGCGGCACAGGAGCTGCCCATGAATCGACGCCCCGCTGTTCTGCTCGTGATCGGAATCCTCTCAATGCTGGTCGCGACGCCGCGCGCGCAGCCGACGGCGAGTTGGGATGCCCGGTTCCGGGAGTTACCGCAGGCCGCGAACATCCGGGCGTCGATGGAGCGCATGAGCGCCCGGCCTCACCATGTCGGCTCGCCGTACGACAAGGACAACGCGGAGTGGCTGCTCGCGCGCTTCAAGGAGTTCGGCTGG
>DASXIR010000004.1:0-7594 GCA_036497895.1 Vicinamibacterales bacterium | reverse complement strand
GCGGACTTTCGCGACATCATGTACTCGTTCCAGTACGGCGGCGATTTCGTCGAGTATTTCAGCCGCTATCGCCGTCAGCTGAAATCCAGAGACGACATCGCGCGAGTGTCAGGCATGTCGGACGGTGACATCGCCAAGGTCAGACTGCTCTACCCGGCCGCGCGATAGGACACTCTCGAGTGACAGCGCCGCGCGCTTGCGTGGCGCGGGACGTCCGCAGTCGGCCGACGCCTCCAGTCTCAACCAATCGAAGTCGCTTTTAGACGCGGGGTGCCTGCTTCAACCATCACGGATCCGCTGATGATGACGCTGCCGCACGTAGCGTGCGGCCGACCTCATCGATAACGTCCTGTCTGTTGACCGGTCCGCACTCTGTTCAGGGATGCGCAAGCCAATCACCCGGCCGAAACCGGCGGCCCCTGCCTATTGCTAGTGTTCTCGCGAAGTCAGCGGGCGGCACGCCCGTTGCCCCTCCAATCCCTCGATGACCATCTCGGTTACGAGTTCCCGCACTCTTCTCACGCTCACTATCCTCACTCTGACGACGACGCTCAGCGCGCGCGCGCAAGTGCCCGGCCAAACTCGGTTCCTGGGCGGTGTGCCGTCCGGTACCGCCACGACGGAAACCTTGGGCTTGTCATTGACCGATGCGATCCAGCGAGCGCTCGAGCACAACCTTGGCGTGCTCATGTCCGAGCACGCCGTAGAGGCCACGCGTGGGGCGCGCTGGCGCGCACTGAGCGAGCTGCTCCCGAATGTCGATGGACGGGTGGGCGAGGCGCGGCAGACGATCAGTCTGGCCGCCTACGGCCTCACGCTGCCCGGCATCCCGAGCCTCGTCGGGCCGTTCAACACGTTCGACGCGCGTGTCTTCGTCACGCAGTCGGTGTTCGATCTGAAGGCGATCAATGACGCCCGGGCGGAGTCGCACAACGTGGCGGCTGCAGAGTTCGGGTACAAGGACACGCGCGACCTCGTCGTGCTGGCCGCCGCGCAGGGCTACTTGCAGGTCCTCGCTACATCGGCGCGCGCCGACGCGACCCGGGCCCAACTGGACACGGCACAGGCGCTCTACACGCAAGCGGTGGATCTCCGCCGGAACGGGCTCGTTGCGGGCATCGATGTCACGCGCGCCGAGGTGCAACTCAGTACCGAGCGGCAGCGAACGACCGCGGCGGTGAATGACCTCGATAAGGCCAAGCTGCGGCTCGCACGCGCGATCGGGTTGCCAATCGGCCAGCTGTTCGCGCTCAGCGACGAGCTGCCCTACGTGCCGATGCCGGAGATCACGCTGGAGCAGGCGTTGGCGCGCGCCCTGGGCACACGCGCCGACTATCAAGCCGCCGTCGAACGGATGCGCGCAGCCGAAGCCGGCCGACAGGCCGCGCTTGGCGAGGCGTTGCCATCCGTGCATCTCGACGCGAACTACGGAGCGCTCGGCCTCACGGCCGCCGATGCGAGCGCCACCTTCAGCGTCACGGGCGCCGTGACTGTTCCGATATTCCAGGGCGGACGCACGCACGGTCGTCTGCTCGAGGCCGATGCCGCGATCCGATCGCGCCGCGCCGAGGTGGAGGATCTGAAGGCAGGCATCTACTACGAAGTGCGGACCGTCTTCCTCGATCTCCAGGCCAGCACCGAACAGGTGGCGGTCGCCACAAGCGGTCGAGCGCTCGCCACCAGTCAGCTCGTCCAGGCGCGCGACCGCTTCGCCGCCGGCGTCGCGGACAACCTCGAAGTCGTGCAGGCCCAGGAGGCGGTCGCGCTCGCGAGCGAGCAATACATCACGGCCTTGTATGCGTTCAACACGTCGAAGGCGACCCTCGCGCGCACCCTGGGCGTCAGCGAAGAAGCCATCCGGCAGTTTCTTGGAGGATCACGCTAGTGGAAGATCAGGCTCAATCACCAGCCACAACGCGCTGGCGCCGCACGCCCGTCGTCATTGTCGGCGTCGTCATCAGCATTCTCGCCATGTCCGCGTGGCTCTGGGCCACAGCCGGCCAGGAGTCAACCGACGATGCGCAGGTGGACGGGCACGTGAACCCGATCGCCGCTCGTGTCGGCGGCACCGTCGTCCGCGTCGCGGTGGAGGACGACCAGCCAGTGGAGGCCGGCGCGGTGCTCGCGGAACTCGATCCGCGGGACTTCCAAGTGGCGATCGACAAGGCGCGGGCGGAGCTCGCCGACGCCGAGGCCGCGGCGGTTGCCGCAACGACGAACGTGCCGATTACGTCGACCACGACCGCGAGCAGCCTGTCGACGGCGGAGGGATCGATGGACCACGCGTTGAACGGCATCAATGGCGCCGAGCGCGAAGTGCAGGCCGCCACGTCGCGTCTCGCGACCGCCCAGGCCAATCAACGGCAAGCGGACGCCAATGCCACGAGAGCGGCGCGCGATCTCGAGCGACTCCGCGATCTGCTGGCGAAGGACGAAGTGTCACACCAGCAATACGATACCACCTCGTCGACGGCTGATGCGGCCCGTGCCGCCGCCGAGTCGATGCGGTCGCAGGTCGCGGAAGCCGAACACGGCATTGCGATCGCCGAGAGCCGGCTGGCGCAGGCGCGCGCGGCCGCCGATCAAGCGCGTGCCGGCGTGCTGTCGGCCCGTACGGGGCCGGAGCAGGTCACGGCGATGCGCGCTCGCGCAAGTGCGGCCGACGCGCGGGTCGCTCAGGGGCGGGCCGTGCTTGCGCAATCCGTGCTCAATCTCCAGTACACCACGGTGAAGGCACCTACCAGCGGCATCGTCAGCCGCAAATCGGTGGAAGTGGGCCAGATCGTCCAGCCCGGACAGCCGCTGATGGCCGTGGTCCCGCTGGACGACGTCTGGGTCATCGCCAACTTCAAGGAAACACAGTTGACCGCGATGCGACCCGGCCAGGCGGTCGCGATCACGGTCGATGCGTACGGCGGCAAGACCTTCAAAGGGCACGTGGGAAGCGTGGCGGCCGCGACGGGCGCGAAGTTCAGCCTGCTGCCGCCGGAAAACGCGACGGGCAATTTCGTGAAGGTCGTCCAGCGCGTCCCGGTAAAGCTCCTGCTCGACGCCGGTCAGAACGCCGATCACCTGCTGCGTCCAGGCCTCTCGGTGGCGCCGACCGTTTACACCAGGTAGCCATGACCGAACCAACGCCGCGCGTCATCAACCCCTGGCTGATCGCGGTCGCCGTGATGGGGGCGACGTTCATGGAGGTGCTCGACACCACCGTCGTGAACGTGTCGCTGCCCCACATCGCCGGCAGTCTGTCGGCCACGTTCGACGAAGCGACGTGGGCACTGACGTCGTACCTGGTCGCCAACGCGATTGTCCTGCCGATGACCGGATGGCTGGCCGGCGTGTTCGGACGGAAACGTCTCCTGACCTGGTCAATCGGCGGCTTCACGATCTCGTCGCTGCTGTGCGGTATCGCGCCGACCCTGCCGTTGTTAATCGTGTTCCGGCTGGTGCAAGGTGCGAGCGGCGGCGGATTGCAGCCGCTGTCGCAGGCCGTACTCCTCGAAGCGTTTCCTCCCGCGCAGCGCGGGAAGGCGATGGCGTTCTGGGGACTCGGCATCGTCGTGGCGCCGATTCTCGGTCCGGTGCTCGGCGGCTGGCTCACCGACAGCTACAGCTGGCGCTGGGTCTTTTATATCAACCTGCCGATCGGCATCGCGTCGATCGTCATGACACGGGCGTTCATCTTCGATCCTGCCTACATCAAGCGTGCGTCCAGTCGCATCGACTACTGGGGAATCGGAATGCTCGCCGTCGGGATCGGGGCGCTGCAATTCGTCCTGGACAAAGGACAGGAGGCGGACTGGTTCGCATCGCATCTCATTACCGCCGTGGCCATTGCCAGTGCGGCGGCGTTGATCGGCCTCGTCGTCCGAGAGCTCACAACCGAGCACCCCGTGGTGGATCTGCGCGTCTTCAAGGAACGCAGCTACGCCGTCGGCGTCATGATGATCACCATCTTCGGTTTCGTGCTCTACGCCAGCAGTGTCCTCTTGCCCAATCTGCTGCAAAACGTCTTCGGTTATCCGCCGCTGCAGGCTGGGATGGCGATGATGCCCCGCGGCCTCGGATCGATGATCGGGTTCCCGCTGGTGGGCCTGGTGGTCGGGCACTTCGATGCGCGAAAACTCCTCGCCGCCGGCTTCATCACCATCGGCGCATCGATGCTCTGGCTGGGACACATCGATCTGCAGGCCGGCTACTGGGATGTGTTCTGGCCGCAGATGCTGCAGGGCGTCGGCAGCCCGCTGCTGTTCGTCCCACTGACGACGATCACGATGGCGGCGATTGGCCCCGAGCGCATGGGCAACGCGACCAGCCTCTTCAACCTGATGCGAAATATCGGCGGCAGCATCGGCATCGCCCTGACGGGCACGCTCTTGGTACGGCGCGAACAGTCGCTGACGGCGATTGTCGGCAGGCACGTCTCCATCTACGACCGCCCGTCGCAAGCGATGTTGGTGCGCATGCAGACGGCATTTGTCGCGGCCGGCGCGGATGTCGTCACCGCGAGCCATCGCGCCGAGGCGGCGGTGTTCGGCGTGATCCAGCGCCAGGCGGCGATGCTGTCCTTTATCGCGATTTTCCAACTCCTCGGCATCGTGACACTCGCCGTCGTGCCGCTCGTGTTGTTCATGAAGCGTCCGGCGCGTCAGGCCGGGCCGATCGCGGTGCATTGAGAAGGTCGAACGGAGGTTCACTGTGCGCGGAATAGACCATCGCGTAGACGACGCTTCAGATGATTCGCGCGGACGGACCGTACTGGCGATCTCCCGGCAATTGGGAAGCGGCGGGGCATTGCTCGGTCAAACCGTCGCGCGCCGGCTTGGGCTCCACTATGCGGACCGCGACATTCTGCACGGAGCCGCGCTCGCGCTTGGTGTTGACGACGCGGCGGTTGAGCCGCTCGAGGAGCAGGTCGAGGGGTTCTGGGAACGCGTCGCACACATGTTCGCTAACGGCGGCCCGCTAGGGCCATACATCCCGCCTGCCCTTCCAGTGGTTGACCAGGCCGACTTGTTTGCGCAGGAGCAGCGGATCATCCGCGAGATCGCCGGCCGCGAGAACGCGATCATCGTGGGACGAGCGGCGGCGCATGTGCTGCGGGACCATCCGGGCCTGATCTCGATCTTCGTGCACGCCCCGGAGTCGGTCCGCGTGAGTCGTGTGAGGCAGACCTATCACCTGGAGAGTATCGCCGACGCCACGAGCGTCGTACAACGATCGGATCAGCAGCGTGCCGTGTTCAACCAGGCCCTCACCGGACGCGATTGGATGATGGCGTCACTCTACGATGCCTGCCTGAACACGGCGACGATTGGACTCGACGCTGCTGCCGACATCGTGACCGGCATTGCGGCGCGCCGATTAGAACCAGACGTCCATCCGCGAATGAGTTCTGAGGCAATCCTGCCGTTCGACTACCAGAGGTGAACATGCCGCACCGAACAGGCGTCCCGATCGTGCTGACGGCTCCGCTCACGGGCCCGCACTGGCAGACCAGCGCTGCTGGGAGGCCGATTGACGGTGCTCGGGCGCTGATGGCCGGCTTTCTGTTCATCGGGGCGTATCTGGTGTGGTCCGGGTTCATTCACGTGCCCTTCCTCGGGCACATGCTCCGCGGTCTCTTCCGTCAGATGCGGCGTGGCGGCCGTTGCGGGACCGTGGAGTACGGAATAGCCTTCGCGCCGCTTCTGCTGTTCGCCGTGCTGCTGTCCATTGATCGCGACAGGCGATCGGGTTCGCCTCGACAGACGGGTGTTTGAGTCCAAAGATACAAGGAGCGTAGTCATGACAACGTGGATTGCCGTTTCTCTCGTGGCCGCAATCGTGGTGATCGCCTTCTTGGTGGTGAGGCGAGGAAGGTCCTCAGGCGCCACGACGCTGCGGCTGAATCGGTAGGTATTCTTTGGCTGCCCCATCGCGGGCAGGGTGCTGATCTCCGGCGCCGATCTGCGCGATTGAAGGCGCCTCGACGATAGCGGTTTCAACGAGTGAGTGCATCACGATGACGTTGACAACGACCAAGCTCGTGCAACGCATCCGGGAAGAATTCGAGGAGGTCCCGGGGCTTCAGCTTACCGTCGATCAGGGGATGCGGTTCTGGGCCATCGACGCGGCAACGTGCGAGTGCGTACTTGGTCGACTGCACGAGATGGGATTCCTCGTGAAAACCGCTGACGGGCGATATCGTCAGCGACGAATGGTCTGAGGTGCTTCGATTGAATCTGCAGACCCGTCGCGTTCGACGGCGAGCTCTACACGACGGCGGGTTCCTCGAGCTCGTACTTTCGCATGCGGACGTAGAGTTGGGTGCGGGACAAGCCGAGACGTTTGGCGGCCTTCGACTTGTTCCAGCGGCAATCGAGCAGGACCTTCGCGATGGTCTCGCGCTCGACCGTGTTCAGATCGGTGGTCGGCTGATGCGACGGCCGGCTGGCGGTTTGCAGGGCGAGATGCTGCGCGTGTATGAGTCCGCCCTCGCAGAGAATGGCCGCACGTTCCAGGGCGTTGCGGAGCTCGCGCACGTTGCCTGGCCAGTCGTATCCGAGAAGCGCTTCCCGTGCGTCGCGTGTCAGACCCGCGGGCGGGCGCCCGAACGACTTGCCGATCTCCTGCAGGAAAGCCTCGGCCAGCGGAAGAATGTCGGCACCACGTTCCCGCAGCGGCGCAATGCGGATATCGAAGACCTGCAAGCGATAATACAAGTCCTCGCGAAAATCGCCTCGTTCGACCGCTTTCCGCAGCTCGCGGTTTGTGGCGGCGACGACACGAATATTCGCCTTCAGTGTCCGGGTGCCTCCCAGACGCTGGAACTCGCGTTCCTGCAACACGCGCAAGAACTTCGCCTGGGCGGACAGGCTCATCTCGCTGACTTCGTCGAGGAACAGGACCCCGCCAGACGCCAATTCGATCTGACCGGGCTTGGCCTGTTGCGCGCCGGTGAAAGCGCCTCGCTCGTAACCGAACAGTTCCGACTCCAGCAGCTGCTCGGGCAGTGCCGCACAGTTCAACGCAATGAACGGACCGGTCTTTCTCGCCGACGCCCGATGAACAAATCGCGCGACCACTTCCTTGCCGGTGCCCGATTCGCCACTGATCATGACCGTCGTGTCGGTCGTCGCGACCTGCGTCGCCTTCGTGAGCACGTCAAGCCACTCGGCCGATCGACCCACCACACGGGCATGCGTCTTCAAGTCGAGTTCTTCAGCGAGCGTATGCACGCGCGCCTCGAGACGTTCGGCGTGTGCTTTCGCCTCGGCGACTTGTCGAGCCGTGTCAGCCAGTTGCTCGTGGGACACGGCGAGCGCCACGTGATCCGCAATGCGGCGTGCGACCGGCACATCGCGTCCCTGGAACGCTCGTAGATGCGTCGACCAGAAACTGAGCAGAAGCGTCCGATCGCGCGCCCGGGTCCTCACGCCGAGGATGGAATGATACCCGGCAGCGACCAGCCGTTCGCGCAAGTCCGGGGGTTCCGTTGCCGGCAGCGTCTCGGTGCTGAGATCATCGATGATGCGGATCTCAGCGGCGGACGAGTTGGTCTTGACCAGAGCCAGCAGAGGAAAATTGTCGGTCGACGAGGCGTCAAAGA
>DASXIR010000003.1:0-14784 GCA_036497895.1 Vicinamibacterales bacterium | reverse complement strand
TGCCAAGCGCGGCGACGGCCACCAGGCACGACGCGAGTCCGAGGCGCCACATGCGCGCTGATTGTCTCGCGGTGCTGCCTGCACCGCAACTGCCGGATCGAACTAGAAGATGGTCGAAATCGAGGCCGCGGCCCAGTCGAGAACGGCGGCCGGCAGGACGCCGAGATAGAAGATGAGGATCGCGCAGACGACGAGCGCGGCGCCCGCGAGCCTCGGCACCTCCGGCACCCGCGTCGGCTCCTCGGCCGGGGTCATGAACATCATGACGACGATGCGAAGGTAGAAGAAGACGGAGATGACGCTGGTGAGCACACCGAGGATGGCCAGGCCGGTGTAACCTGCCTTGACGGCTGCGGTGAACACGTACCACTTGGCTATGAACCCGGCCATCGGCGGAAATCCACCGAGCGACAACAGAAACACGGTCATCAGCGCGGCCAGCCACGGATGCTCGTTCCAGAGACCGGCGTAGTCGCTCAGTTCGTCGTTCGGCCGGTCGGCTGTCTCGAGCAGCCCGATCACGCCGAATGCGCCGAGGTTGGTGATCGCGTACGTGAGCAGGTAGAAGAGCACGGCGCCCTTGCCGACGTCGTTCGCCGACAGGAGCGCGAGCAGCAGGTAGCCGGCGTGGGCGATGCTCGAGTACGCCAGCATGCGCTTGACGTTGGTCTGCGCCACCCCCACCACGGTCCCCACGATCATCGTCGAGGCGGTGATCGCCCAGAGGGTCATCACCCACTGACTGTGCAATGGACCAAAGGCCGCAAGAAACACCCGAACGAAGGCCGCGAACGCCGCCGCCTTGACGCCGGTCGACATGAATCCGGTAATCGCGGGCGGTGCGCCTTCGTAGGCGTCCGGCGCCCACATGTGAAACGGAACCGCCGACACCTTGAACGCGAATCCGATCGTCAGCAGACCGACCGCGGCCAGCTGCATCGGCGTCGATGTCATCGATTCCGCCGCGAACACGTTGCCGATGCGATCGAGATGGGTGCTGCCGGTGAGGCCGTAGACCAGGGCGATGCCGTAGAGAAAGAACGCGCTCGAAAATGCGCCGAGCAGGAAGTACTTGAACGCCGCCTCGGTCGCTTTGGGCGAGTCGCGGCGAATCCCGGTCAACACATAGACCGAAATCGACAGCACCTCGAGCGCCAGAAACATGACCAGCAAATCGGTCGCGGTCGCCATCAGTATCATGCCGGCCAGGGCGAACATCATCAGCGCGTAGTACTCGCCGGCGGGCAGGCGTTCGCGGTCGATGGTCGGACCGGAAATGGCGATCGACAGCAGTCCGACCACCACCAGGACGCCGGTGACGAACAGGCCGAAATTATCGGCCGAGACGACGCCGAAGCTCGAGGTGTTGTGGCCCCACAGCAGCACGGTGGCGATCGCAGCGCCGACCAGGCCGACAATTCCGAGGCCGCCTATCGGCATCCGCTCGCCCGGATCGCGAAATGCCTCGGCAATCATCGCGGCGATGCCGGCCGCGGTCACGCACGCCATCGGCACGATCGCGTTCAGGCCGCCCATCACTTCTGCGCCTGCACGCGAACGGTCGCGTTCTGCTGCATGTGCGAAATCAGCCGCTCGACCGACGGTCCGATTGGCTTCAGGAACAGGTTCGGCATCACACCCATCAGGACGATGGCGGCGACAATCGGCGCGATCACGATCCATTCGCGCGTGCCAAGGTCCGCCAGGGTCGCGTTCTTCTCGTTGGTGACCGGCCCGTAGTTGACGCGCTGGAACATCCACAGCATGTAGGTCGCGGACAGGATCACGCCGATCGCGGCGGCCGCCGCCAGCGCTGGATTCCACTCGAAGGCGCCGAGCAGCACCAGGAACTCGCCGACGAAGCCGTTCAGCGGCGGCATGCCGATCGACGACAGCGTGACAATCAGGAATACCGCCACCAGGTGCGGCATCACCTTCTTCAGGCCGCCGAACTCGGCGATCAATCGGGTGTGACGCCGGTCGGACAGCATCCCGACGATCAGGAAGAGGCCGCCGGTGCTGACACCATGGTTCAGCATCTGGTACACCGCGCCCTCGACGCCCTGCGTGTTCATTGCGGCAATCCCGAGCACCACGAAGCCCATGTGGCTCACGCTCGAGTACGCCACCAGCTTCTTCATGTCGGGCTGGACCATCGCCACCAGAGCGCCGTAGATGATGCCGACGACTGCCAGCAGCCCGAGGTACGGCGCGAAGAACAGCGCCGCGTCCGGAAAGATCGGAAACGCGAAGCGCAGCAGTCCGTAGGTCCCCATCTTCAGCAGCACGCCCGCCAGGATGACCGATCCCGCGGTTGGCGCCTCGACGTGCGCGTCAGGCAGCCAGGTGTGGAACGGGAACAGCGGGACCTTGATCGCGAAGGCCAGCGCAAACGCCACGAAGAACCAGAACTGCAGGTGCATCGGAACCTGCAACTCGTAAATCTTCAGCAGGTCGAAGCTGTAGCTGCCCTGCGCCGTGCTGTGCAGGTAGGCGAGGCCGAGAATCGCCAGCAGCATCAGCACGCTTCCGGCCATGGTGTAGAGCAGGAACTTGATCGAGGCGTAGATGCGGCGGTCGTAGCCCCAGATCCCGATGAGGAAATACATCGGAATCAGCATCGCGTCCCAGAAGACGTAAAACAGGAACAGGTCGAGCGAGACGAACACGCCCATCATCGCGCTCTCGAGCAGCAGCACGAACATGCAGAACGTGCGGGTCTTGCGGTGCACGGACTCCCACGAGCCGAGCAGTGCAAGCGGGGTCAGGAAACCGGTGAGCACCAGCAGAAACAGGCTGATGCCGTCCACGCCAACGAAATAGCTGATGCCGAACGCAGGAATCCAGGCATGGCGTTCGATGAACTGGAAATCGGCGATCGCGGGATCGAAACGGCTCCACAGGAGCAGGGTTTCGGCAAACACCAGGGCCGACACCACCAGGGCGATGTTGCGGACGAGCGGCTCGTTCTCCGGTTCATCGCGCACCAGCAGCAGCAGCAGGGCGCCGGCCACCGGCAGCGCGACAAGCGAGGAGAGTATCGGAAAATGCATCAGCGCCAGAGGTAGTAGCCGAGAATCATGACGACGCCGAACAGCAGCGAGGCGGCGTAGGTGCGGACCGATCCGCTCTGCAGGCGCCGCAGCGCCTCGGCGAAGCCGCCCACGGTTTCACCGACGCCGTTGACCGCACCGTCGATCACTCGCACGTCGATAATCTTCCACAGCACTTCCTGTGAGACGATCTTGATCGGCTGCACCACCGTCGCGTCGTAGGCCTCGTCTACGTAGTACTTGTTCAGCAGCAGGCGCTGGACGCCGGAGAAACGGGCCGCCACTTGATCGGCGGCGCGACGGTTGGTCAGGAAGAAGTACATCGCGATGCCGATGCCGGCAAACGCCAGACCGCTCGACAGAATCATCAGCGTGCCTTCGAGGCCGTGCTCGGCAACCTGCTCGACCGGCAGCACGCCAAAGCTCGGTTCGAGATAGCGCGCAAACCAATCGCCACCGCCGAGAATCGACGGCAGCCCTGCGTAGCCGGCGACGATCGAGCCGATTGCCAGCACGATCAGGGCAAACGCCATCGCCGGAGGCGCGTCATGCAGGTGATGGTGCACGGGTGCGTCGTGCGCGGGTGCGGGGTGCGCGGGTGCGTCGCGCGAGGGTGCGTCGCCCGAGGGTGCGTCGTGCGGCGAAGCGGATCGCGACGTCCCATGAAACGCGAGAAACACAACCCGGAACATGTAGATCGCCGTCAGCAGCGAGGTGAGCATGCCGACGACCCACAGTACCGTGTGCCCGCTCGCGTAGGTGCGAAACAAGATTTCGTCCTTGCTGAAAAATCCGGCAAGACCGGGCACGCCGGCGATGGCGACCGCGCCGACGACGAAGGTCCAGTACGTGATCGGCAGATCGTTCTTGAGGCCGCCCATGCGGCGCAGATCCTGCTCACCGGACAGCGCATGAATCACAGCGCCCGACCCGAGGAACAGCAGGGCCTTGAAGAACGCGTGGGTGTAGAGGTGGAAGATGCCGGCGCCGAACGCACCCACTCCCATGGCCAGGAACATGTAACCGAGTTGCGAGACGGTCGAATAGGCGAGCACGCGTTTGATG
This sequence comes from Vicinamibacterales bacterium, assembly GCA_036497895.1. GTDB lineage: Bacteria > Acidobacteriota > Vicinamibacteria > Vicinamibacterales > CAVVIG01 > CAVQFC01. The sequence continues at coordinate 10,666 of DASXIR010000003.1, read as the reverse complement.
TCGTTCTGGACCAGGCCGATCGTCCCGGCCATCAACGCCGTCGCAGTGCCGATCACCGCCACGATCGTCAATGTCTGCGGTGCGTGGCTGAACAGCACGGCGTTGCGGCCGATCATGTACACGCCCGCCGTCACCATCGTCGCGGCGTGAATCAGCGCCGACACCGGCGTCGGACCTTCCATCGCGTCCGGCAACCAGACATAGAGCGGAATCTGCGCGGACTTGCCGGTGGCGCCGACAAACAGCAGCAGCGTCATCAGCGAGACCGTTCCGAACGCCGCTTCGGGGCTGAGGGTCGCGGCGGCCCGGGCGACCTCCTGGAAGTCGATCGATCCGAACCGCACGAAGATCAGCAGCACACCGAGGAGGAATCCAAAGTCACCGATGCGGTTGACGATGAAGGCTTTCTTGCCGGCGTCCGAGGCGGTCTTCTTCTGATACCAGAATCCGATCAGCAGGTATGAACAGAGACCCACGCCTTCCCAGCCGACGAACATCACCAGGAAGTTCGAGCCGAGGACGAGCACCAGCATGAACGCCGCGAACAGGTTCAGGTAGGAGAAGTAACGCGCGTATTCAGCGTCGGCCTCCTCGTGCATGTACGCGGTCGAATAGATGTGGATCAGCGTGCCGATGCCGGTGATCACGAGAATCATCACCGACGAGAGCGGATCGACGCGCAGCGAAAACGCCGCGGTGAAGCGGCCGGAGGTGATCCAGGTGAACACCTGATCGACGATCGCGCGCGACTCCGCCGGCATCGACACCAGCCGCCAGACGGCGGTCAGGGCGACGAGAAACGAGGCCCCAATCGCGCCGCAGGCGACCGCGCCGGACGCAGGCTTGCTGATACGCCGGCCGAAGCTGGCGTTGATCAGGAACCCGACCAATGGGAGCAGCGGAATCAGCAGCAGCATGGAAACAGACGAAGGCGAGGGTTCACCATTTGAGCAACGTAAACGAATCGGGGTTCAGCGACTCCCGGTGCCGGAACAGGCCAATCACGATGGCCAGCCCGACCGCGGCTTCGGCCGCCGCCACCGTCATGACGAAGAACACGATGATCTGCCCGTCGACGGCGCCGAGCGCGCGACCGAAGGCCACGAACGTCAGGTTGACCGCGTTCAGCATGATTTCGATCGACAGCAGGATCGTGATCACGTTGCGGCGCAGGAACACGCCTGCGGTACCGATCGAAAACAGAATCGCGGACAGAATCAGGTAGTGGTTGACGGGAACCATCAGCGCGACTCCCGCCTGGCCAGGATCACGGCGCCGACCATCGCCGCGAGGATCAGCACCGACGTCACTTCGAAGGCGAACGCGTAGTCACGAAACAGCGACCGACCGATGGCCGCCACCGACGTGACCTCGGCGTCGGAGAACGCTCCGAGTTCCCGGCCCTTGGTCAGCGTCCACCACAGCTCCACGATCAAGGCAACCGCGAGCAGCGCGCCGAAGCGCATCGGACCACGCTGCAGCAGCGGGTGGACGCGTTCGTCGTAGTCGGTTTCTTCGTGCGGCGCGTTGAGCAGCATCACGACGAAGAGGAACAGGACCATGATCGCGCCGGCATACACGATGATCTGGATGACCGCGACGAACGGCGCCTGCAGCAGTACATAAAGGCCGGACAGCGCACCGAACGACGCAATCAGCAGCAGCACGCTGTGGATGGGATTGCGCTGGGCAATCACCAGCAGCGACGCGAGAATCGCCACCCCGCCGAAGATATAGAACAGCACCAACTCAGAGGCCAAAATAGAGCACCCCCGCGGCCGTCACCAGCAGGTTGATCACCGAAAGCGGGAGCAGCACCTTCCAGCCGAACCGCATCAGCTGGTCGTAGCGATAGCGCGGCAGCGTCCACCGCATCCAGACGTAGAAGAACAGCAGCGCCGCAACCTTTGCGAGGAACCAGATCCAGCCGAGCGACTCCGGCAGAAACGGTCCGTGCCAGCCGCCGAGGAACAAATCGGTTGCCACCGCCGACACGGTGACCATGTTGATGTACTCCGCGAGAAAGAACATCGCGAAGCTCATGCTGCTGTATTCGGTGTGGTAGCCGGCCACCAGCTCCTGTTCGGCCTCGGGAAAGTCGAACGGCGCGCGGTTGGTCTCGGCGACCCCGGCAGTCATGAAGATCAGGAATCCCACCGGCTGCACGAACACGAACCAGCGCGGGATGAACCCGAGCCAGGTGCCCGACTGCAGGTTGACGAGCCCGGACAACGACAGCGAATTGCCGACGAGCAGCACGCTGGCCAGGGCGGTGCCGTACGACAGCTCGTAGCTGATCATCTGCGCCGAGGAGCGCAAGCCGCCAAGCAGCGAGTACTTGCTGTTCGAGCTCCAGCCGGCCAGGACGATGCCGTAGACGCTCATCGACGAGATCGCGAAGATCACCAGCACCGCGACGTTGACGTCGGCGACCTGCAGCCGCAGCGGCTCGTCGAGAAGGCCGAACAATGTCGTCGAGGCGCCGAATGGCACGACGGCAAAAGCGGCAAATGCCGCGGTCGCGGAAATGATCGGCGCCAGCGCGAACAGAATCGGATCGGCCGCGCGCGGGCGCAGCTCCTCCTTGAACATCAGCTTGATGACGTCGGCAAACGGCTGCAGCAGCCCCTGCCAGCCGACGCGGGTCGGGCCTCGGCGTTGCTGCAACATCGCCGCGACACGGCGCTCCACCCACACCATCGCGGCGGCTGAACTCAGCAACGCGACGAAGGTCAGCAGCGTCAGCGCAATTTGAGCGACCAGCAAGGGAGTCATAACGTATCGGCGATCGGGCGATCGGTGATCGGGTGATCGGTGTTCGGGTGATCGGTGATCGCCGATCGATCGCCCATGACCAATTGCTCGATCATCAATGAGCTCCCACCGGATGCTGCGCCCGCCACGACGCCGGCAGCGTGCAGCGGCCTTCCTTGATGTGCGCCTCGTATTCGTGGCGGAAGTGCGTCAGCGTGGTCAGCACCGGCGTCACCGCGGCATCGCCGAACGCGCAGAGCGTCTTGCCACCGATGTTGCCGGAGATGCTGCTCAAGAGATCCAGATCCTGCATCTGTCCCTCGCCACGCTCGATGCGGTGCAGGATCTTATAGAGCCAGTCGGTGCCTTCGCGGCACGGCGTGCACTTTCCGCACGACTCGTGGCGGTAGAAATGCAGCAGGTTCTCGGCGAGCCACACCATGCAGGTGGTATCGTCGAGCACCACGATCGCCGCCGAGCCGAGCAGCGAACCAGCCTTCTGGATCGCGTCAAAACTGGCCTGGGTATCGAGCTGGTCCGGCATCAGGATCGGCACAGACGACCCGCCGGGAATGACCGCCTTCAACGTCCGCCCTTCGCGCACACCGCCGGCGTAGCCCTCGATCAACTCGCGGAGCGTCACGCTCATCGTGGCTTCGTAGACGCCGGGTTTTCGGACGTGACCGCTGACGCAGAACAGCTTGGGGCCGCCGTTCTTCTCGGGACCGAGGCCTGAGTACCAGGCGACGCCTTTCGAAATGATGCCCGGGACATTGCAGAGGGTCTCGACGTTGTTCACCGCGGTGGGCTTGCCGTACACGCCGACTACAGCGGGAAACGGCGGTTTGTTCCTCGGCTGGGCGCGCTTGCCCTCGAGCGACTCCAGCAAGGCCGTTTCCTCGCCCGCTTCATAGGCGCCGGCCCCACGGTGGACGTAGACGTCGCAGTCGAATCCGGATCCAAAAATGTTCTTTCCGAGAATGCCCTTCGCGTAGGCCTCGTCGATGGCCCGCTCGAGATTGCCCTGCACGTGGAAAAATTCACCACGGATGTAGATGTAGGCGACCTTCGCGCCGATCGTGTAGCAGCCGATCGCACATCCCTCGATGAGCAGATGCGGGTTCCGCTCCATCAGCAGGTGATCCTTGAACGTGCCCGGCTCGCTTTCGTCAGCGTTGCAGACGATGTAGCGCGGCTCGACTTTCTTATCGACGAACTGCCACTTCATGCCGGTCGGAAAACCGGCGCCGCCACGCCCGCGCAGGCCCGACGCCTTCACCATCTCGATAATCTCGTCCGGCTTTCTTGTCAGCGCGGTCTTGAGCGCTTCGTAACCGTCGTGCGCGAGATAGAAATCGAGCGTGTAGGAATGCGGCTCGCGGACGTATTTCGTAAGAACGAGATCGGTATCAGCCACGATTGGTCACCGAGCCACTCCCATCATCGTTTCGCACTTTCGACGACGTGGTGGCAGCCGCTGACCGCCGCCTCGCCGCGGGCGCGCAGGTCGTCGATCAGTTGTCCGGCGTCTTCCGGCTTCAAGCATTCGTGCCAGGCATCGTTCACCATGACCGCCGGGGCGCGGTCGCAGGCGCCGAGGCACTCGACCTCCATCAGGGTGAACGTGCCGGTCGGGTCGGTTTCACCCGGCTTGATCCCGAGCTTGCCGCACAATTCCTCGGTGACACGCTCGGCGCCGTTGATCGCGCACGACAGCGTCCGGCAGACGTTGATCACGTACTTGCCGACCGGCCGCGTATAGAACATCGTGTAGTACGAGACGACGTCCTCGACATCCGCGCGTGTGATGTCGAGCAGTTCGGCCACGTGACGGATCCCATTGGCCGTGATGTAGCCCTGCTGATCCTGAACCAGATAGAGCGCCGGCAGCACCGCCGACCGGCGGCGATCGTCCGGGTATCGTTTGATAATCTCGTCGAACCGGGCCCGGCGTTCGGCGGTGTAGGCAAACGGCGGACCTTCGTGCTCGAGTTGCCGCGACGACTTGTGGAACGTTGCGCCGTAGGCCATCTTCGGATGAAAGCTCACCGGTCCACGTCCCCCATGATGACGTCCAGCGATCCGATGATGGCGATGACGTCGGCAATCAACCCGCCGACCACGGTTCGCTGCAGCGCCTGGCAGGCCAGCAGCGAGGGCGGGCGCGACTTGATGCGCCACGGACGGTTGCTGCCGTCCGAGACGACGTAGAAGCCCTGCTCGCCGCGCGGCCCCTCGACCGGGACATAGGCCTCGCCGGCCGGCACGGTGAAGCCCTGCGAGTAGATCAGGAAGTGCTGAATCAGTGCTTCCATCTCGGTGTAGACGCGATCTTTCGGCGGCGGCGTAATCCGCGGGTCGTCGACGGCGAACACGCCCGTCGGCGCAATCCGATCGAGCGCCTGACGACACAGCTTGATGCTCTCGCGCATCTCGGCAATCCGCACCTGGTACCGCGAGTAGACGTCGCCGATGGTCCGGGTCGGCACCTCGAAGTCGTAGGTCTCGTAACCCAGGTAGGGAAAGACCTTCCTGACGTCGTAATCTACGCCCGCGGCGCGGGCAATCGGCCCGACCAGGCCCATCGCCACCGCCGTCTCTTTCGAGATGACGCCGACCCCCTGGGTCCGCTTCATGTAGATTTCGTTTTTCGTCAGCAGATCCTCGTACTCGTCCAGCTTCTCCGGGAGGCGCTCGAGGAACGAACGGACCGCCGCGTGGAACCCGCGCGGCAGATCTTCGCGCAGGCCGCCAACTCGCATATAGCTCGGGAACATCCGGAAGCCGGCCAGCAGCTCGTTGATGTTGAGCAGCAGTTCGCGCTCGCGGAAGCAGTACAGCATCACTGACACGGCGCCCACTTCCATGCCGTGGGTGCCGAGCCACACCAGATGGCTGTTGAGCCGCTGCAGCTCCGCCAGCAGGATCCGGATGTCCCGGACCCGCTCTGGCACCTCGAGTCCCAGCAGGTTCTCGACTGACAGGCAGTAGGCCATGCTGTTCGAGTGCGAGCTGAGGTAATCCATCCGCTCGACCAGCGGGATCACCTGCTGCCACTTCTTCTGCTCGCAGGTCTTCTCGATGCCGGTGTGCAGGAAGCCAATCGTCGGCGCCGCCGACAGCACCGTCTCTCCGTCGAGTTCGAGCACGAGGCGGAGCACGCCGTGCGTGCTGGGGTGCTGCGGCCCCATGTTGACGGTCATCACTTCCGTTTTGATGTCCGGCATCAGGCCACCTTCACCCTTTCAACACCAGGGACACCACCGCGCTCCAGGGACGCCATTTCTGTCGTCTCTGGTGTCCCTGGCCTCCTGGGTGTCACATCAGCGCTGATCAAGGGCAATCTCCACGATGTCGCACATCACGTGCAGCAGCGTCCGGTGCACTTCCTGCACGCGCGCCGCACTGTCTGACGGCACGTTGACGTGAATCGCCGCCGCGCGGCTGACCGCGCCGCCGTCACGTCCGGTCAGTGCGATCGTCTTTGCGCCGAGCGATCGCGCCGCCTCGAGTGCCGCCACCACGTTCGGCGACGCGCCACTGGTGCTGATCCCGAGCGCGACGTCGCCGGGTCTCGCCAGCCCCTCGACCTGACGCGCGAAGATCCGGTCGTAGGCGTAGTCATTGCCGACGCTGGTCAGCACGCTCGTATCGGTGGTCAGTGCGATCGCGGCAAATGCCGGGCGTTCGCGCTGAAAGCGCCCGATCAGCTCCGCCGCGACGTGCTGGGCGTCCGCGGCGCTGCCGCCGTTGCCGAACAGCATCAGTTTTCCGCCGCCGCGCAGCGACTCCACGATCGCGGCAGCCGCACTCAACACCGGCTGCGGGTCGCCGGCTACGCGCTGGTGCAGTGCGATCGTCTCCGCCAGTGTCGCCGCGAACAGATCCGCACTCACCTCTGGCTACCCTCGCGTCAGTCGGTCCTTCGCGACATTCGCGCGGAACTCGGCTTCGGTCATCTGCAGTGGCTGACCCGACCCAGGCGTCATCCGGATCTGCACCGGATAGTCCTTGCGCAGCGGAAAACCGTCCCAGTCCTCCGGCATCAGCAGTCGCCGCGGGTCGGGGTGTCCGTCGAACGCAATCCCGAACAGGTCCCACACCTCGCGCTCGAGCCAATTTGCGGCCGGCCAGACGTCAGACACGGTCGCGACATGCGGGTCGGCACCCGGCAGCCTCAGCTTCAGGCGCAGGCGCGTGCGATGCTCGAGGGAAACCAGAATGTAGACCAGCTCGAAGCGCGGCTCGTGCGGCCAGACGTCGGTGGCCGTCAACTCGGCGAGCAGGCTGAATTTCAGATCCGCGCGGTCGCGCAGCACCAGCGCGACGTCATGCAGCGCCTCGGGCGCGGCATAGATCGTCGCCTGCAGGTCGCGGCTGGGGACCGGCTCGAACGTCACGTCGGGCAGCGCGTCCTGCAACGACGCGAGAATGGGAGCGGGATCCATCACGCCAGTTTCTGCCCGTCGATCTTCCGCTGCAGTTGCACGATGCCGTAGATGAGCGATTCCGGGCGCGGCGGGCAGCCCGGCACGTAGACGTCGACCGGGACGATTTGATCCACCCCCTGCACGATCGCGTAGTTGTCGAACACGCCGCCGATCGACGCGCAGGCGCCCATCGAAATCACCCACTTCGGCTCGGGCATCTGGTCGTAAATGCGGCGCAGCGCCGGCGCCATCTTTCGCGACAGGCGTCCGGCGACAATCATCAGGTCGGACTGGCGCGGGCTGCCGCGAAACACTTCGGCGCCGAACCGCGCGACGTCGTAGCGCGAACAGCTCATCGCCATCATTTCGATCGCGCAGCACGCCAGGCCGAACGTCACCGGCCAGATCGACGAGCGACGCGCCCACTGGACCATCTTCTCGACCGAGGTCGTCAGCACCGGAATGTCGAATTCGGACTCGAGACCCATTATGTGTTCTCGTTTCCCCAGTCGAGCGCGCCTTTGCGCCAGACGTAGATGTAGCCGGCGAGCAGCAGTGCCATGAACAGCACGACCTGCACGAAACCGCCCCATCCCAGATCGCGCAGCGCCATCGCCCACGGATAGAGAAAGGCCACCTCGATGTCGAAGAGCAGGAAGATCATCGCGACCAGGTAGAACTTGACCGACTGGCGCTCGCGGGCATCACCGACCGCCGGCATGCCGCATTCGTACGGCGCCAGTTTCTCGGGCGACGGCTTGCTCGGGCCGAGCACGTTCGACAACAGGACCGACACCAGCGCGAATCCGGCGCCGAGCGCAATCATGATGAAGATAGAAAGCCAGCCCTGCATCGTGGTGTGTGCGGCTTGTGAATCATTTCCCAAGCCGAAGCCCTCATGCTAGCACACAGAATAGTCATTGACGCGACGACCGCGGCGCAAAGAATGCGCGCGCGACAGCGACGGTTAGACATCAGTGCGGCGCTGCGGCCGAGCCGGCTTGACTTGCGCGACTGTCTGGCGGCTAATGGCGCACAGTAACCCGTCATGCGGATCGCCTGGCTTTCGCCGTTTCCACCGACCCGATCCGGGATCGCCGTGTACAGCGCGGATGCCCTGCCGCGGCTGGCGGCGGCGCACCAGATCGACTGCTTCCCTGAGTCTTGCGCGTCCGAGTTCGCGTGGCGTGCTCGACGCGATCCCTACGATCTGGTGGTCTACCAGCTGGGTAACGCGCCCTGCCACGACTACATGTGGGCCTATCTCGCGGCGCACCCCGGCCTCGTCGTGCTGCACGACGCCCGCCTGCACCAGGCCCGCGCACGAAGCCTGCTCCAGCAGCGGCGATACGACGATTATCGCAACGAATTCCGCTACGACCATCCGGATGCGCCGCGCGATGTCGCCGAGTTCGCAGTCGAAGGACTTGGCGGACCGCTGTACTACTTCTGGTCGATGCTGCGGGTCGTGATGCAGAGCGCTCGGATGGTGGCCGTTCACAGCCCGCGCGTGGCGGCCGATTTGCGACGCGAATTTCCCGCGGCTGCGATCGAAACGATCCGCCTTGGCACCGCGCCGGTCGACGCCGATGCCGGCGCACGCGCGCGCGTACGGAAGGCGTTGGGCGTTCCCGACGAAGCCGTGCTCTTTGCCGCGTTCGGCAAGATCACCAACGAGAAACGGATCGACACCATCGTCCGCAGCTTTGACCGGCTCGCGCGGGATCGCGCCGACGTCCACCTGATGCTCGCCGGCGACGCGACCGACTGTCCGACGCTCGGGGCGTTGCTCGCCGCATCGCCGCACGGCGCGCGCGTACACGTGACGGGCTACGTCCCCGACACCGGGGTCGCCGGCTACCTGGCGGCCGCGGACGCATGCCTCTGCCTGCGATGGCCGACCGCCCTCGAAACCTCTGCGTCCTGGCTGCAGTGTCTTGCCGCCTCGCGGCCAACCGTGCTTAGCGCTCTCGCGCACCTGGCGGACATTCCGACGGTCGAGCCGATTGCCTGGCGCCCTTCGCATCCCGCGATCGAACCGGTCGCGATCTCGATCGATCTACTGAACGAGGACGAGGCGCTGTTGTCTGCAATGGGACGGCTCGCGGACGATCTCGCGTGCCGCCAGCAGCTCGGGCGCGCCGGGTCTGCGTACTGGACCGCTCATCACACCGTTGACGCGATGACCTCGGACTACGAGCGCGTGCTGGCCAGGGCGATCCGCCAGCCTGCACCAACCGGCGAAGGGCTGCCAGCGCATTTCGTGGAGGACTATTCAGGGAAGGCGCGCGCGATTGCCGACGCGTTCGGCATCGGACTGGACCAGATGCTCGGCCCCCGCCCGTGACCTTCGCTCGGCGGTAGGCCTGGTCGCGATCGAACCATGTCGGCGAGGCGCCGGGACGTGGCGCGCGCCGGCAAGTGGCCGAACTGAGGGGCGGTTGGACGCCCAGTCGAGATATCGGGTCGACCGGGCGAACCAAATCGACCTCACACAATCATGGAGGCTTCGACGACCTTCATGCGCCGATCGACTTCCTCGATGGCCTGCGAGATCTGCGCCCGGCGCCGTTCGTGTGTCGTCGCCGTCAGTTGGCGATCCAGTTCGGTCCGTGCCAGCCTCAGCGTCTCGAACGCGTGCGCCTTTTCCGGGTCGCGGACAATTTTCCCGTGATTCTGCCGGGTCCGCTCACGCTCCAGTTCTTCCATCCGTTCCTGAATACGCGATTCCGCATCGATTAGTCCTTCGCCCGCATCACCCATGAATCCCCCCGTCCGAGAATGAACCTGTTGACATTATAAGATGACCACGTGACCGCCCGCGTGACGATCGATCCGCTCGCGCCATTTCATGCGGCGACGCGGGGCTGGTTCGCGGCGTCGTTCGACGGCCCGACCGCACCGCAGTCGCTCGGCTGGCCGGCCATCGCCCGGGGCGAATCGACCCTGATTCTCGCGCCGACCGGCAGCGGCAAGACCCTGACCGCGTTTCTGTGGTGCCTCGATCGGCTGATGTTCACGCCTCCGCCATCGAAACCTGAGCAGTGCCGCGTGCTGTATGTGTCGCCACTCAAAGCGCTTGCGGTGGATGTGGAACGCAACCTGCGGGCCCCGCTGGCAGGCATCGCCCACATTGCCGAGCGGCTTGACGAGAACTTCTGGACGCCTCGCATCGCGATCCGGACCGGCGACACGCCCCAGGCCGAGCGCGCCCGTTTCCAGCGAGATCCGGCCGACATCCTGATCACGACGCCGGAGTCGCTCTACCTGCTGCTGACATCGAACGCGCGCGAGTCGCTGCGCTCGATCGACACGATCATCATCGACGAAATCCACGCACTGGTACCGACCAAACGCGGCGCTCACCTCGCGCTGTCGCTCGAGCGCCTGGAGGCGCTTTGCCGGAAATCGCCGCAGCGCATCGGCCTCTCGGCGACGCAGCGGCCGCTGGATGAAGTGGCGCGGTTTCTGGGAGGAGCGGA
>DASXIR010000002.1:0-17464 GCA_036497895.1 Vicinamibacterales bacterium | reverse complement strand
GTACACACAAAAAACGACGTCGTCGCGCTGTCGAGGGCGTCACCGCGAGCCATCGAGACGATGCCTTTGACGTGCCTGGTGTCGTTGAACTCGGGCGGCAGGTTGTGGACCAGCGCCTGCTGTTTCGCGGTCAACGGGACGTTGCGGCTCGAGAGTGCCCCGGTCTGGATCACGAACCCCGGCGCGATGCGATGAAACGCCATGTCGTTGTAGACGCCGGCCGCGGCGAGCCGCATGAACTGGCGAACGGTGTTGGGCGCCACGTCGACAAAAAACTCGATCGTGATGGGACCGGCGCTCGTCTCGAGCACAGCGCGATAGGCCGCCAGTTCCGCGGCGGACTCATTGAAGAAGGGTTCGGCGGGCGTGTCACGGATGGCGATGTGCTTGATTTCGATCCGCTCAGTCAGCAGACCTTTGTCGTCGACGGCGGTCTCCGAGATCTTCTGCAGGACCTCAGCGCCGTCCGACACGTGGCCGAACACCGAATATTGGCCGTCGAGAGCTGGTTGGTCGGCAAGCACGATGAAGAACTGCGCGCCGGCACTATCCGGCTTACCCGGCACGAGCACGGCGGCGACTGACCCGCGCGTCATCTTCGGGGCCCTCGCCTCGGCTTTCACGGCGTTCTGTCCGCCGGTGCCGTAGAGCGCGCGCTTGCCGGGATCCTTCGACAGCGGATCGCCCCCTTGCACCATCCCGTATTTCACGACGCGGTGGAACACCGTGCCGTCGTAGGCGTTTGTTGCCGCAAGCTTTGTGAAGTACGCAGTCTGACTGGGAGCCGACGCCGGATCGAGATCGATCACGAAGGTTCCGGCCGTGGTCTCCACCACCGCCTGCTTTGGCGGTGTCTGCGCAAAGGCAACGACAGGGCCGGCGCAGGCCGCTCCGAGAACTATCGCCGCGAGCAGGCGCTTCATCTGTGGACCGGCTCCTCGATGATCCGCCGCGCGTGCCAGATGTAATGCAGGCTCGAGACGATCGTGATCGCGAGCGACGCCCACACCAGCACGTCGACCATCGACGAACGCTGCTGCAGGTAATTGAACGACATCGCCGCAACCGCGGTGACGATGTAGGTGGCGGTGGCGACCTTCCCGAAAATCGAGGGTCGGAACGTGCGGTGGCCAATCGCCAGGTTGACGATGGCCACGGTCAGGACGATCACGACGTCGCGGCTGATGATGCACACGGTCAGCCAGGTCGGAAAGCGGTTCGCGAGATTCAATCCGGGCAGCGTCAGCACCACGAACGTCGTGACCAATAACAGCTTGTCAGCCATCGGGTCAAGCCATGCACCGAGCTGCGTTTTCTGGCCGGAGAGCCGCGCGATGAGTCCGTCGAGGCCGTCGGTGACCCCGGCCGTCACGAAAACCGCGAGCGCCCAGCCCAGATGCCCATACACGACCAGGATCACGAACGCCGGGATCAGCAGCATCCGCAGCAGCGTGAGTTGATTTGCAAACGTCAGTGCGTTCATCGAAGCCCTGCGAGGCTTCCAATCTTCGCGATCGAGGCGGCGGCCTCAGCGCCGGTGACGGCGCGCCCGGGCTGAAAGGCGCCATCCGGCCCCACCGTCATCGCGCCGGCGGCGACCGCGACCGACGCCGCCGGATACGCCAGATGGCTCGGCTGCAGATCAGGGAATTTCAGACGGGCCGTATCCCAACCCCTGGCGCGAGCTGGGTTCTGCTGCGCCACCTGCGCGAGCAGCCGCGCGAGTGTCTGGGCGAGGTCGGCGCGCCTTACCGTGGTCTTCGGCTGAAAGGCGTGGTTGGCGAACGGCTCCATCACGCCGGCGCGCGCGACCGCCATGATCCAGCTCGCGGCCCAGTTACCGCGGACGTCGGTAATCAGCGCCGCATCGCTCCGGCGGCCGGCCTGCAGCAGCGGCGCCAGTCGAATCCCGACGAGCGCCGCGAGATCGGCGCGCGTGACCAGCGGCGCCTGGTCAATGGCCCGGAATTCTTCCGGCAGCGCCGCCATGGCCGCCCTCGCCTTGAGGTCCTCCAACCGCCTGGCGACGTCAGGGTTGGCCTCGAGCGCGAACGAATCCGAGTACGCTTTCACCGCGCCGGCGGAGTCGTTGCGCGCGTCGAACAGTTCGCCGATCTGCGCCAGCGATTTCGCGTCGGCGGGATCGAGTGACACCGCTTTCTGGAAATGCCCGAGCGCGGCGTCGGCGTCGCCCTTCTGCTTTTCGACCGCCGCGAGTTCGCGGTACAGGAATGGACTATCGGGTGAGCTGGTGATTGCACTCGTGTACGCCCGCACCGCTTCGTCCAGCCGTCCGGCCTTTGCGGCATCGCGGGCGCGCGTCAACCCCTGCTCGGCGCCGCGGAACTTGAGCACCTCGATTTTGACCGCCAGATCGGTCAGGCTGGGATCGAGAGCGACGGCGGTCTCGAATGGTACGACCGCCTCAGTGTCGCGCCCGAGCGCGATCAGCGACTGTCCACGGCCAACCAGCGCGGCAACGTCCTTCGCCTGCTGCTCGATGACGCGGTCGAAATGAGGAAGCGCCGCCTTGGCGTCTTTCCGCGCCAGCTCGACATAACCGAGTGAGGTATCCGCCGGGTAAAAAGTCGGCGACGTCTTCAGCGCCGCGGCGAATTCCCGCTCGGCGGTCTTGAGATCGCCGGTCTGGAGGAACGCCCAGCCTCTAGCCTGGGCTTCAGCCACTGGGCTATTGGCAAACGGACCCGGTACGGCTGGCCGGATGAACTCGGGAAACTTTGGAGCAGTGACGGCCGGAGCCGGCACGGTTTTCGGCGTGCACGCCGCCGCTACCATCGTCAACGCCGCGAACGCTGAGACCACAAGCCTGCGCATTGGGAAAAGTTTACTTCTCTTCGGCGTGTCCCAGACGACTCAACAAGCGCCGTGGCACGTCCGCGGTGATTGACACCTGGCCGTCGCGAACCTCGTGGAGCAGCACGCGGGCGTGTCGATAGACCCGGCCAATGCGTTCGCGATCGGAAGGACTGTCGGGATCGAAGCTTAAAACCACTCGACGCACGTCCAGCGCCAGCCGTGAGGTGATGGTCTCGACGAGCTCGACGATCCCCTGGCGCTGCAGCGCAGAGATCAGGAGCGCCGCCGAATCCTGATCCTGCAGGCGCCGCCGTTCGTCCGGCGTGAGCGCGTCGCTCTTGTTGTAGACCTCGAGCATCGGCACGTCGGTCGCGCCGACCTCTTCGAGAACCTTCCGGACGGCGTTCATCCGCCGATCCCGGTCGGGGGCGGCCGCGTCGATGACGTGAAGCACCAGATCGGCCTCCGCCGTCTCTTCGAGCGTCGCCCGAAAGGCCGCGACCAGCGCGTGCGGCAGTCGATCGATGAAGCCGACGGTATCCGACACCAGCAGCTCGCGGCTGTCCGGCAGCCGCAGCCGCCGCACCAGCGGATCGAGGGTCACAAACAGCGCGTCTGATGCGTCGGCGCCGGCGTTGGTCAGGACGTTGAACAGCGTCGTTTTGCCGGCGTTGGTGTATCCGACCAGTGCCACTGTCGGTACGGACGTCTTCTGACGACGATCGCGCAGCTGCGAGCGGCGCTGGCGAACCTGCTCGATGTCATCGCCGATCACGTGAATCCGCGTGCGGATTCGGCGGCGGTCCGCCTCGAGTTTCGTTTCGCCGGGTCCTCGTGTCCCGATGCCACCGCCCAGGCGCGACAGCGCCGCATTCGATCCCACCAGTCTCGGCAGGAGGTACTTCAGCTGCGCCAATTCCACCTGCAGTTTGCCTTCGCGCGTACGGGCCCGCCTGGCGAAGATGTCGAGGATCAACTGGGTTCGGTCGACGATCTTGCGACCGATCTCCGCTTCGATCTGGCGGAGCTGCGCAGGCGTCAGCTCGTTGTCGAAAATGACGACGTCGACATCCATCTCGGCGGCGGAGGTTGCGAGCGTCTTGATTTTGCCGGAGCCGAGGAAGGTCGAGGCATCCGGCTTCGGACGTTCCTGCAGCACGCGCAGCACGACGTCGGCACCGGCGGCGTGCGCCAGGCCGGCGAGTTCGTCCAATGAGTTCTCGGCCTCGAGGCGACGTGCCTGGCCGGTGATCAACCCAACCAGCGCGGCGCGCTCGGGCCGGGCTACGCCTGACCGGCCCGAGGCGCGGGTTCGTTCTGCAGACATCGCTGGATTTCTTCCCACGGTATGGCACCGGCGCGCACCAGCGTCGGCGATGCGCCGGTGACGTCCACGATCGTCGACGGCGCGCCACCACGGGTCGGACCGGCGTCAATCAACAAATCGATGCGCTGGCCCATGGAACGCTCCACTTCGCCGGGATCGGCAGTGGCCGGCTCGCCGCTGATGTTCGCGCTGGTGGCGGTGATCGGCTGGCCGCACGCGGCGCAAATCAACCTCGCCACTTCGTCGGCCGGGACACGCACGCCGACGGCTCCGGTGCCGGAGGTCACGGCCGTCGCCACCGATGCCGGAGCGGTGATGAGCAGCGTCAGCGGTCCGGGCCAGAACCTCGCGGCGAGGCGCTCGCCTTCCGGCGATAGACGCCCGAGATGATCGGCGACCTGTGCGCGATCGGCCGCAATCAACGGCAGCGCACGTTCGGTGGGCCGACCCTTGGCCTCGAACAGGCGGGTCACGGCGGCGTTGGAAAACGGATCGGCTGCCAGCCCATACAGCGTGTCGGTAGGCAGGGCGACCAGGCCGCCCCGGAGGATCCAGGTTGCGGCTTCCTCGATTGCGTCGCGCTGAGGCGCCCCCGGGTCCACGAACACGCGACGCATCAGCGGATCCGACTGTGATGGATCAGAAACGCACCTTCACGTCCGGAGCGGTCGCGACGTGGATGCTGTCGATGAAGCGAATCTGGTGCGGATCGTTCTGCATGATGACCGAGCTGGTGCGGATGCCGTCGCCGAAGAACCGTACGCCCTTCATCAGCGTCCCGTCGGTGACACCGGTGGCGGCGAAGATGATGTTCTTGCCCGGCGCGAGGTCCTTCGACCGGTAGATTCTCTTGAAGTCGGTGATGCCCATCGCACGGCAACGCTCTTCGTCTTCGGGTTTGCTCACCACCAGGCGCGCGAAGATTTCGCCGTTGAGGCAGCGCATCGCCGCAGCCGTCAGCACGCCCTCCGGCGCGCCACCGGTCCCCATCACCGCGTGCACGCCCGATCCGGCCACCGCGGCGGTGATGCCCGCGGACAGATCGCCGTCGCCGATCAGCCGGATGCGCGCGCCGGTGGCGCGGATGTCCGCGATCAGTTTCTCGTGACGCTCGCGGTCAAGCACGATCACCACCAGGTCTTCGACCCGTCGTCCGAGCCGGTCGGCGATCGCCTTGAGGTTCTCGTGCACCGGTGCGTCGAGGCTGACGACGTCCTTCGAACTGGGTCCGACCACCAGTTTCTCCATGTACAGGTCGGGCGCATGCAGCAGGCCGCCGCGGTTCGACGCCGCCAGCACGGCGATCGCGTTGGCGGCACCCGTGGCGCACAGGTTCGTGCCCTCGAGCGGATCGACGGCGATGTCGACCTCGGCGAACCGGGTCCGATCGCTGGCCTTTTGCAGGTGAGCCATGCCGACCTTTTCGCCGATGTACAGCATCGGCGCCTCGTCGCGCTCGCCTTCACCGATCACGATGGTGCCATCGATCGGTACCGTGTCCATTACCTTGCGCATCGCCTCGACGGCGACCTGATCCGAGTGGTGCCGATCGCCCTGGCCCATGGTATGAGCGCACGCGACCGCCGCCTGTTCGACGACACGCAGAAATTCGAGTGAGAGATCTGAGTCCACGTGGTTAGGCTTTCCCAAAAGGAGGAAGTTCACACCGCGTCGGACGATCGACGCGATACCCCAGCAGGTAGTCGGCCTGCATTATCTTGTGGATCTCGCGCGTGCCTTCGTAGATCACCGCGCCCTTGCAGTTGCGATAGAAGCGACCGACCGGGTATTCGTCGGAATAACCATTCGCCCCGTGAATCTGCACGGCGTCGCCGGCGGCACGTTCCGAAGCCACAGTCGCAAACCATTTCGCCAACCCGGTTTCGCGGGTGTTGCGCTGGCCGTTGTTCTTCATCCAGCCGGAACGCAGCCACAAGAGCCGCGCCGACTGATAGTCGGACTCCATGCCGGCGATCATCTCCTTGACCAGCTGATGCTGACCGATCTCGACGCCAAAGGTCTTCCGCTCCTTGGCGTACTTGACGCTCGCATCGCGACACGCTCGAATCAAACCGGTGGCACCGGCGGCCACCGTGAAGCGGCCCTGATCGAGCGCGAACATCGCGATCTTGAAACCCTCACCGGCCCGGCCGAGCAGATTCTCCTGCGGCACCTCGACGTCCTCCATCTTGAACCAGCCGGTATTGCCGGCGAGGATGCCCCACTTCTCTTTCATCGGCCCGCTCGAGAACCCTTTGAACGTGCGCTCGACGATGAACGCGCTCATGCCGGACGGATCGCCCTTCTTCTTCTTCTCGAGATCGGTCCAGGCGATGACCAGGAAGTTGTCGGCGACATCGGCCAGTGAGATCCAGCTCTTCTCACCGTTCAGGACATACCGATCGCCTTCGAGGGTCGCCGTGGTCTGAATCGATCGGGCATCGCTGCCGGCGCCCGGTTCGGTGAGTCCATACCCGGCGAGCTTCGTCCCCGCCGCCTGCGGGACCAGATACCGCTGCTTCTGATCCTCGGTTCCCCACGTAAGCAGCGACAGGCAGCTGAGTCCGGCGTGCACCGACATGATGACGCGCAGCGACGTGTCCAGGTACTCGAGCTCCTCGCTGGCGACGCCGAGGCTGATGTAGTCCATGCCGGCGCCGCCGTACTGCTGCGGCACCGAGATGCCGAGCAGGCCCAGCTTCGCCATGCCGCCGAGAATCCGCTCGCGATCAAAGTGATGATTGCGATCGTTTTCGCGGATGTACGGCGCAACCTCGCGGGCGCCCCATTCGCGAACCGATTGCTCGAGGAGTCGCTGTTCTTCGTTGAGACTGAAATCGATCATGGTCAGGTGGGTCGACTGTCCCGGTCGGTGACGCGAAGGAGCGACGGGCGCCTGCCCGACCTGCCCCGCCCGCGAATCGGCGACCCGGCGCGAAATAAGCGGGGAATCGTATCACGCGCGATGGGCGATATGCACGACCGCGCCGCGATCCAGTTTGAGAGCGTCGGCAGCGCTCGCGCCGTTGACGGCGATTTCCAGATGGTCGGTGCTGCCGAACAGCGCACACAGATCACCGGCCGCACCATCGGCATAGGTCGAGACCACCTTCGGCACCGAATGCGACCCGGCGCGAATCTCCAGCGCGCCGCCTGACAGTTTCTCGAACGTCTTGCGATCGATGTTCGTAATCAGGTTGCCAAAACGATCGACGCGCAGGACCTGCCCTTCGATGGAGTCGGCGTTGGCGTGCGGCGTCGGGATGTCGAGCCGATGAATCGACCCCGCGGGCCGGCCGAGCGCTGCCAGATCGATGCCCTTCCCGAGCCACGCCGCGGCCGGGGCAAACCGGTCGCGTCCCTCGAACGTCCGGCTGACCGTGGGGCGTGCATAACGACGTTCGGTCAGTTCGACGATGCGCCGGGCGGGATGCTCGTCCAGAACGGCGGTCAGGACTCCGTTGTCCGGCGCCACGAACGTGTAGTCGCCGGTATCGGCGGCGATACCGCGCCGGCTCGAGCCGACGCCAGGATCGACTACCACCAGAAAGATCGTCCCGTTCGGAAAGTAGCGGTACGACGCGGCCAGTTCGAGCGCCCCCGCCAGGACGTCGTGGGCCGGAAGATCGTGGGAGATGTCAACGAGCGTTGCGTCAGGACAAATGCCCAGCGCCACGCCCTTCATCGCACCGGCATAATGATCGCGGGTGCCGAAGTCGGTGAGCAGCGCGATGACCGGCCTAGCCATACGCCTAGCTTATCGAATCGGGCCCGCCCGCGCGTCTGGATCAACTGCCGGAGGCCTGCGTACTCCCGACCAGCCCGCGGAGCGATAATGCTCGTGGGCGATGAATCTCGGCTCCTGGACCACCAGCACGATTGCTCTGACCCGGCACCGCATCTGGATGGCCTACGGCATCGCCGCCAGCGTCGATGCGTGTCAGTGGCTGCTGGGACCGATCGGCTGGGTGCTGCCGGATGAGGTCCTCGACGTCGTCGCAGCGATCCTGATCTCGTGGACGATCGGATTTCATCCGCTGCTGTTGCCGACGTTCGTGCTCGAACTGCTGCCCGTCGCAGACCTGTTGCCCACCTGGACCGGCTGTGTCGCGCTGGTGATCCTGCTGCGGCGCAAGACGGATCCGCCGCCGCCCGGACCGGGTGCGGTCATCGACGTGTGATCCAGCGCCGACGCGCGTCAGGTTGTTTTGCGGAAGAGAATTTCGCGCAGGTTGTTCTGCAGCAGAAACGAGTCGGACACTCGCAACTCAGGGAACAGCCTGATGATGTCGCGATTGGGAAGAATCGCCTGGTGTCCTCGCGCAGCCGGATAAGCGCGATGCCTCAGGTTGGTCTCATCGGCGACGATAAATTTGGTATAGGTCGTCGATCGAGCCTGCGCGGCGCCGAAAAAGGCAAGCAGCGCACCGTCGGGCCGCAGCACGCGCATCAACTGAGTCGCGAGCGCCTGCGCGGACGGTCGGTCCAGGTAGTCGATGAGATCCCAGCACAGAATGCCGTCCACAGACCCGGGCTCCTGTGGAAACCGCTTCCCCAGGAACGCCGGAAAGACGTCAGGCTTTCCTTCGCGAACATGGCGATCCAGGTCCGCGAAGATGTCCTCGACAAAAATCTTGCAGCCCAGCTGTTCACCGAAAAAGCTGACGTTGCTGCCCACGACCGGACCGAGGTCGAGCAGCGCCGGGGATTCACGGGACGTGAGGCACGAGAGGAACTTCCGCAGCGCCTTGGTTGCGAAAACCGGATCATCAGCGAGCCCCGACGAACTCTGAATGGATCCGTCGGGGTCGGATTTTCGCGGTGCGAGACGGTCTAGCAGTCCCACCCTGAAGCGCTACACGCCAACGCGCTGTGGCGTACCAGCCGCCTGCGCGGCAGGCGCCGCGGCCGGCGTCGAGGCGGACTTGCCGTCGGTCTTTGCGCCAGGCGTCGCGCCACCCTTGCGTTGCATGTCGACCGCGCCACGGAAATGCGCGCCCTCCGCAATCGCCACGCGCGGCGAGACGATGTCACCGTCCACCGAGCCGTTGTCGCGGATGTCGACCTTGTCGGTGGCGGTCACGTTGCCGGTGACCTCGCCGAGCACGATCACGGACTTCGCAAATACCTGAGCCTTGATGCGGCCGTTCGGACCGATCGTCAGCACGTGCTCTTTCAGCTGAATCGTGCCTTCGACGTACCCTTCGATGGTGAGATCTTCGCTGCCGTTCAGCTCACCCTTGATGACGACGGACTTCCCTATGTTCACGATGTCCTTCTCCATGTGATGGCCGGTATCTGCAGGCCGCGGAGCGGTTGCTCCTGCCTGGGCTGGCGCTGCCGGTTGGGCCGGCGCCGTCGGTTGTCCGCCTGTCGGTCGGACCGATTCATCGCGTTTCCACATGACCAAAGTCCTCCGCCTCGGCGACTCCTGGAACGTCTGGGGTCGCTGCGTGCGTAATATCGGGTCGAACTTCCGCTCAGTATATGGGCGGTACAAAACCTTGTCTAGTCCTTTTGTTACCGATGGTTAGCGGCGGTGCTACAATGAAGGATTCACCATGCGTGTCTACTTTGACTACAACGCGACGACCCCCCTTTCGCCCGAATCGGTCGACGCCGTGGCACGCACGACGCGAGATGTTTTCGGCAATGCGTCGAGCATCCACCACTTCGGACAACAGGCAAAAGCCGTCATCGACCTGGCGCGATCGAGCGTCGCGAAGCTGGTTGGCGGAGATCCTTCTGAAATCGTGTTCACCAGCGGCGGCACCGAGTCGGATAACTTCGCGATTCGCGGAGCGGCCGAGGCGCTCGAGTCTTCCAACCGCCGCCATCTCATCGCGAGTGCGATCGAACACGAAGCGGTCCTGAACACGCTGAAGGCGCTCGCGAAACGCGGCTGGCGCACCACCCTGCTGACGGTGGATGGGTCTGGAGTGCTCGCGCCTGAACGACTGCGCGCGGCGATTACCGACGACACTGCGCTCGTGTCGGTCATGCACGCCAACAACGAGATCGGCACGATTCAGCCGATCGCCGAGCTCGCTGCGATCGCGCACGGGCACGGTGCGCTGATGCACAGCGACGCCGTCCAGTCAGCGGGAAAACTTCCGGTCGATGTTCGCGCGCTTGGTGTCGACCTGCTGTCGCTGTCGGCGCACAAGTTCAACGGACCGAAGGGAGCGGGTGCGATCTGGATCAAACGAGGCACTCGGCTGTCACCGATTCTGACCGGTGGTAAACACGAGCGCAATCGTCGAGCCGGCACCGAGAACGTCCCCGCCATCGCCGGACTCGGCGCTGCGGCGCAGTTGGCGGCTGGCAAGCTCGACGCCGAGGCGGCTCGTCTGTCGTCGCTTCGCGATCGGCTGGAGAACGGCGTGCTCGAGCGCGTGCAGGGCTCGGCGGTGAACGGCCAGCGCGACGCGCGCGTACCGAACACCACGAACATCAGTTTCGAGCGCGTCGAGGCCGAGAGCCTGCTGATTGCGCTCGACCTCGAGGGCATTGCCGTTTCAACCGGATCGGCCTGCTCTTCCGGCACGCTGGAGCCGTCGCACGTGCTTCGCGCAATGGGCTTGCCGACCCATCGAACCCAGAACTCGCTGCGTTTCAGCCTCGGCATGTTCTCGACGCCTGCGGAGGTCGACCACGTCCTCGACGTCCTGCCCCGCCTGGTGGAAAAGCTACGCGGCCTCACCCGTCGATCGGCATGAACAGCAGGGGCAAATGCGCTTGGATGGTGACATGCGGATCGTAGTCGCGATGTCGGGCGGCGTGGACTCGTCGGTGGCCGCGGCGATGCTCGCCGAGCAGGGTCACGATGTGGTCGGCATCTCGATGCAGCTGTACGATCAGAGTGACGGGCAGGCTTCGTTCGGCAGCTGCTGCTCGATTGATGACCTGCACGACGCGCGTCGGGTCGCGGCCGCCATCAACATCCCTCACTACATCGTCAACCTCGAGCGGCAGTTCGACGAGCAGGTGGTATCGAACTTCGTTGACGAATACGCCGCCGGCCGGACGCCGCTGCCGTGCGCGCACTGCAACAGCGATCTGAAGTTCGCCACGCTCGCCGAGCGCGCCCGCGGCTTCGGTGCCGACATCGTCGCCACCGGCCACTATGCGCGCGTCGAGCGCGACCGGTTGAGCGCCCGCTACGTGCTGAGGCGAGGTGTGGATGCGGCCAAGGATCAGTCCTATTTTCTGTTCTCGCTGACACAAAAACAGCTGGCGGTGGCCGCGTTTCCGGTCGGCGATCAGCCCAAGGATGCCGTTCGTGACTACGCCCGCCAGCGCGGCCTGCCGGTCGCGGACAAACCCGACAGCCAGGAGATCTGCTTCATCCCGGACCACGACTATCGGGCGTTTGTGACCAGACGTGTGCCCGGGGCCGAGCGTGAAGGCGCGCTCGTGGACGAGGACGGGCGCGTGCTCGGCAAACACGAAGGCATTCATCGTTTCACCGTCGGTCAGCGTAAGGGACTGGGGCTTGGCGCGACCGCCACCGGCTCGCCGATGTACGTGCTCGCTCTGAGGCCCGCCGAGCGCCAGGTCGTTGTCGGGCCGAAGGCTTCGCTGGAGCGAACCCGGCTCACCGCATCACGAGTGAATTGGATCGCCGAACGACCGGAACAGACGCTTCGGATCGAGGCGCAGATTCGCCATCGCCATCAGGCAGCACCCGCGACGGTCCGCGCACTCGACCAAGGACGTGCAGAAGTGGTTTTCGACGCGCCGCAATCGGCCGTCTCGCCGGGTCAGGCCGTGGTCTTCTATGACGGGGACGCGGTCGTTGGCGGAGGATGGATCGACTGACAAACGTGATCCTTGCGTCAGACTGACGCGAGATGTTCCGGGATGTTGTCGAGGTGATGCTCGGCGTCGAGCGCGGCCATGCAACCCGATCCCGCCGCGGTAATCGCCTGCCGGTAGATGTGATCCTGGACGTCCCCACATGCGAAGACGCCCGCCACATTGGTCTTCGCCCCGTCGTGGGTGACGATATAGCCGTTCTGATCGAGCTCGAGCTGGCCACGAAACAACGCAGTGTTCGGGGTGTGTCCAATCGCCACGAAGACGCCTTGCACTGGAAGCTCGGTGCGCACACCGGTTTTGTTGTGACGAAGGACCATCGAGCCGACCTCGCCTTTTCCATGGTCCTTGATGTCCTCGACTTCGGAATCGAGCTGCCACGCGATCTTCGGGTTCGCGCGCGCCTTGTCCTGCATGATCTTCGAGGCACGCAGCGTATCGCGCCGGTGCACGAGCGTCACCTTGGACGCGAAACGGGTCAGGAACACCGCCTCTTCCATCGCTGAGTCGCCGCCGCCGACGACCGCGATTTCCTGGCCGCGAAAGAAATAGCCGTCACAGGTGGCGCAGGTGGACACACCGCGGCCCATCAACGTCCGCTCCGACGGCAACCCGAGCAGGCGCGCCGAAGCGCCGGTCGCGATGATCAGCGTTCTGGCGAAATACTCCGCCTCGCTGGTCGTCACCCGGAACGGATAGACGCACACGTCGACGGCGGTGACCTGTCCCTGGATGATCTCGGAGCCGAACCTCTCGGCCTGCGAGCGCATCTCGGCCATCAGGTCCGGTCCCATCACGCCGTCCTTGTGCCCGGGAAAATTCTCGACCAGCGTCGTCAGCATCAGCTGACCGCCGGCCTCGATGCCTTCGATCACCAGTGGTTGGAGGTTGGCGCGCGCGGTGTAGAGAGCGGCGGTCAGCCCGGCCGGGCCAGACCCGATGACGATGACGTTGCGAGTCGCCATTAGATGTGTTTGTCGATCGCTTTCTTCAGTTCTTCCTTCTGCGCCAGTCCGACCACCTGCTCTACGACCTGGCCGTCCTTGAAGATCAGAATCGTCGGGATCCCGCGAATTTGAAACTTGAACGACACGTTCGGGTTCTCGTCGACATTCAACTTACCGACGGTGACCTTACCCAGATATTCAGTGGCGAGTGCATCTACCGTAGGTCCGAGGCGTTTGCAGGGCCCGCACCACTCCGCCCAAAAGTCCACGAGCACGGGTGCGCCGGATTTCAGCACCGTGTCGTCAAAGTTGCCATCGGTGAAAGTCTGCACGTTTTCGGTAGCCATCTCGTCTCCCTCAGGTCCCGGGCTAAGCCCTTGCCTGCTTCATGATCGCACGATCGTACATTTTGACGTACTCCCTGGCTGAACGGTCCCAGGAAAAGTCGCGGTCCATGCCTGCCAGTTGGAGCCGGTGCCAGCTGATCTGGTTGGAAAACAGGGCAATTGCCCGTTCCAGCGTCTCCAGCAGCGCCGCCGGCGTGTATTCCTTGAAAACGAAGCCGGTCGCCTTCCGTCGGCCCGGACTGCCGTGGTCCACGACCGTGTCGGCCAGGCCACCGACTCCATGGACCACCGGCACGGTGCCGTAGCGCATGCTGTACATCTGGTTCAGGCCGCAGGGTTCGAACCGTGACGGCATCAGAAACATGTCAGAGCCAGCCTCGATGAGATGCGCGAGCGATTCGTCGAATCCGATCCGCGCACCGATGCGTTCCGGGTACGCTTTCGCCAGCGTCGTCCACATCGCCTGATAACGCGGCTCGCCGGTACCAAGCACGACGAACGACGCGTTCAGCTGCGGCAGGTCGGCCGCAAGCGCGGCGATCAGATCGAAGCCCTTTTGATCGATCATCCGCGACACCATGCCAACGAGCGGACGCGCCAGCGTCGCGGCATCGCCGGGCAGACCGTAGCGCGCGAGCACCGCCGCCTTCGAGGCCCGCTTCCCGCTCACGTCGGCGGCATCGAACGGCTCCGGCAGAAACGGGTCGCCGGCCGGATTCCAATCGCGAGTGTCGATCCCGTTCAGGATGCCCACCAGGTCGGCGCGGCGCTGCCGCAGGATGCCGTCGAAGCCGAACCCCAGTTCAGGAGTCTGAATCTCTTCGGCGTAGCGCGGGCTGACCGTCGTGACCAGGGTGGCGGCGTTGATGCCGCCTTTGAGGAGGCTGATACGTCCCCAGTACTCGAGCCGATTGATCGAGAGCTGATCCCAATTGAGATCGAGCCGCGGCAGCCAGTCGGCTTCGAACAGCCCCTGGTAGGCGAGGTTGTGAATGGTGAAAACGCTTGGCATCGCTCCCAGGACCGGATGTTTCGCGTAGACGGTCTGCAGGTAAACCGGCGCCAGGCCGGCCTGCCAATCGTGGGCGTGTACGATCGACGGTGCCAGCGTCTGCCGTGCCGCAAACTCGAAGGCAGCCCTGACCAGAAACGCAAAGCGTCGCGCGTTGTCGGGGTAATCGGCGTTCTGCGGGCCGTAGAGCGCGTCGCGGTCATAGAACTCGGGACACTCAACGAGGAGTGCCGTCGCGCCGTCAGCCAGTGGTGCCTGGTAAAAACTCGCGGCGCGGGTGAATCCACCGATGCTGACGGGGAACGCGTCCACGAGCTCGCCCGCCTGGACACCGCGATACTTTGGCAGCGCGACTGTGGCCTGCCATCCCAGTCTGGCGACCGCCGATGGCAGCGCGCCCAGCACGTCGGCGAGCCCTCCCGTCTTGGCGAAGGGCTGCGCCTCGGAGCCGATCATCAGAACCGAGCGTGGAGACGGTCTCGCTCGTTTCGCCATCGACGCCTGTGAATGTCGTCGCTATGCGACCCGTACTTCGCGCGGCAAGGCCTGCGGCGCCTGCAATTCCGGCATCGGCGGCGCCGAGAACAGTTTCTGGCACGGCTTGGCAATCCAGCGCGCCCAGTTCGCCGATCGATTGATGCGCGCGCTGTCGGTGGCGATGCCGGTGTTGGCGTACATCTGGCGGTACAGTTTGGAAATGAGCACAAAGGCAATGCGCGACTTCAGCGTCTCCACGCAGTGCGCGCGATCCCACACGTTGCGCCAGCTGTAGAACCGATCCCACACGCCCTGCGTACGCTGCCGAATCTCGTCCGCCGACATGACCGGATGCGGCACATAGACCTTGGGCTGCTTGCCTTTCGGGATCAGCCAGTGCCGCGTCAGCGGGATGCCGTCGATGCGGGTCGGATCCGACTCCATCGATTTCTCCCACGCGGCGAAATCGACTGTCCCCGGGAACGGCGTCAGCATCACGAACTGCGCAAAGGTCGAACCCGATCGCTCCGCCAGCCTGGCCGTCAGTTCGAACGTTCCGGGCTTATCGCTCGGCAGGCCGAAGATGAATGAGGCCAGCACGTGAACGCCGTGGTGCTTGAACGCGCGAAGGCGGTCGACCAGCTGTTCGCCGCTCAGGTTGAAGTCCTTGTAGACGTCTTTGAGCCCTTCCGGTGTCACGGCTTCGACGCCGACCAGCGCGCCCTTGATATGCGCGCGGTTCATGGCGTTGAGGAACTCCGGGTCTTCAGCCGCTTCCATGGTGATCTGGGTGAAGAACACCATGTCCGGCGGCAGCTTCGCCAACTGCTCCATCAATTCGAAACGCTCGGCGCGCATCGCGGTGAGCTGCTCGAACCGGGCTTTATCGGCGCGCCGGCCGGCTTTGGCGAGGTCGTCGAGCGTGACGGGATAGAAGTTGTCGTCGGCCAGCGCCACGAACCTGAACCCGAGGCGTCGCAGTTGAACAATTTCGTCGATGACCGCGTCCACCGTGCGCTGCCGCGGCTTCTGACCGTCGGTCTTCCAGACCGAACAGAACGAGCAGTGTTTCGGACAACCGCGAACGGTCTGCACGGATGCCCACATGTACTTGTTGCGCGGAATCAGCGACCAGCGCGCGGGCTTGAAGTCGTCGCCTTCCACTTTCCCGCCGTCGTACATCGGGAGGGGCGCCTTGCGAACGCAGTCCTCGATCACCTGGGCCCACACCAGATCACCGTCGCCCTTGACGATGGCATGCGCTAATCCGATTTTGGTGGCCTCTTCGGGAAACAACGTCGCGTGGATCCCGCCGTAGACGACGTAGGCGCCGCGCTCGCGGGCGACCTTGCCGATCTCGTATCCCTGAACAGCATTGCCCGTATGGATGCCGATGCCGACGACGTCGCCGGCTGAGACGGTTGAGGGATCCCACTGCTCGAGGGTCTCATCAGTAATGATGGGATCGCCGTATTTTTCCGGCGTGGCCGCTGCGAGCACATACAACCACCGAGGCGTGATGACGCCGATACCGAACGCCAGCGCGCTGGGATTGATGAGGTGCACCTTCATATTTGTTCGGACTCCCGTCTCAATTTGATACGCTTTTCAGGCTAGCGGGACACCCATTCTGTCATAGTTTGCGGGTCCTCCTTAGCCCGATCTTTACCGGCGCGGTTTGGCGCCTTCCAAGGCGCGACCCTTTGCCGCCTGCTGTTCAGCTTCCGCCTGCCGGCCCTGTCTCGAGTACACGTCCGCGATCACGTAGTAGCCGAGCGGCGCGTACTCGGAGTCAGGGGCGAGCGCGATGCCCTTGCCGGCCAGTCGGACCGCTTCGTCGAGGTTCTGTTCAGCGTCAAGATACGCCTTGGCGAGAAACAGATAGCCCTCTGCGAAGCTGGGATTCATGTCGAGCGCCTGTTTGTACGCGTCGATCTGTCCGGCCTTGTCGCCGACCCGCTCGTAGATCTTTCCCAGGTTGAATGCCGCTTTGTAACTGTTGGCATGGAGGCCGATCTCGTTCTTGTACTCTGCAATCGCCCGCTGCAGGTCGCCTTGTTGCTCGGCCAACAAGGCCAGGTTGTAGTGCGCGAGCCGTACGTCGGCCTTCTGCGCGATCGCCTCGCGGATCTCGCGCTCGGCGCCGGGCAGGTCACCACGCTTGAGTGCGAGCACCCCGAGCGCATTGCGTGCCGCGGCGAGCTTGGGCTCGAGCTGCAAGGCGTGCGTGAGCTCGGTTTGCGCTTCGTCGAGCTTGCCGTTGTCGATCAGGATCTGCGCGGTCTCGTAACGAATCTGTGCGTTCTTCGGGTCCAGCTCCATGAACCGGCGGTAGCCGACCATCGCCTCCTGATCCTGGCCGAGCGCGCGGTAGGAATTCGCCATGTTGATGACGACGAGGTCGTAGTCCGGTTTCAGATCCAGTGCGTGTTTGTACTGCGCGATCGCCAACTCGAATTGATGCTTTCGGTAGTATTCGTTGCCGAGCATGAACCAGGCGTCGATGATCTTGGGATCTTCGGCGAGCACTCGTTTCAGCGCGTTGGCTCCCTCGTCCGAATCAGTTTCGTGACGAGCTGTCTCGCGGGCCTGCGTCATGAGGTTGAACAGCTGAATCTTGTCTTTCGGATCGGCCAGCCCTGTCCGATCGGGGGCGACGGCGGTGACGAACGTGCCGACGTATCCGAGCGCGGCCAGGCGCTCGCGAGCTTCAGGGTCA
>DASXIR010000001.1:0-18903 GCA_036497895.1 Vicinamibacterales bacterium | reverse complement strand
CGAGACGATCAGGCGTGAGATGCCGCCCTCGGCGAACACGCGCGTGCCCTCGGACAGCCTGTACTCGGCGCCGGCGCGTGCGTTCTGGACGTCGAATGTCTGACTGAAGGCTCCCAGCACCGTCTGCTGGTCGTCGAGTATCGCGTGCTGGATGTCGTAGTTGGCGGTCAAGGTCAGACGTGCGTTCAACACGTGCCGGAGCGTCGCGCTGGCGCCGTTGCTATGGCCGCCGATCAGGCTGGTTGACGGCGGATTGCCCTGGTCGAAGTTCACGAATTGAAAGTCGTAGCTGACGGTCACCGAGGTGCGCTTCGTCAGTGCCGCCTCTACGCCCGAATGGAGATCCTCGATCACGGAGCCGGTGCGGACGAATGGGATCGCCACCAGTTGTTGCAGTTCGGTGGTGGGAACGTCGGCTACCGATTCGCGCACGAAGACCGCGACGTGCCGCGTCAGCAACCGGCGTCCGTAGAACGACGCGTGCTGATCCAGACTGTTGAGTTGGTCGAGCTGACGATAGAGCAGCACCGACCCGTCATAGGACGCGGACAACTGGCCGCGCCCGCTGTTGTAGTCGAGCGCCGCCCGCGGATTGATCGTGCTGAGCATGTCGCCCGGCGTCTGATCGCCCTGGCCGCGAATCAGGACGTTATCGTCGTAGCTCGTCCCGACCGCGATGGTCGGCATGAAGCTCCAGCCCGGAGGCGCCTGGCTGTCCGCGGCCGGCGTCGGCACGAAGTTGGTGTCCTGGGCCGCCAGCGGACGGATCGCCGCGGCGCACAGCACGATTGCGAGTAGCAGAATGCGGATCATGGCCACACCGCCCCGCCTCAATCGGGCACCACGATGGTGTCGCCGGCGCGAAGGTAGATCGAGGCGTGCGTGGTCGACTTGATCGCCTCCCGATAGTTGAACGGGATGATCTGGTCGCTATACGCGCCCTTGCGGATAATGCGGATGTTCTTGGCGTCGGCGAAATCCTTGAGCCCGCCGGCCATCGCCAGCGCCTGCATGACGGTGAGCGGTGTCGCCAGGCTGACTGCACCCGGATGGTTGACTTCTCCCATCACATACGCAGTCGCGGTCGCCGCTTCGACCACGATCACCGTCACGGTCGGGTTGGTGATGTACTCCTTCAGCGCGGCGCCAATCCCATCCCGCAGTTCGAGCGGGGTACGGCCGTTGGCCATGATGTCGCCGATCAACGGCAGCGTGACCTTTCCGTCCGGGCGCACCTGTACGGACTGCGACAGCTGCGGGTCCTTGTAGACCTCGATCCGAAGTTTGTCGCCAGGACTCATCCGATACTCTTCGGGAGTGGCCGTTGCGGCCGGTGGGGCATCAGCGGCTGGACGTTTGTCTGCGGCGCCGGTCGGCGGGCCGCCAGCCGCGGCGGCGGCAGCACCACACAACAGCGTCAGGGAAGTCACGATCACAAGGTGCTTCATGGTGAACCTCAGTTCTCTTCAGTGAACGGGCGGGCTCCGCCGCGCCAGTTGACGACGGGCCGGGAGAGCGCCTGGTGTTTCAGGGTTTCGGCGTCCGCCGCGTGGGTCGGGTAGCACGATGCGCCGACGGCGATGCGAAGTGCGGTCAGAAACTTATAGCTTTCGATTCTCGAGATCAGACGGTCGATGACGCCTGCGGAATGTTCGTAGTCGGCGTCGAGCAGCACCAGCCCGAGCGTGCCTCGTTCGGTGAGACCGAGAAGATCAGTTCCCCGGATCTCACGCCCGATGACCCGGGCGACCTCCTGGACGGTTCCTTCGTCAGCCGTGACCGTCATGCCTTCCCATTCCCGGCTGGTCTCGATGGTCACCAGCGTCAGATAGTTCTGAGAGCGAATCGCCCGCTTCAACTCGGTGTTGAGCAGCGATGCGAAGACGGGCCCGGGCAGCAGCGTCGAATTGGTTTCGTCCGGAGAATCGGCCATCACACTACGACGCTCCATCCAGGCCGCTCTCTTTGATCTTGTAGAGCAGCGCCTTGTAGCTGATGCCAAGGATTTCAGCGGTTTCCTTTCGATTCCAACGCGTCTGCTGAAGAATCTTGGCGATGAGTGTCCGCTCCGCTCCGCGGGCCGCGGTCCGGGAAACCTGTTTGAGCGAGTAGTTCTCGATTTCTTCGACCGCCACCGCCGCAGGCGGCAGGGCGGGAATCGACGCTGGGGCGCTCGCGGGTCGCGGCGAGACCGGGCGGACGTCAACCGGCGGCTGCGGGCGCGGCTCGACGAAGGCGCCGTTCTGATTCAACTCCTTCTTCATCCCCGCCTCGGACGCGAGGATCACCGTCCGCTTGATCAGGTTTTCGAGTTCGCGCACGTTCCCGGGCCAGTGATGGCTGTGAAGGAGCTGCATCGTGTCCGGTGAGAGCTCGACGTAGGGCTTGTTGTATTGGACCGAGTACTTCTTGAGGAAGTACTGGCAGAGCGCCGGCAGCTCTTCCAACCGTTCACGAAGCGGGGGCAGCCGGATGCAGACGACGTTGAGACGGAAGAAGAGGTCTTCGCGAAAGCGACCGTCGGCGACCGCCTGCTCCAGGTCCGCGTTGGTCGCCGCCACGATCCGGACGTCGACGCGAACGTCATGTTTGCCACCCAGCCTCGAGAACTCGCCGTCCTGCAGAACCTGCAGCAGCTTGGCCTGCAGCGGGAAGCTCAGGTCGCCGATTTCATCGAGGAACATCGTGCCGCGGTTCGCGAACTCGAACTTCCCTGGCTTGTGTTGGATCGCGCCGGTGAACGCCCCCCGCTCGAAGCCGAACAACTCGGATTCGAGCAGGTCGGCGGGAAGGGCGGCGCAATTGACTTTGACGAAGGGCTTGTCGTGGCGGAGCGACGAGGAGCACAACGCGCGTGCGACCAGCTCTTTTCCAGTCCCGCTCTCGCCCCTGATCAGCACTGTGACGTCGGTGTCAGCCACACGATCGATGAGGTCCTGGACTTCCGCCATGCGCCCGCTTGGCGCCAGCGCCAGCGTCGCCGTGCCTTGCGCCTGCAGCTCCTGGCGCAGGGTCGCGACCTCGTGAGAGATCTGCCGCTGCCGCAGGGCGTGCTCCAGTGGCGCCTCGAGATCGACATCGTCGAACGGCTTGCTGACGTAGTCGGAGGCGCCGAGCTTCATGGCCTGCACCACGGTCACCGTGCGGCCCTGACCGGAGAGGATGATGATCGGGACGTCGCGATCGATTCGCTTCAAGGCGGCAAGCGCAGCCAGTCCGTCCATTCGTCCCGGCATGACGAGATCGAGGAGCACGGCGGCAGGGCGGTTCACCCGAAAGTGCTGGACCGCTTCCTCGCCGCTCGCGAGCACGACTGCGGTGTGGCCCCGCGTGGTGAGAAATGAGTAAAGGAAATCGCGCATCGATGGGTCATCGTCGACGACCATCACTTCCACGCCGTTGAGATTCGCGAGCACGACGTCGTTTCAGCAATGCCAGTGCCACGTCGGAAAAAATGTTCACGATGTGACGAACTCGTTTCTGCGGGGCGAGCGTGAGCCTCAACTGTGCCGGGCGGATGTGCTGCGGAAAAACTTTACCGAAACTATCCCGCCGAGCGAGCACATGCGAGAAAGAACGGACACGAGAGGCACTCGAGCGGAAAACATGCATTTGTTGCAAGTCACATTCACGTTCCGGCGGTCGCGCTGGTTCATTGCGGAGTCATGGAGTGACGGCAACGGGGTCGAATCTGTTGGTGGCACCGTGCTTGAAGTAACGGGTGGAACGAGATGAGGGTGAGCGTCGGATGATGACGGAATTGCGGAGGAACAATGCGCTCGTCGTATAGATATCACGCGCTCTGGATGG
The DNA here is from genome assembly GCA_036497895.1 of Vicinamibacterales bacterium. Taxonomy (GTDB): domain Bacteria; phylum Acidobacteriota; class Vicinamibacteria; order Vicinamibacterales; family CAVVIG01; genus CAVQFC01. Next base: position 15,093 of record DASXIR010000001.1, on the reverse strand, counting down.
CGCTGCTCGTCGCTGCGCTGATCGCGCCGGTCGCGTCCGCGGTGTCGATTGATACGTCGAGATCGCTCGTGCCGCACGGTCGCAGTGCATCGATGATCGTCGCGTCCGTGAAGGAATCGGGCCACGAACTCGAGGCCGGCGGCGCTGCGTCCACCGCGAACCTCGACGCAGTGAAGCTGCTCGCCGTGGGCAGCGTGTACCTCGGACTCGCGGCACTGGTGCGCCGGACAGTTCAGGGGAGCTGATGCCATGCGCGTCGCGGACAGCGCGTGCCAATTGGGGAAAAATATTTCCGCTAAGTCCTCTTTCCCGGACCGCGGCCGAGAGTCGCGCCGGTGGCCGCGGAGAGCACCTCGCGAAAACATTCGAAAAACCGGCGCGAGCAGACGTGTTGGCGTGGCGGGCAGACGTGGCAGCGATCCTGCCTTAGCGGCGAGGGAGCTGCCGCTCACCGAAAGGAGTTCGACGTGCGTGAACGCTTAGGTCATCGTTGGGTCATCACGGGCGCTGTCGTCATTGCGATCGCCGCAGTCGGTGCCGCCTCGACCGTCAGGCAACACAGCGACTGTTGCGATGAGGTCTTGTCTGGCAAGGTGCGGGGATCAATGGAGGGCAGTCAGGCGGCTCGCCTCGGGGCTGACCAGGCTCGGCTGTCATATGAAAGAGGTGCCGCTTCAGGTCGCGATGCGGCTCGGTTCGATTTCGATGCACTCGCGCCTGCAGCTTCATCATTCGCATCCTCGCGATCGACCGCTGCGTCCACCTCAGCGCATGACAACAGTGCGGAGGACAACCGACGCGGGTCGAACTATCCCATGTATTCGTCGGGAGGCGGCCAGGCGTTCAACGGGTTCGGTGGAGGAGCGGGCGGTGTGGGTATCGGTGGCGGCGGTGGCCGCTCGGCCGCCACAACAGCAGGTCATGTAACCACAACGGATCAGAGTACGCCTGCGGCGTCGTCAAACTCCTCGGTCGCTGCTCCAGCCCACGGATCCGCCGCCGACCCGGCCCCGCCGTCGCACCCGGTTGGTTCGCCTGCTCCGATGGGACCCATCAACGCTCCAGCGAATATTTCCAGCGCTCCAGCGACCACTCCCAACGCGGCGGTTTCGCTGGTGGCCCGATCGGGTCCGGTGGCGGCCGTGACCGCAGGCGCGGCCCTTGGTCCCCTTGATACAGGCGGAGATCCCTCGGTCGCTCTCGATCCTGCCGGGCTTTCGCCGACGCCGGAGCCGGGCTCGCTTCTGCTCATGGGGACGGGCCTTGTGGGTATCTTCGGCGCGCTGCGGCGAAGGCTTCGCTGATCGTTCATGGAGGTCGGGCTTGGCCTCGCCCTGATCGTCGCGCTCGGATGGCTCTACGGTCCGACCGCGTCGGCGCTCGTCAGCGAATGGCTGTCGAGCGCCGACGCATCGTACGGGCTGGTGCTGGTACTCGTCGCACTGGTCGTGCTTTGGAATCGCCGAGCGCTGTTCCTCTCAAAGGTGCGGTCGAGCGCGCCGTCGGCAGTTGGTCTGAGCGTTCTCTTGTCTGGTCTCGCGCTCTATCTCGTCGGGATGCTCGGCGCTGACATCTTTCTCACGCGCGTCTCGGCGGTTGTGGTCACGGGCGGAGTGATCGCCTTCGTCGCCGGCACGGCGGCCGCACGGGTCGTCGTCGCGCCGCTCTTTTTCATCCTCCTCAGCATCCCGCCACCAGCCCTCGTCGTGACGGCGCTCACGCTGCCTCTACAGATGGTCGCCTCTCGTATCGGTGAAGGTGTGCTGTTGCTGGTTCGAGTGCCGGTGGTCCGCGAAGGGAACCTGCTGCGCCTGCCCTCCGCGACGCTCGAGGTCGCGGAAGCGTGCAGCGGTCTCCGCTCGCTCCTTTCTCTCACTGCAGTCGCGGCGCTGTTTGCCTGGGCGACCGAAACCTCCTGGCTGAAGCGCATCACGCTTGTCGCTACCGCGGTTCCAATCGCGGTGGTGGTCAACGGACTCAGAATCGCGGTGACGGGAATCGCGTGCGAGACGTGGGGCCGGGCTGCTGCCGCCGACCCTTGGCACACGATGACCGGATGGATAACGTTCGCGGTATCGCTGGCACTGCTGCTGTCGTTACCGCGCATCTTCGGCTTCCGAATCGCTGCCGGAGAGTTGAGTCCGTCAATGAGACGCGCATGAGTCGCCCGCGCCTGCTCTTCGTGCTTGCGCTGCTGGTGGCGACCGCCGCCGTCGGACATGCTGCCGTGACGCCGCGGTCGGCGCCGGTACCGCCGAATCTCGCGGCGCTTCCGTACGTGGTCGGAGGATGGGCGGGCGCTGATGCGCCACCGCTGGACGCCGAAACCACCCGGATTCTCGCGGCCGACGACCTGGTGAATCGCACCTATCGAGGCGCCGACGGTACGCCAATCGGTCTGTATGTCGCCTACTACGCCGCGCAGCGGCCGGGCGTCAGTATTCACTCGCCACTGCATTGCCTGCCGGGCACCGGATGGGAGGCGCTCGACGTCAGTGAAAGGCCGCTGGCGAACGACCGGCCCGGAACGATGCGAAGAGTGATCGTGCGCAAGGGGCAGCAACTCGCGCTGGTGTTCTATTGGTACGCACTGCACGGCCGGATGATCTCCGGCGAGATCATGAGCAAGCTCACGTTGCTGGCCGACGGGGTCCGACTGCACCGCAATGACGCCGCTCTGGTTCGTATTGTCGTGCCGATCGGCGCTTCCGTCTCGATCGCCGATCGGCAGGGCTTGGCCTTCGCCAGAGACGTTGCGCCTGAGATCGCCTACTCATTGAAGTAGCACGACAGCGGCGGCCCACAATCAAGTTCCCCGTCAAGATCTTGGACTTCAAGTTGCTACGTTCATAGTGGCCGGCTCGAATACCGCGCACGAGTGAAGGCTGTTGCCGAATGTGGCCGTTGCGCGGGCAAAAAGAGGGCAGCATGAACGCACTTCGTCTGCAGAGGTTGTTTCCAGCATTACTGGTCACCGTCGGGATGGGTTCGAGCGCTATGCTCGGGGCTCAGACGCCAGCCGACAACACCAAGGTCAATACGAGAGACCGCGCACCGGGCGCGGTGACCGCCGATCAGCAGAAGATCAGCGCCGCCGATCAGAAGCTCACACAAACCATCAGGAAATCGCTCGTGCAGGACAAATCCCTGTCGAGTTACGCCCACAACGTCAAGGTCATCACTCAGTCCGGTCAAGTGACGCTCAAGGGACCGGTGCGGTCGGACGAAGAGAAACGGACCGTCGAGGCCAAGGCGGTGGCGGCGGCGGGCGAGGGACACGTGACCAACCAGTTGAGTATCGCGCCACCCAAGACATCGAAGCAGTAGTTCACTCGTTGTTCACTTCAGGAGAGACATGTCTAACAACAAGAAGACGGCAGTATTCGGGATTTATCGTTCGCTCAGCCAGGCGGAAAACGCTGTCGACGCGCTCGTGATGGACGGATTCTCCAACTCGGACGTGTCGGTGCTCATGCCGGACAACCAGAGCTCGAAGGATTTCGCGCACGAAAAGCACACGAAGGCGCCCGAGGGTACGACCACCGGCGCCGCGGCCGGCGGCGCTGTCGGCGGCACGCTGGGGCTGCTCGCCGGCATTGGCGCACTGGCGATTCCCGGCGTCGGTCCGTTCATCGCGGCGGGTCCGATCATGGGCGCGCTGGCTGGACTCGGCGTCGGCGGCACGGTCGGCGGCTTCGTGGGCGCGCTCGTCGGGATGGGCATTCCGGAGTACGAGGCCAAACGCTACGAGGGTCGGATCAAGGAGGGCGGGATCCTGCTGTCGGCGCACTGCGATACGTCGGAACAGATCAAGCGCGCGAAGGACACGCTGAAACGCACGGGCGCCGAGGACATCGCGTCCACCGGCGAAGCGGCCGCAACCACCGCGGTCGGCGACAGCAAGTCGAAGTACTAAACGGCAGCCGGGCGCCGCTCGCGAGAGCGGCGTCCGTTCTCCGATTCAAGCGGGAGATTCCAGACATGGCCCAGCCCGGCGCGCCGTGTGACCCCTCTATTGACGAACTTCGCAGCGCTGACGACACGGAGTCTTCGTCCGCTCTTCAGGGCCAAGAGTTTGATGACGCCACCATTGATGCGTGTTTGATCGCGGCCGAACAATACGCCGAACACCACAAGATGGTGGCCTATGGCAGATTTCTCGCGTGGGCTCGCGCAACGGGGGACAGTGAGGAGTTGGGTCTGCCTTCCTGACTGTTGCAGATCCGCCTGAAGGCGGACACTACCGTATTGGCCGGTTCAGCGGGCCGTCGCAGCCCGCCGGACGGCGGACACTACCGCGGCCCGCAGTTACGCGTGCGGGTGGTGCTCTCTCAAGGCCCGATCGGCGGCGACCAGCTGGCCGATCGAATCCGCAACCAGTGCCGGGTCAACCGGTTTCGGTAGATGCAATCTGTATCCGGCCGCAAGGGCACGGATCCGGTCCTCGGGCTCGGCGTATGCGGTCAACGCGATCGCAGGCATTCGCCGGTACGCTGACGACAGTTCCTGTACCTGACGGATGAAGGCGTAGCCGTCGCCGCCAGGCATGCCGATGTCGGACACGATGACATCGGGCACGAAGGTTCCAGCCTGCAGCGTCGAGAGGCCCGCGTCGCTGGAGGCCGCCGTCACGACCGTGGCGCCGTAGCCCCGCAGCGCGAACTCCAGCATTTCACGGCCGTCCTCGCTGTCGTCGACAAGCAGCACGCTGATCCCCGTCAGGGCGTCGCCGAACGATGCCCTGGTTGGCGGCTCTACAGCTACCAGCGGCGCGTCGGAGACGGGGAGATGAATCGAAAAGCGCGAGCCCCGATCGATGCCGTCGCTTTCGACATCGATGGCGCCTCCATGCAGCTCGATGATCTGTCGGGTCAGTGCGAGGCCGAGTCCGAGTCCGCCGTGGCGGCGGCTGGTCGACGAGTCCGCCTGTCGAAATCGATCGAACACATAGGGCAGGAAGTCGGAGCCGATCCCCTGACCGCTGTCGGCGATGGTGATGTCCACGACACTGGCGGCGCGCACCACGCTGACATGGACGGCGCCGCCGCTCGGTGTGAACTTCACCGCGTTCGACATCACGTTCCAGATCGCCTGTTGCAGGCGATCGACGTCCGCGTTCACCACCGGGCCATCGTCGTCAAATTGCGACGTCAGCGAGACCCGCTTGGCGGCGGCTCCCGGCTCGACCACGTCGATGGCTGCCTGCACGATGCTTCGCACATCGACCGACTTCACGTCGAGTCGAAGCTTGCCGCTGACGATACGGGCCATGTCCAGCAGATCTTCGACCAGCCTCAGCTGCGACATGGCGTTGCGCTCGATGACCTCCAGCCCGCGATCCGGCGACCCCGCATTGGTGCGGGTCCGCAGGATCTGGGTCCAGCCGAGCACGGCGTTGAGCGGGGTTCGGATTTCATGCGAGAGCGTTGCGAGAAACTCGTCTTTGAGCTTTGAGGCATCCTCGGCGACGACGCGGGCACGCTCCGCGATCACGATCTGGGCCCGGAGCTCCCGTTCGCTGACGACCCGTTCGCTGACGTCTTCGATGATCGTCATCGTCCCGACCACGTGGCCCCTGTCGAGCAATGGCATGATGCGAGCGCTCTGGGTGGTCTCGGCCACGCCCGGACCGGCCGGCCGGCGTCCTGGAATCAGCAGCTTGTGGAAGCCGTGGGCGAGCACGCGGACCTCGCCTTCGAGCGCGCGACGGTAGTGTTCGTCGAGGCCGCGTGCCGCGATCGTCGGGCTGACCTCGAACAACGATCGGCCGATGACCTCGCTCGTCGTCAATCCTGTGTGCGCCGCGATCCACGGATTCCAGGCGCGCACCAGAAGTGCCTCATCGGTGACGATGATGCCGCGGTCGGCGAGCTCGCCGAACCATCGCTCCGAGGCGAGATGCAGCAGACTATTCGTGTCGCGCACAGTCGGGTTCACCGGTTGCCACGCTCCCAGGCTTCGACTTCTCGGATCAGCCGGTCGAGCGACGCCACGCTGAGGACGATGACCATGTAACCGCGGATCTCGGTGTCCCGGAGTTTGAAACCAGCGTGAATGAGCAGGGCATAGCGCACGCCTTCGTGGTTCACGCGCAACGACTCGAGAATGGCGCCGACGGTTTCGAGATTCAGCCGGGGAACTGAGAAGGTGACCTGGACATTCAGGATATTGCCGAAAGTCCCGAGGCAGGCATTGAGCAGGATGTTACCGACCTCGGTGATCACCTCGCGCGCCGATGCGTCGATGGCAAACGGCAACGCCGGCTCGTTGGTCAGCAGCTCCTTCAGGATGCTGGCCCCGGCCTGATCGAGCATCAGCAGGGCATCGCCGGAAACCGGTCCAGAGAAGATTTGATGGACGCTGGCGACGTCGGTGTCGATCACCTCTTTGAGGGCGGTGCCGACTTCGTCAATCTGCCGGACCGTGACCTGCGGAACTTCGAGCAGGACTCGATGCCCGGTGAGCTGCGACAGAGAGGCACCGGCCCGGCCGAAGCCGATGTTCAGGAGCTCGATCAGCGCATCGTGTTGCAGCTCGGTCAGTTCCATCTCAGGGTTGTCCTTCGAACGCGCGATGGATGGCGCTGAGCAGCTGTTCGCGATCGACCGGCTTGATGACGAAACCGCTTGCTCCTGCGGCTTGCACCAGTTCCTGAGACGAGCTCTGGACGTCGGCCGACACGACAATCACTCGCGCGGCGGGATCGAGCTCTCTCAACTTGGCGAGCACATCAAGGCCGTACATCCCCTTCATGACCAGGTCGAGCATCACCACGTCCGGCTTCTGGGCGAAATACATCTCCAGGGCAACCATACCGTCCTCGGCTTCGATGACCTCGAAGCCGCTCGGCTCGAGCACGGCACGCATGCTGCGACGGGCCAATCCTGAGTCGTCCACCAGCAGCACCTTGTGTTTCATGCGTGCTCCAGGATCGCGTTCGCCATCTCGTCGAGCCGTACGACCCGATCGCTCAGGCCGGCCTCAACGATCGAGCGGGGCATACCGTAGACCACGCACGATTCTTCCGACTCCGTCAGGATGCGGCCGCCTTTTGCTTTGATCCATGCGGATCCTTCGCGTCCATCAGAGCCCATTCCGGTCATGACGATGCCAAGCACGCGGTCAGCATACACGTCAGCTGCTGACTGGAATAGCACATCAACCGCCGGACGGTGGGGCGTATCGAGCGGCCGAACGTCCAGATGGGTCAGCACGCGACCGTCGGTGCCGCGGCGCAGCGACAGATGCCGACCAGCTGGCGCGATCAGAACGTCGCCGGCCAGGACATCCATTCCAGCGGTGGCTTCGACGACGTTCAACGCCGACTCTTCATCGAGTTTTCGCGCGAACAGTTCGGTGTAGCCGATCGGCATGTGCAGCACGATCGCCACGGGAACCGCCAGCTCGGCCGGGAGCGCCGGGATCAGGCGACGCAGCGCTTGCGGTCCGCCGGTCGAGATGCCCAGGACCACGATGTCGAACTGGCGCTTCGGCGTATACAGAGCGGCGGTCGCTGCCATCGCGCCGGACGAAACGGGACGTCTGACATGAGCCTCCCCGGCGGCGGTCACCCTGTCGATCAGCGCGTCGCTGATTTCGAACAGACGGTCGGAGGCAAGGGCGGTTGGCTTCTGCACGACATCGATGGCGCCCGCATCGAGCGCGCTGAGCACCATTTCGCCGGCCTCATTCGCGACGCTCAGGATCACGATCGGCACCGGCTTGCGCGCCATCTGTTCGCGCACGAACCCGACGCCGTCGAGCGTCGGCATAATCAGGTCGGTGGTGACCACGTCGGGATTGAGTTCGGCGACCCGCTCGAGCGCCTCGGCGCCGTCGCGGGCGGTGCCGACGACCTCGAGCAGCGGGCTGCGTGACAACACCTGCGACACGATCTTGCGGACGTAGGCCGAGTCGTCGACGACGAGGATGCGCAGGCGGCGGGATGTGGACATGAACTCCGGTGTCATCGTTTCACGTAGACAAAAGCGCGGTTAACATCCTCGAGCATGAAGCGGTCGGTGACGTTCAGCAGCGATTCGGATGCGCCGACAAACAGGTAGCCCGGTGACGGCATCGCGGCGGCGAACGCTTCGACCACGGCCTTGACGCTCTGAGGAGAGAAATAGATGAAGGCGTTGCGGCAGAAAATCACGGGTGCGCTGGCGGCCGGCGCCGCGATCTCGTCCCGGGCCTTCAGGTTGACCACGCTCCACGACGTGACCCGGTCGCGGAGGGAAGGCACCGGCTCCGCTTCGGTTCCATGCTGGATGAAATATTTCTCGCGCAACTCCGGTGACAGCGTGCGGAACGAGCGCTCGCGGTATCGGCCGGCCCGGGCCTTGTCGATCGCCACGCTGCTCGCGTCGCTGGCGTGTATCTCGATCGGGGCCCGGCTGAACCAGCCGTCCTCGTTGAGGACCATGGCAATCGTCAACGGTTCTTCGCCAGTGGCGCAGGGCACACTCCAGATGCGCAGCGGCTGCCCCGGAAAGGCGCGAACCAGCTCGGGCAGGACGTGCTGCGAGAAGCCGTGCATCTGCTCGACCTCCCGCCAGAAATAAGTCTCGGGCACCGATAGCGCGTTGAGGACCCGCCGCCACTCGGTCGGGGCGTTTCGATCGTCGTACTTCAACAGGTAGTAGAAATCGAGGAACGAGCGGAACCCGCGTTCGAGAATCAGCGGCGCCAGGCGATCGGTGAGACTGTCGTAGCGCCCGTTGTCGTAGAACAGGCCGGTGTGTTCGTGAATCAGATCGCGCAACAATGGCAGACCCGTTGACGTGAGGCCGAGATTCTCGGGTTCGAATGCCATTCATTCGTTCCCCGTGGCGGTGTCTGCGCCCCGGCGGTGCAGCGCGGCAGCGGCCGCTCGTTGGACAGCGGGCGAGGGATCGGATAATGCCAGAGCCGACAGCCGGCTGCCGAGTCCCCGCGCGCCGACTCGCGACAGCGCGGTGACTGCGGCTCGGCGCACGCCGGCGTCGGCGTCCGACAGCGCCTGGCGGAGCCCGGCGGATGCCAGCGGATTCCTCAACCTTCCCAGCGCTTCCACGATATTGCGTCGGACTTCCGGATCCTCGGCGTCCAAGCCATCGACCAGCAGCGGAATGCCCGCCGGCGCGAGGCGGGCGAGTTCCGTCAAGGTGTCGGTGCGCCGTTGTGGATCGTGCAACACCTCGATCAACGAACGAATGGCGGCGCCGCTGGTCGGGACATTCCGATTGGCGATGTCACGCAGTCCCGAGATGGCGGCACGCGTGACCAGCGGATCCGCGTCGGCCGTCGAGGTCCACGCCAGCGCGTCGACAGCCGCGGTTCCGCCTTGTGCGGTGAAGGCCTCGACGACCACGGTCCGCCGCCGCGGATCCTCCGAGCGCAGCGCCTCGCGCAGCACGCCGACAACCGCATCCGACCGCGTCGTACCGAGTGCCCGGATCGCCGTCTGTCCACGTTCGCCGTCTTCGAGGGCCAGCGCTGCAAGTACGGGGACCGCGGCTTCGCCGCCGATGGAGGCGGCCGCGTTGATGGCCGCGACACCAACGTGGACGGCCGCATCGGTCCGCGCATGCCTGGCGAGCAACGGCAACGCCGTCGCGTCGCCTTGCCGTCCGAGCCCGATCGCGGCGAAGTAGCGGACCCACGGCTCCGGATCGTCGAGTGCACGCATCAAGAGGCCGCGCTCGGTTGCGCCCGGCATCGAGCCCAGGGCGTGGGCAGCTGCGGCGCGCACGCGCGCGACCGGGTCGCCGAGCGCAGCCGTCAGGGTGTCCAGGGCTCGCGGGTCGTCGAAATAGGGAAGGAGTTCGACCGCCGCAGAGCGGACCGAATCGTCAGTGTCGTGGCAGCGTGCGAACACGCCGTCCACGCAATCGGGATAGCCAAAGTAGCCGGCAATGCGGACAGCCGACTCCCGCACCAGCGGGCTGGGGTCGTCGATGAGCCCGCTGATGCGCGTGCTCATCGAGGGATCGCCGATCGAGTTCAATGCGCCAATCGCAGCCTGACGGACGGCAGCGTCGTGGTCGCCGAGGCGGCTGAGCAGCGCCTCGAAGGGTGATCGGTCGCCGATGCGCGCGAGCGCGCCTGCAACCGCGGCCCATAGCGGACGCTCGTCTTCGTCGAGCAGCAGGGCGGTCAACGCCGGGGTGGCACGTGCGTCTCCCATCCGGCCCAGTGCCACAACCGCCGCGCGTTTCACGTCGACATCCTCTGACGCCAGCTGGCCGATGAGCAGGGTCACCGCCGGACCACCGAAGCGGACCAGCGCCTCTATGACCTCGTGGCGAGCCCCGGCGCTCCCGAGTTGCCGGGCCAGAGGCGCGGGAACAGCGTCTCGCCGAAGCCAGCTGAGAACGGTCACCAGGTGTTTGAGGGATTCGCCGGAGTCACGCGACAGTTCGAGCAAGATCCGGTCCGTGGCCGACTCCGAGATCGACTCGTTCACGCCGTCCTCGATCACTGCCGCTCCGTCGAAGAGGGTCTTGTAGCGTGCCTGGATCTGCGCCAGCGCGCCCACGATCGGCGCGACCGGCACCGCGGCATTGTCCAGCGCCTTCACCAGGGGATCGAGTGCGTCTTCGTCGCCGATTTCCCCAAGCGCGTCCGCCGCGGCTCCCGACAACATTTCGTCGTTCAGCAGGGCGGCGAAATGCGGCGCGACGATCGGATCGTTGATACGGACGAGCGCTTCGATCGCCGGGAAGGCGAGAAAAAAATCGCCAGAAGTGGCGATGTCGCACAACCGGTTCATTGCGTCGGGGTGGGCATGGTGGCCGATGGCTTCGATGGCGTGAAAGCGAACATTGACGTCGGGGTCGTCGAGCGCGTCAATCAACGGCTGGATCGCGCGATCGCGCGGCTGCGAGCCCAGCGCCAGCGCCGCCTGAATGCGAACGTCCGCGTCCGCGTGTGTGATCAGGCCGGCGAGCGCCTCGGTGACGTCGACGCCTGTCGTGGACAGCAGCTGCAGCGCGCTGCTCAGCAGGCTGAAGTTGCGATGACCGTCCCGCAATGCCGCGATCACGGCGTCGACGAGGTGTGCGTGCCGTTGGGTCGCCAGTGCGCGCACCGCCGTGCGGCGCACCTGCCAGTCTTCGTCGGACAACGCCGTTTCGATCGGCCCCAGCCCGTCGGGGTTGTCGAGTTCGGCCAGCTTGCGCACCGCCGCCACGCGATCGGCGGGGGAACCGTCGCGGAGCAGCCTGGACAATGTCCGCTCCCGATCGAGGCGGGACGTGACGTCCTCGACGGTCACAATCAAGCCTTCGGTGCCCTCGTCGCCACGCAGCGGCCCGATGACCACACGCTGCTGCATGCGATCGAACTCGGCCGAGGGCTCGAGCGGTGGGCAGGGGATCAAATACTTATGAAAGGCCGGCGCCAACACCTCAACCGCGCCAGAGACGAGCGGCTCGCGGAGGCGTTCCGCAGACACCCGGCTCGTCAAGTCGGGCACGAGGGCTTCGAGGCGCTGACCGCGCGCTTGCGCCGGCGAAATACCGGTCATCTGCGCCAGGGAGTCGTCCCAGCTTTTGACGACGAGATCGGTGTCGGTGGTGAAGACGCCAACGCGCGGCTCGCGCGCCGGATCCGGAGACTGCGTCATGCGCGGCCGTTCGATCCGTTCCGGCGGCCTTTTCGGGCGTTGCTCGATGCGTCGCCGTTTCGCAGCGCTTCTCGCAACGCTTCGGCGTAGGTCACCAGGTCGTTGGTGTTCCCGAGCGTCTCCTTCACGCCTTGGGTGTTGCGGTCGGTCACGACGCGAATCGTCTTCAGCTGACCAAGAAGACGAGCCGCACCGCTGCTGTGCTCTTTGTTGGCCGTCGAGAGCAGGCGCATCTGCTTCGTAATATTGGCTGCCGCGCCGGTGATGTCCTTCATCGCTCTGGTCTGTTCGCTCAACGCGCGTGCTCCCTGTTCGGATTGCTTCCGCATGCTGTCGACGGCCGTGGTCACCTGCCCGGCGGCGGCTGCCTGTTCGGCCACGCCGCGACTCACGGATGCGATCATCTTGGTGAGGCCGGACGCGGCTTTGACGATCTGCTCCGATGCCGTGGCCTGTTCGGCCAGCGCCCGCGTGCTGGACACGGCGCCGCGCCGCATCGCCTCGGTCGCGCTGACGATTTCGGCGGCTGACCGAGCCTGCTCGGAGGCGGACTTGCGGACCTGAGCGGCGAGGCGGCTGCCGTTTTGCGACGCTTTGAGGACATCGCGAGCGGCCGTCGCCTGCTGGCCGACCGCCTTGCTCACTTCCTGAGCGATTTTTCTCATCTGCGTCGTCGCCTGCGCAATGCTGTTCGCCGCCGTGGCCTGTTCGGCGGTCGAGCTCGCGACGAGGCGCGCCTGTTCGTTGGTGGTGCCCATCGCGGCCGTGACGCTTCTCGCCGCGCCCAGCTGCTCCTCGGTCGCGCGCGACACCTGGGACACGACGCCGGTGATTTCGCCGAGGCCGGTCAGGATCTTTCTCAGTCCGGTAGCGCCGACTTCAGCCAGCGAATTGCTTTCGTCGGCGATTCGCAAGCCGTCGGTCGTTGCCGAGATCGCCTCTTGCGCCACCGACTGCAATCCCTTGATGATGCCGGCGATGTCCGCGGTCGCTTTCGCCGACCGATCGGCCAGGTTACGAATCTCTTCCGCGACGACCGCGAAGCCGCGGCCGGCGTCGCCGGCCCGCGCCGCTTCGATCGACGCATTGAGCGACAACAGGTTGGTCCGCTCCGCGATCAGGTTGATGGTGTCGACAATGCTCCCGATTTGGTCGGCGCGTTTGCCCATTTCGCGCATGACCGACGAAGACTGCACCATCGAGTCCCGCAGCCGTCCGATGCCCTGGATCGATCGCTGGATCGTAGCGCCGCCGTCCTCGGCATCGCGCGACACCCGCCGGTTCACTTCGTCGCCTTGTTTGGCTAACGCCGCGACCGATTGAATCGACCGATCGAGCTGGTTGGCGCTGGCCGCCGCGCTAGCCGCGACTTCACTGATCGATTTGCCGCTGGCGGCGACCGACTGGACGGTGCGCGCCATCTGTTCGATCGCGGTGGCGTTCTGTTCGACGGCGGTCGCCAGGCTGTTGCTCATCGCGCCAACCTGCTCAATCGAGGCAGCCATTTCGTTGATGGACGATGCCGTCTCCTCGGTGGTTGCCGCCAGATCGGCCGCGTTGCCTGCGACGCCGTCGATCGAGCGTGCCATTTCTTCGATCGCCGCCGCTGTCTCGTTAATCGACGCGATCAGTTCGTCCGTGTCACGGCTAACATTCTTCGTGCTGCTCGCCATTTCGGTGATCGAGGCGGCTACTTCCTGAGCCGATGTCGACATCTCGTCGGCGGTTCCAGCGATGGTGCGGATCGACACCATCGTTTGCTGGGTGCTCGCGGCCGACTCGCTGACCAGGCTGGACAGGCTGGTCGCGTTGGTCGTCACCTGCTCGATGGAGGCGGCCATCTCGTTCATCGAGGACACCAGCTCCTCCGCCGAGGCGCTCACGGATTCGGCCTGGCTGCTGGTTTCGCCGAGCGAACCGGTCATCCCGCTCAGTTCGGCAACGGCTTCGTCGAGACTGCGCCCCTGCGACTGGGCGCTGTCGGCGACTTCGTCGGCGACGCGGGCGATCAGGCTCGCCGATTGAGAAATCTGGTCCGCACGTGTTTGAACAATGGCCGCGTCGAATGCCGGTGCCGCGCCACCGTGTCCGTTCGACCCATTGGTCCGCCGCGTGGTTGGTGAAGCCATATCAGTCCGTCTCCAGAATCAGGCCGCGATGAGCGGCTCGGCAAAGTTCATGAGTTGATCGAGCTGCAGCACGAGAATCAGGCGGTCGTTGAACGAGGCGATGCCTTGGATGTAGCGGCCGCTGAGACCGCTCACGGATTCCTGCGGAGGCTGAATCGCCGACCCGGGCAGGCGCACGAATTCGCGGCTTTCGTCCACGATCAGACCGACCTGTCGTGCGGCCGCCTGGACGACGATCAGGCGGGTCCGCAGATCGTACGGCACGCGCTCGAACCCGAAGCGGCAGCGCAGGTTGACCGCGTGCACCACCTGGCCGCGCGAAAACACCACGCCGTCCACGAACGGCGCCGCGTTCGGCACGCGGGTGACCTGTTCGACCATTTCGACATGCTGGACGTCGGCACTGCGCAGCGCATACGACGTGCCCGCAACGGAAAACACGATGTAGTTGTCGGTGCTGTCAGTCATGAGCCTCAGGCGCGAATCCGTCCCCAGGTTGACGAGTCGGCGAGGACCCTGGCCGATCGCTGGCGCGTCAGCCGCGCCAAGGCGGTCGGATCCAAGATCAGAACGACGCGGCCGTCACCGAGGTCGGTGGCGCCGGAAATGCCGTCCACGCGCACCAGCGGATCGGCAATCGCGCGGACCACGATCTCCCGTTGCCCGACGATCCGGTCGACGGCGAAACCGACGGCGCCAGCGCCGCTGCCGATGACGAAGACGTGAAAACGCGCTGACAACGGCGTCTCAATCCCGAACACCCGCGCCAGACGCACGATCGATAGCGAGGCCTCGCGGTAGGGGATGATTTCGTTGCCCTCAATCTGGCGAACCTCGCTTGCGTTGACCTCGATGACCTCGCGGACCACGCTCTGCGGAACGGCAAACGATTCGAGCCCGACCCGCCCGATCAGCGCGTCGGCGATCGCCAGCGTCAACGGCAGCTGGATCGTGAAGCGAGTACCGACGCCCGCCTCACTGTCGAGCGCGATTGTGCCCGACAGTCGCTCGACGGTTTCCTTCACGACGGCCATGCCGACGCCTCGTCCGCTGGCGCGGTCGGCCTCGTCTTTGGTCGAGAATCCCGGCGCGCAAAGCAGCGCCAGCACGGCATTGGAATCGAGCTGGCCGACTGGAACCGGCAGCCCTGCCTGGCGCGCGCGTGCGATCACGTCGCCCGCATCCACGCCGCGGCCATCGTCAGCGATTTCGATGGTGACGAGTTCGCCGGCTGCGGACGCGCTGAGCGTGATAGTGCCCTCCGGTCGCTTGCCGTGTGCGATTCGTTCTTCAGGCGGTTCGATGCCGTGACTGACCGCGTTGCGGACCAGGTGAAGAACCGGATCCATCATCCGT